>CAMVPB010000016.1 GCA_947169285.1 uncultured bacterium | reverse complement strand
AATATATAATTTCACATTCTGGATCTATTTGTTTTACTCTTGCACTCTTACCTTCAGAAGATGGTCCATGTAAAAATACAGATAGATTACTTTCTATACATCCTCTTATTATATCTTCTTCACTTACATTGTTTATGTTAAATCCATATGGATTTCTTCTTCTATTAAAAGAATTCTGCGATATACTTTCTTGCTTTTCTATTAAGTTGTTCTTATTATGGACAATCTCTTTAAGAAAATAGTCATTTAAGAAACTATACATCTCGGTAGTTTTAAAATATCCATGATACTTTCCATTAGAATCAGTAGGCCTAATTCCAGAAGCAAGAGCAATTTTACTTATCAATGCCATTGACTTCCTGTCATATATCCATTTTATCGGAGCAACTTCTATCCAATGTAAGCTGCCACATTTAGCAGTCATACCATTTGATAGTTTTTGCTCATCATTAAACGTATTTGACATTGCTACCACGTATTTATGACCTTTATATTCATATTCTTTTATCACTTTTGGATCAAATGCATTTAATCCCTTTACAGAAAAAATAGCATTTTGAGTATATGTTTTACCAGTCTCTTTTAAATGACCATGCATAAGTTGTTCTGAAAGAGTATTACCAAAGAATGGATCAACAGCAAATTGTGGATATTCACCAAATTCTACTTCTACTAACCCCTCTGAATTAATATAACCTTCATTAGGCATTACAGGTGAATTTAGTTTTAAAACAGGTCTAATCCCACCATTTGATTTATCACATGAAGTAGTACTGTATGAACCACTTGTACGAACCTTTCCAAAACGATTTCCATTTTCTGATAAACAATACCACCAATTTATTTTACTGTTAATAGGAAAGAAATTTGGATTTTCAGAAGTACATGAACCCATTAGTATTGCAAAATCAGACAATAAACATATTCTGTCTTTTCCAGTCATAAAAATATCTAAACCGGATTTAAAAACTTGTTCTTTTGTTGGTAATGTAACTTCTCTAATTGTAATACTCATATTTTCCTCCCCTTATAATTTCCTTGTTAATTTTTTAATATCATCTTTAAATGAATAAAGTTTATTTAATTGCTCACTAGTGATATAAATCACTTTACCACCAGGTGGTTGTATTTTGCGATCACCATACACAAGCCATACTGCATCTATAGCTTTTTTTGGCATTGGTGCGTAACCATCTGTAAATATTATTTTATTTTCAACACGATTTGAAAAAGCGTTAACAGCAGTATTAAAATTAGTACCACCATTTCCCTCAAATCTCATGTTATCTATATCTTCTTCTGTTCTTATTTCTGTAAATCCATAGAACTCTGTATCAAAACATCCAACTTTTAATTTTGAATGCTTTAATATATTTTTACATTCTTTTAAGAAGTTTTTTAATAATGTTACACTAACAGATTCACTAGTATCTAAAACTATTTCAGTTTCAGGCATAGGTATTTCTTCAAGATTAGCCATTACAACACCATCTTCTACCATTGCATTCCTATAAGACCAATCAACATCATATTTTATTGTTTCTTTTAAAACATATCTCCAATCAATTAATGGTTTAGCATTACCAATATTACCAACTTCTCTAACATTACCATTACTTGTAGTTCCTGCTTGAGATGCTTTTCTAGATAACTCTTCTTTTAGTCTTTCTAATTCTTTTTTCTTTTCCTCACGGTTTTTATCAAAAGCATCTTTTTCACCCATTTTTTCAAGTTCCTCTTGTTTCTTCTCAATTTCTGATTTTGCTTTTGATTCTTTAGAATTATCATTGTTTTTCTTCGAATCTTTGCTTTCTTTAGATTTTTTTTGTTTTTCTTTGCTTCTCTTTACAGCATCATCCCACATGCTATGACTATCATGCCCAGCATTTTTCTCTTTGTTTTCTTCTTTTGATTGACTAGATCCTTCTCTATCTTTGCTTTGTGAATTTTCTTTAGAATCGTTTGAATTATTATTGGATTCATTTGAACTACTAGAAGATTGTTGACTTTGCGAATTGTTCTCACTTGTACTTTGACTAGAAGAACTGCCTTGGTTATTATTACTACTATTTTGATTACTAGATTGATTATTTTGTTGATTTTGTTGATGTTCTTTTAATAATTTTTCATATAGTTTCTCAGCATCATAATTAATTGCTTCTGGTATATCAACTCCACCTTGTGGAATTGATAATCCATCCTTTTTTAAAAATTGATTTATAACACCATCAGTTGCGATATTCCATAATTTATGATTTTTTCCTTCACTTCTTAAAATATGATTAAAAGCAATATGACACACTTCATGCGCAAAAACAAAAGTCTGTTCATCAACACTTAATGATTGTAAAAAATCTGTGTTGTAATAAATAACTTCTCCATCTGTTGCGGCTGTTTCTATATCATTTTTTTCTTTATATTCCACATTTGCTACAACACTTCCAAAGAATGGATATTTAACTAACATTTTTCTTTTTAAAGCTTCTATATCGTATTTCATAACTCACCTATATACTAGCCACTAATGAAAATATCTCTTCATTTATAGTATTATTATTTATTTCACTAGCAGTAATAATAATTACACAATCACTTGGTAATTCAAAAGTAGATATTTTTCTATATTTTAATAATTCAACAAATTTTAATTGTTCTTCTTTATCAATTGAATCGATTCTATCAATAACTAATATTTTATTGTTCTTATTTAATAATTCATTAAACCAATATGGTGGCATAAAATTTATATCTTCATAATGTCCATTCAATTCTTTAGAATCGATATTAGCAGGTAATATTGTTACATTTCTTAAATCTTCAGAAGATATAAAATCTACTAATATTGGAGCAACATTAGTTTTAATATATGAGAATAATAATTCCTTTTTATCTTTCATATTTAAATTCCCCTTTTTATATTTTTAATTTCTTTACATGAAAAGTATCATTATAAATAGAATCATGATTACCATAAATTACATAGCAGTCACGAGTACTTTTTTCTTTTTCTTTTTTCGGTAATTCTTTTGACATTATTTTTGGTTCTTCTGTCATTTTAACTTCAGCAAGTTTTTCTAATCTTTTTTCATCTCCATGTGTCCATAATGAGTCAAAAACAGCTCTTGGTTCTTCTCCAAGTTTACTCATAAAATTTCTTGCTATTTCAAAATGTTCTTCATCGACTGCAGATAATACTGCAATCATTAAAAATTTTTGAGAAGTATCCATTTCTTCTAATTCTTCATCATCATAATTTCCTTTTAACACATCATCTAAAGTTAAGACTTGTTGTTTAGTAAATTCAACAAATTCTTTTGTTAATGGTTCACCTATTAATGCTCTTAACATTTCTGGTTTTCCAGTTTTATATAATACCTTTGAAGCCATCTCCCATTTTCTTGGATCTGCATTTGGCTTCTTTCCATCATATGTTGTTCTTAAAACATCCCTTCCACCAAATGATTTACAAGATATATAAGCATATATAGATGGATGTATTTTTAATGGTAACTCTTCTTCTTTATAATCTATCATTTCATAATTATTAGTTGGTGTAGATGCCCATAATAACCAGCTAGATGGTGTTGTATTAATATAAACATGAGCAAATCTATTGAATAATGGTTCTGCCATTTGGTTTGCTGCAAGTGAATCATTTAAATCATTACCAGCTGCTACTATTCTTGCGTTTTTTGGCAACTTCCATTTACCATTTACTTCACCATCTAATACTATGTTGAATGCCATGCCTTGAATTGAAGGTAATGCATTAGTAAGTTCATCAAAGAATAATATATGTATTTTATCGGGTTCTTTCTCACATTTATCTTCTAATTTAGTTAACCATGTTGGTTTAATATCTATCATTTCTCCAGTTGTTTGATTATAAACACTTTTACCATTTAAACTTTCTGGTGTTGCATTCCTTAAATATATAATTTCACAATTTGGATCCATTTGTTTTACTCTAGCTGATTTACCATCACTTGATCTACCATGCAAAAACACAGCAATATTACTTTCTACCATACCTCTTATTATATTTTCTTCAGTAACTTCATCAAAACTGAATTTATATGGGTTTGTTTTTCTTAACTTATTCCTATTACTATTACCTATTAAAATTTCTCTAGAATTTTTTTGGCTTTGATTTATGTCGCGTATAAAGCATTCATTTAAAAACTTATTTATACGTGTTTTATCAAAGCTTTCATACTTATATGGAAAATCTAAAAATCTTACACCAGAGAATAATACTTTCTTAGCTACTGCTATATCTGCATTTTCATCTACTAACCATGTTATTGGTTCAACTTTTACCCAAATCGGTTTACCTTCTCTAAGAGTTACCCCATTAGACAAAATATCTCCATCTGGTTCTGCATGTGGAATAATACGAACATATTTAAAGTTTAAATATTGATACTCCTCAAGATATTCAGGAGCAAAATTCTTTTCATTATCATATCCAGCTTGAGCGTCGACAATATAAGTATCACCTGTTTTTACAAGTGATTCAGTTGAAAACACTTTGCTAAGTGCATTCGCATTATATAATTCTTCTAATTTTTTATTCAAATGAAAATTTACTGCACTTTGAGGATACATACCATATTCAACTTCTAAAACTCCATCAGAATATTTTTTAGATATTAACTTATCTGAAATCTGAGAAAACTGTACAACCGGACGTCCTCCAGTTACATTATCCCAGCCATCCCCACCATATAATACGTCTGCACTATCCGAATCCACATATGCTGGTTTATCAGATTCAATCCACCAATCAACCGTCCTATTTTCTAGTGATTCTACATCATCAAAAAATTTATTAGATGATATAGCAATCCCTAAAAGTATTGCAAAATCAGTGGCAGAACACCTTGACCCATATCTTTTAATAAATCTTAAATCATCATCATATATCTGATCCATAGATAATAAACTTACATCTGGATATTTCATTTTAATTTCCCCCCCTTTATTAACATCTTTGCTTGTTCATTAGAAGCATTTAATTCAGCTATCTTTTCTAATCTTGCCTCATCATTATGTGTCCATAATAAATCAAACATTGATGTGAACTCTGCTCCTATCTTGCTTACAAATTCTCTTACTTTTTCTAAGTTAGTTTCATCTACTTGTGATAACCCCATTGTTGTTGCATATCTTTCCGATGTGTTTAATTCTTCGATATCTTTATCTGTATAGTTTTCATTCACTACATCTTCTATTGTTATTACTCTTTGGTTACAAAACTCTACAAACTCTCTTGTTATGTCTTCTCCTATTAATGATCTTAACATTTGTGGGTTTTGTGTACTATATAACATCTTTGATGCCATCTCCCATTTTCTTGGATCTGCATTTGGTTTCTTTCCGTCATACTTACTTCTTAGAGCCTCTCCTTTTTTGTATGCTATATATGAATATATTGCCGGATGTATATCATTCTCACTTGCCCACTTTAACCAACTTTCAGTAGTAGTTTTTATATATACATGTGCAAATCTATTAAATAATGGTTCTGCTAATTGATTTGCTGATAATGAATCTTTCATTTCATTTCCTGCTGCAACTATTCTTGCATTATCTGGTAATTTCCATTTTCCATTTACTTCTTTATCTAAAACTATATTGAATGCTATACCTTGAATACTAGGAAGTGCATTTGTTATTTCATCAAAGAACAATATATGTTTCTTATTTGGTTCTTTTTTACATTTTTCTTCTAATCTAATTAACCATGTTGGTTTTACATCTATCATTTCTCCAGTTGTTTGATTATAAACGCTTTTGCCATTTAAACTCTCTGGGCTTGCATTTCTTAGATATATAATTTCACAGTCTGGATCTATTTGTTTTACTCTTGCACTCTTACCTTCAGAAGATGGTCCATGTAAAAATACAGATAGATTACTTTCTATACATCCTCTTATTATATCTTCTTCACTCACATTACTCATACTAAATCCATATGGGTTTCTTGATTTTTTTGTTTTACTTGGAAGTGGTTCTTCTTTCTTTTCAGGATGTGAATCAACTACTTTGTTTCCTAATAAAGAAATATTTTTTAACAATTCAGGTAAAAACACTATTTTGAGAAAGTATTGAATATCAGAATAACTAAATGAATAAATAGAAGAACTAGCAGGAGTAACTGCAATACCTGATATCAATCCGGCTTTACAAATAAGAGTTTGACTTTCTTCATCTACTAACCATCTAATTGGTAAAACTTTCAACCACACATAGTCTCCATTTGAATATATTTCGCCATTGGATAGTGTAAATATTGAAGTATTAGCATTTGATTCGACTCTAACATATTGCGATCCCTTATATTCGTATTCTTTCCATATAACAGGCGGATAATCAGCCTTTGAAAATTGTCTTCCAGATGATGTTAATCCATTCCACTTAAACTCGTTTTCAAGTTCTAACTGTAAATTCCAATCTACTGCGCAATCTGGATAGCATCCAAATTCAACTTCTTTTACACCAACTCCGATATAATATGCTCCGCTTGTTATTTTTTTAAATACGTCTTGCTTACAGTTTAATATCGGACGAATAACTCCACTATTATCGCTTTGGTTTCCAGTTGTTACTTTTTGATCTGGTGAAATTGCTGTTACATTTCTTCCACAGATTTCAGTAGTATAAACCCAGCAGCCATCTAGTCCTATGGGACCCTGGCCTTCGAAAACTTTTGCACCAGTTAATACACATAGATCAGTTACTCTAGTATATAATCCAAAATTTTTTAATGGTTCTAATTTATTTACTCCCCAAATCTCTTCTGGTGCAAGCAAACTAATAATAAAATCTTCAGCATCCAAGCCCATAAAACACCCCTTATCAAAATTGCCATTTATTATATCATATAAAAACTTAAAAGTAAATAAAATTTGAATGTTTATCATATATTGTAAGAATTATAAGACAATTAAAAATCAACTTTTTTGCTCCCATGGAATACATAAAATATTACTTTTTTATATCAGGATAAGTATGAGGTGTCAAAATATAAATATTTCTAGGAAATACATATATTTTTATGACACCACTTATTTTGCACTTGCAAAATTGCTCCCACAGAGCTTTACAAATCAAAGAATCCCTTTATTCAAAAGAAATAAATGCTCCCGTTTTCAATTTTTTTAAAAATTCTGTGGGAGCATTATTTTCATAATTTAAAAATTATTTTTTGAAATTTTTGATGGTAATTTTTCAAAAATATCTTTTATATTAACCTTAATATCATTAGGTACTGGCCTTGTTGCTAACATGCCTATTGAAATCCAATCATTATTTCCATTATCATTTTTTTGGAATGGAAACATTCTTATTGCAACTTCATTTTTTAGAAATGGCCCAATTTTTAGTTCTTGTGTTTTCTTATAATAAGTTCCCTTATAAAGATTTACTTCATAAAACATATTTAGTCTATAAAGATGAGCTAATACTTTACCTATTGGAAGATATTCACTATATCTAATTGTTCCAATTCCTTTAATTTCATCACTATTAAAGTATACTGGTCTTTTTTTATCTATGAATCCTTTTTCATATAGTTCATTAAAATCATTATAGAATGTAGATCTAAAATTTATTTGTTTTACATCTAATTTGTTATCTATAATTTCTAATTCAATATCATCAATGTATCTCATTACTATATTTGCTTTTTTATCTCTATCTAATAATTCCCAACATTTATTAAATGCATAATATGATAATGGCAATTTCAAATGATTTATGTAATCCATATCTCTTTTTAAAAGTATATCTTCAGTAGTAAAATTTAATTGTTCTGCTTGAGCATTTTCTAATAGTTTATCATTAATTATATTTGTTTGTTGCTCAATTAATTGTAATTCATTTTTATATTCTTCTTCTGTAAATAGTGAATCTATATATGCTTTTCTTATTCTTTCTTTTTTTATATTTAATGATTTTAATTCTTTTTCTAATTCTTGTTTTGGATTATCTATTTTAGATTTTAATACTGGTAAGAAAAATTCATTAACAACATTATCATATTCTAAAATATCAGATAGTATTTCTTCTACTTTATTTTCAATTGTTTCTTCTTTTATATTATTTTTACAATCTTCACATCTATAATAAAAATACCATTTATTTGCTTTGATTTTATGAGCAGCTCCACCTGCAAGTATTCTTCCACATTTAGGACATCTTAATTTTTGTAAAAAAATATACGTTTGTGTTCTCATATAATTTTTCTGATTCTTTTTCTTTTGAACTTGGCAATTTTCCCATAACTCTTTTGATACAAGTGGTTCAACAACATTTTCATAATATATTGGTCTATTTAAAGTTTTACCAGATACATAGTCCCCTTTATATAATTCATTTGATATTATTTTTAAAATTCTTGTGTCTTTCCAATTTGTTTTACCATTTACTTTTTCTTTATTAAATATATTAGCAATAGTTGTGTAAGAATTACCTTCAAAATATAAATTAAATATTCTAATAACTATATCTTTTGTAAGTGGATCAGGAACTAATTTTTTATTTTCTCTTTTATAACCAATAGGACAAACTGCAGGTATATGTCCTTGTTTTATTGCACCAGCCATACCTACCTTTGTTCTTTCACTAGTTCTTTCAATTTCATTTTGCGATACACTCATCATTATTCTAGTTATCATTTTTCCATTAGCAGTAGTTGTATTTATATCATCATTAGCGCATATAAGGTCAAATCCATACTTTTCAGAAGATGTAAGCATATTTTCCCAATCATATATACTTCTTGTTAATCTATCTAATTTTAATGCTATTACAGTGTTTATTTTGCCGTTTTTAGCATCTTCTATCATTCTATCAAACTCCGGTCTATGATTACCTCTTTTAGCACTTATGCCAGCATCTTCATAATAATCATATATTTTATAACCTTTATATTTGCATAACGCTTCTAATCTTTCTCTTTGCTCTGGTAAACTAAATCCCTCTTTAGCTTGATCTTCAGTTGATACTCTCATATATAGTCCACATAATCTCTCTTCATCTTTCATAATCTCAACTCCTTTTAACTAAAAAAGAGGAGACAGTAGCGCATAAAAGTCTATGTACTACTGACTCCTCAGAATTTTTAATATTATAAATTTTCTCTTTTCGCTTTATCATGATGTACCTCCATTTCTTAAGGGTACTCTCTTTGATGGTTATTTATAATATACAATTTTTCTTTTAAAGTCAATAGTCTAGCACTTTTTCAAATAATCTTCTAAATCAGATAATTTTAATTTATTGGATAAATTTTCAATAAATACTTCATTAGAATAATTAAATATAAGAAGAGTTTTATCTTTAACAATTACTCTATTTGGTTCAATATAAACTAAATTGGTTTTATTAATTTTTCTTATATTACCATTAATAAATATAGGCTTCACATGAGCAAATTCACATATAAGATTGATTTTATTTTTTAGACTCTCTTCAATAGGCAATTCTTCTTTAACAATATTTAACATAGAAACACATCCTTTCCTGGACGTTTTTTCATAATAACAAAAAAACTAATCCATTTCTGAATTAGTCATTTATCGAGCTCAAACTATAAAAGTTCGAGCAGATTTCCTCTTGGTACGAATCTGAGTTGTGTAGAACAACCAAGACTCACAAAATAATAAGTAGTAATATATTACTAACTGAATTAATATTATCATACTTTTCTCATTTTGCAAAGTCAACATTCAAAATTTCTTTATTATTATATACTACAATTATAATTATTTTGTTCTTGCAAGAGTAATTGGTTTATCATAAATGTCTTTATCCAAAGATTCTGCTAATTGAGAGGAATATAATCTATGTGTAATATATTTTGAATTATCTTCATTATATTTTTGATATGCTTTATTAATAAAATCAACTATGCTTTCATTTCCAATTATAAGTCCAATAGATGGCATCCAAGAACCATTATCTAATCCAATAAAACAATAATCAGTTTTAACATCTTTATTTAAATTTATGTAATTTAATTTACTAAATCCGCCTAGAAAATAGCCACCAATATGGCTAACTATTGGAGCATTCAAATATTCCAAACATCTATTATCACTTAAAACTAGTCTTCCTATTTGAATAGCATCTGGTATATTTATTTTTTTTAAGTTGATTGCACTTTTTAAGCAATTATCGGAAATAAATTGGATACTTTGCAAATCAAGTTCTTCTAAAAAAGGTACATCTTGTAAACTTTTTTCTCCTATTCTAATTAATCTAGGAGCATTTATATTTTTCAAATATAATCCTTTTTTAACAAAACATTTACCAGTTTCCCTTAGATTTGGAAGATCAATTATTTCAGCACAATATAATTCTTGTAAAAAACCATCACCAACTAACGCTAATTTTGGAAAACTTATTTCTTTTGTTTCATTACTTGATAAAAAATATTTTCCTGCAACTTCTAAGTTAGATAAATCATATTTATTAAGAGTACAATTTCTTAGCACCCTATCACCCACTATTTTTAATTTGGGTGTATAAAAATTATCAATTGATTCTACTGCTTCCATAAAAATATTTCCGATTGATTCAAGATTAGGAGCTGAAAATCTTTTTAAATTAGCAATTATATGCTCTTTACTACCCATAAAATCATAATTTATTTTAGAAACATTATTTAATACTATCTCATCAGTTATATATTCAATACTTGAAAGATAAGAATCAGGTAATACTATATTAATATCATCATAATATTTAATCATTCTATTTTGATTATTAATTGTTATTACAATTTTTCCACCATCTATTTCAAAAACAATATCTTTATTTCCATCTTTATTTTTGATAATACTAATCTTTTCAATGTCTAAGTCATTTATTACTTTTGCAAATGAATCATAGTATCCACCATATCCTAGGGAATCAACAATTTTTCTTTCTTTTATATCTAATATAAAATAATCAAAAACTAAATATCTATTTTTATCTAAATATTCATTTTTGACTTTACCAGTTTCGATTACCACATTATTTAAACAGTAATAATAAATTCCTCTCTCATAATTATATTTATAATATTTTCCTTCAAAAGACCTAACATAACCAGGAATCTCAAATCCACTATAATTACTTTGAATATCATATTTAAAATAATTTTTAAAAGACTCTGTTAATCCAGGAATAATTTTATCTAAATCATTAGAAAAAGTTGCATCAGGATTTATAACAGTATGATTATATCTGTTTTTAATTGATAAATAATTAGAATCTCCTTTACTAAATTGAATACTTATTACTGATGTACCATATTCATCTTGTCTTTGGGGATTTTTAAAATCCTCTCTTCTTATTTTATCAGCATTTTTCTTAACAGCAAAAAACACATAGCACCAATCAAGCCGTCCACCTTTAAATGTACATAGTTCTTCACCATTATTATAATATTTTTTAAAACTTTGAATATCATTTTCAATTTCACATTTATATAAAGTATATCCTGCTTCTTCCATTAATTCATATGGGCTCTTACTTATAGTTGATTTTTCATTATCAATTTTGTGCTCTAATAAACTATATATAAAATCTCTAAAACTATTTATTAAGTCATTACTGACTAAATCATCATATAAAAATTTAGAATAATCAAAGCTATTAGAAAATATTTCAAACAATAAACTAGGAGTTTCTAAAATAGTAGGAAATAAATTCCTACATAAATGCGACATATTTTCACCATAATACTTTTTTATTAGTTTTAAATCATCCATAATTATCCCTGATAATGGTTTTATATTATACTATAATTATAAATTATTTCAAGTTATATTGTATTATATATTAAAATTTCTTTTACTATTGACTATTCTGTTATTTAAAAAGCTACAGCGTCATAATGAAGTTGTAAGATAAAAGTAGACAGAAAAAGAACTGTTTACTTTTTTTGATA
>CAMVPB010000015.1 GCA_947169285.1 uncultured bacterium | reverse complement strand
GATAGGAGCAGAATTCACATCAATCTTTGATCAATTATGGACACATAATGATGAATCAAGATTAGAAAAGATAGCTGAATTAAATTTTCAATATAGTTTGTCATTGCATAAATAATAAAATATTTATAAGTGGTTTTGACACTTATGTTAATTGTGATATTATTTAAATGTAGTAAGAAGTTGAGTGTTTATCAACTTCTTTTTTGCTTTAGAATAAACTATCTTTATGTACCGATGTGAATAATAAGATAAGAGCAGTCTTATCTTTTTCTTTTGAAATATAGCTTGAAAATAAAATAGTAATTAATTATAATAATAAGACATAAGGGAGGTTTTGAAAATGGAAATTGATGGTACAGTATTTACTAAAGTTGATGTAGCAACAACTTCATTTATTAAAAAGATGTGTCAAACAATAGGTGTAGTTGATCAATATGGAAGTATTATAGGTAAATTGGAAAACGGCAAAATTGTTGTGCATTATACTGAATATGGTCTTGAGAAGGAAATGGTATTATATGACCAACCGTTCGATGTTAACTACACAGCTACATTAATGAATTTATATGAACAAACAAGAAGGTATGAGGAATTACCAGAAGAGATTCAAGATAAAACTAATGGAGTTTTTGGAGATTATAGAACTGCATATAAATTAGAATTAGTAAGAAGATATTAGTTATAAAAACCAATATCTTTTTTTAAATATAACTTGAAAATAAAATAGAAATTAATTATAATATTAAGACATAAGGGACGATTTATGGATTTTGTTGAAAAAAATGATTCTTGCGAAAAATTTTATTCTGTTGATTGTGATAAAGAAAAGCTAAAAGAAATTTTAGAAAAGTTAAAAAATTATGATTACACTACAATTTGTGAGGGTTATATGGCTGGTGATGTGACTAAAAGGCCTGCTACAAAGAAAAATATTAAGAAGAGAGTTACCTCCTCCTTTAATTCTTATATAACTAAACATGGCTTAATTGCCACATTACTTCCAGATACAATAGTGTATCACAATGAGAATGATAGCAATTTTGTGACATATAAATATTTAACTAATAAATTACCCGATTTATATGATTACATTTATCCAATTGTAAATCCTACAAGGTTATTTAACAATATGAGTTTAAGTGATTGGCATAGCATTGCTCATTATGAACAATTTATATTAGAAGGAATATTAGGATATATAAATTCTCCAGAATTAACAAATCACAATTCTATTCATGATGGCAAAGAAGACAAAGCAGAGTATGATTATAAAGGATTAAATGAATTATATAAGAAAACATTAGAATGTTTTAACTTTAGTTTAGTGGCGGTTAAAGAATATTTTAAAAATCCAGAACCAGTAAATATTAAATCGTTGCAATTAAAAAAGCAAAATATTTAAAAGAATTATTTAACAATATGGAGTCATAGTTTAAAACAAAAATTATGGCTTTTTTTAATGGCCTAGATTTGACTTTTAAAGCTAATTTTAGTATAATATAGAGCCATAAAAAAGGGGTTTTATGAGTGAGATTAATAAAGTGTTAAATGATGAATCAAAAAATGACAAAGAATTAATTAAAGAACTTAGTGTTTATGTTAAAAATCATAGAGACAAAAATTTGTCAATAGATAAAAATTTTTTTGAGGATGTAATTGATATTACTTTAAAAAATAGTGAAATTGACTTTAAAAAGATAGTTGTTATTGATGATGAAGATATAAAAAAATTGGATATAAAAAAATTGGAATTTCCAGCAGCTTTTTGGAGCGATGCATATGAAACACTATGTATTGATGTAGAAAGAATTGTTGAATCATCAAAAGTAATGAATGAAGAGTGGCTAAATTCAAAAATGAATTATAAGATAATAACATATTTTAGGGCTATTGCAGTTGTAATTCATGAACTTACTCATGCAAGACAATATTATTTAATAAAAAAAGGCAATAATGATATTTATACTTCTTGCCAAACATTAATTAACAAAAATCATGATTTATATAAACTGCATCATGATGAATTCTTGATAGAGAGATATGCAATTCTAAGAGCTTATTCAATTGCATATGAAATATTGTCTTATATATATCCTGAAAAAGCTATTAGTAAATTACGTATTATTATATATAGATATCTGTTGTATGGATATAAAATTAGTAATAATTCTGGTTATTTTGAAGATTTAATAGATGCTACAGTTTATGAAGATGCAAAAATTATGTCGGCTTTAGAAAACTATAATAATATTGCGCAAGATAATTCACTAGATAAAATTGAGATTAATCCTGATGAACCGATGGGCTTATATGATAGACTATATTTGGGGCTTCCAATAAGTATAGAAGAATATTTTAAATTGCTAGATTCAACAAAAAGATTATTAACTGAAAGTGGCACATTAAAAAAACTTATTAATAAATTATAAATGAATTTTGAAAAAATATTAATACAAACCAATATCTTTTTCTTATATAACTTGAAATTTTTAAATTCAATATTGTATAATGAAATTACTATGAGGAGAGTTTATGATCGATTATGAATCTTATAATAAATTGATTAATTATTTGGAAAAAGGAGATTTAGAAATACTAAGAGCATATATAGAATCAGAAAAGAAAAGATATTATTTAAAAAATGCTGAAGCAGCATTATTTTCTTATTTAAGAAAATCTAATTATACTGATTATATTGATGAAAACAGAATACTTTTGACAAATAAAGTGAGTTTATATGTATTAAACTCAGATGAATTATTGCCTGAATTTAGTAGGAAAAATAAAAAAATATTATCTAGGGAGCATACACTATATCTTCTTGGAGAATTAGAAAAATATGAAAAGAAAAAACAACAAAAAGTTGGAAAAATTAAAAGCGTTAATACTAAAGAAAAACAAATTTTTAGTGAAGATGAAAGCTTTTATCATTTCTTTGAAAGCAGAAATTTTGCTTATTCTCAAAAGTTTTTAGGTGAAGATACTTCATATAGCATATGTGCTGATGATCCAGTATGCTTAGCAGAGTCTGAAAAGGGTAAAGGACTAATATTAGGGTTAAGAGAATAATTAGAAGATATTGATTAACACAAACCAATATCTTTTTTTTAAAATATAACTTGAAAATAGGATAGAATTGGGAAGACATTTCAGAAAGAAAAGTGCAAAAAGAATTAAGATTGATAAAAGATAATAATAAATAATACATTATACTATGATATAAGTGTGAAGCTAATGGATATGATTTATGGTTTTTTAAAGAAATTATTGAAGAAGAAAAAATATTATAGAATTTGATAGATAATATTTAATTATTACTCGGGCAGGATTGTTCGAGTTTTTAATTAGATGTATCTCCGCTCAAGTAGCAAAAAAGCAAATATTGTTTAAAACTGTGTTAAACAATCTGAAAATATGTTATGATATATTTGGTGATTAATAAATGGATAGTAACATAACTTTTTTAACCGAAGAACAAATCTTTGGTGATAAACAATTAGATATATTAAAAAAATATGGAACAGCATGTGCTATTACTGATTTTTCTATTCTATTAGGCGGATATGTTAATGATGATTACCATACTAAAGAAGGTAACACTGATAAGGACAGAACTGGCTGGTGGTGGACTAGAACAGATAATGGAGATAATGACGTGCGCGTCGTTGATACTGATGGTGATAGAGACTACGCCGATGCTGGCTGCCGTTGTGGTGGGGCTCGCCCAGCTTTACCTTATTCATCAATCTCATCAATCGCCTCGAACGAAGTGAGAGGGAGCTTTGGAATTAAGGAAGTTGAATATGGAGAATATCCACAAACAATAGTTGATGATAGAATTTCAAGAGAGTTAGAAGAAAATTATAAAAGAGGATCTGGTATAAGAAAAACTGGAAAAACTTATACTACTGATTCTGTAAATTATGATGATTATGATAAGAGTTTTGAACCTAGAAAACACGAAGAATTCGAATATAAAGGAAGAAGGTATATTCGCATTGTTGGTGATTACAATGATGAAGATTATAAACTTTCTGATGGAAGACCAATAGTTTCTGATGAACCTTATTGGGTAGCAGTTGAACCTATAAAATGGTTAGTAGACGAGAGAGCAAATATTGCACTTTCGAAAAAGATAATTTTTTCTGGTGTTCAATTTCAAAAAACGCGAGATTATAAAGGTGATTTCAACCGAACTGATATAAAGCAATTTATGGATAAATATTTTTTGAAAGAAATAGGAGTAAAGTATAAAACTAGCGATTTAGAAAAGATGGATTTATCACTATTATCAAATGAACAAATTTTTAGTGATGAAGCGTTAAAATTAATTAAAAAAATCGGAGCAAAAGCAAAGAATACAGATTTAGCAATTATAACAGGCGGTTATAATAGTACTGATAGTACTGGACATTATTGGACAAAAACACATTATACCGATAATAACGCGCGCGTCGTTCATTGCAATGGTTTTAGAGACTACAACAATGTTAACATACGCTTTGGTGGGGTTCGCCCAGCTTTACCTTACTCATCAATCTCATCAATTGCCTCGAACGAAGTGAGAGGGAGCTTAGGAGTAAAAGAAGTTGAATGTGGTGAATATCCTCAAATGGCCGCTAATGAGCAAACACAGATTGATTTAAATTACGAGTACAAAAATGAAAGATTGAAAAGAACGGGAAAAGCATACACATTTGATTCAAGAAAATATACTATGAATGATAGTAGTTTTGAACCTGTTAATTATGATGAATATATCTATAACGGAAATAAATATATAAGGGTTAAAGTTAATTCATGTTATGATGGATATAATATTAAACTTTTTAATTGTATAAATTGTAAAGATGATGATTATATTTGGATACAAGTTATGCCTGTGAAGTGGCTTGTTGATGAAGAAAGTGATCTTGCAGTTTCTAAAAACATTCTTGTTAGTGGCATAAGATATGATGATCCAAGTAAATATAATGGTAATTTTGGAAATACGGAAATGAAAGCATATCTAGATAAATATATGGTGAAGGATTTGTTTCAATCATCAAAAATAGAACTAAGTAGTAGTTATATGGAAAATGAGAAGAAGTCAAGACTACAAAAATTAAATCCGGATACTACAAATCCACAAGATAGAAGAAGAATGACTGATACAGAAATTATTCATGCGTGGATAGAGGCTGGGCAATCTGTTTTACTTAGAGGTCCTTCTGGTATTGGTAAAACAGAAAGAATTAAAACATTATATCCAAATTTGATATATATAAAATTAACAAATAATATGTTTCCAGAAAAAGTAGTTGGATCTATGAATTTACAAACTGGACAAAATATTCCACCAGATTTTGCTAAGCAAGCATTACTTGCTTGTGCAACTGATGAAGAAAGAAAATTAATTAGTGAGAATGTTCAAAATCTTTATGATTTAGCTGATGAAATATATGAAAGATCTAAAAAAAGTGATGAAAAAATTGTAATAATGTTAGATGAATTATTAAATGTTAAACCAGCAGTTCAGTCACTTGTTTATACATTGGTTTTAAATAGATTAGTTGAAACTGGTAAAGGTTTAAAACTACCTGCTAATACTGTTATAGTAGCAACTGGTAACCAAAAGAAATATTCAAGTGTTGCTGAAGATTTAGCTGAACCGCTAGAAAAAAGATTTGATCATATATTAGATATGCAGCCTAAAGTTGGTGAGTGGATAAATGAATATGCAATTCCTAATAAGATTCATCCATCTGTAATTGGTTATATATTATCTAAATATACTCAAAGTGGAAAAAGCGAATCTATTTCAGATATGGGTTATTTCTACGAAGAACCAGAAATAGGTGAAAAAAGATTAGATCAAAATGGTTGTAAAGGAAGAACCAATGATCCTCGTGGATGGGTTTCAATTTCTAATACTCTTTATGCGTTTGAAGAAGATTTAAAAAAAGGAAAATTTGTTGGAAAAGATGTTGAACATATGCTAGAAGTTTCAATTGGCTCTAAACTTCGTGAAGAGTGGGCAAGTGAATTCTTTAATTTTTATAATATACCTTCACTATCAGTTGATGAAGTTGTAACGGATTCTTTTTCGCAAGCAGATTTACCAAGAGATATTAATGAGAGATTTGCATGTGTAACATCTTTATTACTTGCAGATGAAAATCAAGTTGGGAAATGTAGAGATTTTATAAGAAATCATTGTGATCCTGAGTATCTTCAATTATACGATATTTGTTGGGCTGGTAATGATGAGAGAAAGATTATGAAAATAACAGAACTTCAAGAAATGGCGATGATTAGTGAAGAAAGTGCAGGTAAGAGAAAATGAATAAAGAATTGATTGATTTACAAAGAGGAAGTAAAGCTACTTGTGTTGTAATAAGAAATAGCGATTCAAACAAACTTGGAAATGCTGTTTTCATGGATTCAAGAATAAATGATTCATGGTTATTTGGTGCTAAGATGGGAAATCCAATATTTAAAGAAAAGGTAGATATTATTTCAAGAAAAAGTGAAATTGGTTATTTTGTTATTACTAATTTTGATTCACTACCTATTGATGAACAAAATAAATATGTTTCTTTGATTAAGGATAGAGAATTTATTGGCTATACATTACCAGATAATATAATAATAGTATTAACTATAGAAAATGAAGAAGGATTGAAAAAAATATCTCCTGAAGTATATCATTTTTGTGTAGTATCAATATAGGTGATTAGTTTATGGATGCAATGGCAAAATTACTTTATGATACAAAAAGATTGATGATGTTAAGATATCCAAGATTTGGAAGTGAAATAGCATCAGCTAATATTGCTTATAAAAGTGATTTAAGATATCATACTGCTGCTACGGATGGAAAGAATATATATTTTGATCCTGAATATCTAGCAAAATTAAGTGAATCTGATAGATTGTTTCTTATTGCCCATGAATTAATGCATATTAAATTTGCTCATGCTCTTAGGTTAGAAGATAAAAATGGTCAAAAAAGAGATCCAGATGTTTGGAATGAAGCAACTGATGCTATAATAAATGCTAACTTAGAAAGAGATGGATTTACAATTAAAGAAGGATATGTTAATAGACCTGAAGCTTTAAATTATTCAGCCGAGGAATTTTATCAACTTCTTTTAGATGAAAAAAAAGCTAAAGAATCTGAGCAACAGCAAAAAAATAATGAGCAGGGTAATCAAAGCAAAAAAGAAGATGGTGACTCTCAAGGACAATCAAATAGTCAAAATAATGATAATGAGAATTCACAAGAGCAATCAAATAGTCAAGACAGTCAATCATCAAAAGATATGAATGATAGTGAGAGTCAACATATGGGAGATGATCATAGTCTTTGGGAAGAAGCTTTTGAAAGAAGGAAGAAAGGTAATCAATCTACAGATAATAGTAGTGCTTCTCAAAATGAAGAAAAACAATTAGAGGATGATCCAAAAAATCAAAATTTTGATGAGAGAGAAGAATTTTCATCAAATCGAGAAGAACGAATCACTAGAGCAAAAGAAAATTTAGAAAGAATGAAAAAAGATATGTTATCTAGATTAAATTTTTCAGAAAAAACAAATCTAGGTTCAGTTGGTGAAAGTGCAGAAGAATTTGATTGGAGATTACTATTAAGAAGAGAAGTTGAAAAGACAGAAACAATTTGGTCACAAAGAAGATCAATTGCTGAAAATAATTATGCATACAGGTTAGAAGAAAATGATATTGATGATGAAGCAGAAACTGAAGTTATGATAGATGTTTCTGGATCGGTAGATTTGGATTTAGTTAGAGCATTTTTAAGAATGTTAAAACCAATATTAAAAGAGTCAAAGCTAAAAGTTGGTTGTTTTAATGAAAAATATTGGGGTATGACTGAAATTAAAAGTGTAGCTGATATTGATAATTTTGAAATACCAAGTGGTGCTAGAGGACACTCAGCATGGACTGAAGATTGGGACTTAGCAGTTAGATCATTTACTAAAAAAAGGGAAATAAATAAAATTGTTTTTACAGATGGTAAACCATGTCCAGGAACAATGCCAAAAGATGATTTGAAAAATGAAAATGTTATTTGGCTTGTATATGGTAATAGAAACTTCAAACCTTGTTGTGGTACTGTAATTCAAATAACCGAAAAGCAACTTGAAAGATTATATGATTGTCAAATCAGTGATGAAGTAAGTAGAAAAACTAGATAGATATAAAATAGTGATAAGTAATTATCACTATTTTTCGATAAATATAATTATAAAGTCACAGGTTTTTTGATAAGGAATAGTAAACAGCAGTAATTATAAATTTGTGTTTAAAAAAGATTTTGACATTTTTAATAATTATTTATTATGTTTATAGAAATCAGTTGTTTATCAACTTCTTTCTTGGTTTAGAATAAACTATTTTAGCGTACCATGATAATAAAAAGTTAAGAGCAATTGAATATAAAATATAAAAGTGTATAATATATAGTCATTAAGGAGGAATAATGAAAAAGCAAGGATTAATAAAATTAAAAAACAAATTATTAACATTTGGATTAACTACTATGATGGTAGGAACACTTGGATGTGTTAGTAAAAAAAATGAAAATGGTGTTCCAAAAAAAAGTTGATATTCCATATGAATATTCAAATATAGAAGAATATTATAAATATGTAAATAAAAATGGAAAAGCGTTAAAAGTATATAAAGGAGAAAATATTTACTTATTATTTAATAAAGAAACATATGAAGTAGAAGAATATGTTTATGATAGCGTTTTTAGAAGGTATGGATGTCAATTATATGATTTAGAAACAGAAGAATTACTTGCATATTGTAATGGGATTGGTGGTTATGCATACAATAAAGAATATTTTTACTATTTAACGGACAATAGTTATGAAGTTCATCTTGCTAATATAAGTGATTATGTTGATGGATATGATGAAAAAGAATATTATTCATTAGAAGAAATCAAAGAATTAGAGCCTCAGATTATAGAAGGTTTAAAAATTATTAATAATGTTAAAACAAAAGTGAGATAATAATCTTGCTTTTAGTTTGATGAAAAATAACGCTTTACTACAATATTTTATGCAAAAAATATTGAAAAAAAGATTTTGTTGAATATAAAAATTTGAAATTAAATTAAATTTAAACAGTATTTTTATTACTATGATATAATAATATGTGAGGTGATATCATGGGCAAAATTGCTGAATTATTTATAGCTTATAAAGATGAATTTGCTAAAAGTTCTTTGAAAAATAACGAACTTATAGATTTTTCAATACCTTTTACATATTCTGATTTAAGAAATATTTTAAATGGAACTATATATTTAAAAAGCAGTAATCAAAAAATATCTATTAAAGACTCATTAATAAAATTAGATGATGCAATTAAAAATAATAATAAACTAAGGATTTGGAGTAGTCATGTGGATCCTGATTATTATTTGTTTTTATTATTTATTTGCTATTATGTCAAAGATAAAGTAGATTCTATAGAAGTATTATATTCTGATGAATATAAAAAAGAATGTACAAGTACTGGAATGATGACTTCAAAAGAATTAGATAAATTATCATTAATGAGTCATAAAATTGGAAAAAATGAAATAGAAGAATATGCTAATAAATGGGAATCTTTAATTAAAGATGGAAGTAAATTATATATTTTCGAGAATAATGAATTAATTGGTGTGCCATATGATTATATTTATGAGCAAATAATAGATTTCATAAAAAAAGAAAAGGAAGTTATAGTTGTTGAAATAGTTTTTAAATTTTCAAAAAAATATAATATTTCTGTTGAGTATTTAATAAGACAACTAATAGAAGATAAAAAGATCAAAGTATTAGAAAGCAATGAAATATTTTCTAAAATTATTGTTGGATTAAGTTAATCTTAAATGGAATTGTATTGAAAACAATAAAAGTTTTATATATAATAATAAGACATAAGGGAGGTTTTAAAAAATGGATAAACAAAATGAAAGTATGTATGATACACTAAATGAATTATTAAAAGTGTCATTAACTGATTTAATTGAAAAGCCATATTATAATAGTAAGATAAAGGCTATTTTTCAAGAATTTAGAGAATACTCTATTTATGATTTATTAGTATTAGCTAAAATAGATATACTATTTAAAAATAGGGCAATTAATGAAAAGACTCATAGTAATTTAATTAAGTTATATAATAGTTATGTATCATATAATACATATAATCCAAATTATATTTTGGTAAAAAGAGATAATGAAAAGGCAGAGAAAATAGAAAGATTTTTTAATGAACTCAATTTACTTGATGAAGATTTAAGTGAAACTTTAACAAGTCAATGTGGTTTTGATGAACATGAGTATACTTCATGGGATTGCAATGACATTGCGACTCTCGTTAAAAAAATGGCCCCAAAAACAAGATTAGTTATTAAATAAATGAATTTTATACAATAAAGATAGAACAAGAAAAATTGACAACTTCAAAAAATTTTGCTTTTTTGTGATAGAATACATATGGGAGGAAATGATATGAAATTACTTTTAACATCTAGAGTATTTGGTGATGCTATTGCAACTGAAAAAGTACTTAAAGAATTAAATATGGACATTTCGCAAATAAAAATACTTTTAATAGCAACCCCCAGATTACCTTATGAAGGATCAGAAAGTTCTATTGAAAGTTTAGTCGCTTGGGGTTTTAAAGAAGAAAATATTATAGTATTTGATCATAACAATGCAAAAGAGTATTGTAATCTAGATATTGATGTTATCTATGTTACTGGAGGTAATACTTTTACAGGCCTAAAGTTATTAAAAGAATCTGGCTTTGATAAAGAAATTATAAAATATGTAAAAAACGGAGTCATTTATTTGGGTAAAAGTGCTGGAACACACATAATATCTAAAAATATTGAGCATGTTATAGGATTTGATGCAAATGAAGTAGGGTTAACTGATTTTGAGGCTTTAGGATTATTTGACGGAATATTTGTTTGTCACTATAGCGATGAAAGAAAAACTTGCTATGATAAATTATTGTTAGAGAAAAAATATAAAGTTTATACTTTAACTGATCAAGAAATGATAAAGTATGATAGTATGACAAAGAAACTAAAAAAATATTAAACTTTACTTTGCAAAAGCGCAAAAGTGTGCTAGAATTAATTTAGTTAGTAAATTATTACTACTTATTATTTGAGATTCTTGGTTGTTCTACACAATCTAGATTCGTACCATTTGAAATAAACGTCGAACCTTTGGGTTCGATTTTTTCTTTATGTAATATAGAATTTAAATCTTTTAAATTATGCTGAATGAAAACGAGCGAAAGAATTGATGCTATTTTTGCAATTAATAATGAAAACATAATAATTTTAAATTAACAAAATCTAAAACTTTATGTTTGACATTATACGTGTTATAATTACATTGAAACTATATTGGATGTGGTGTTTTAAATGAATGATCTACTATTAATGTCAATAAAAACTAAGTATGCAAATCAAATATTTAATGGTACAAAAACATTTGAATTTCGTAGGAAAAGTATTGGAGATAAGAATTGTAATAAAAAGATTTATGTATATTCTTCTGAAAAAGATAAGGCAATAATTGGTTACATGATTGTTGATAAAATATTGGAAGGCAATTTAGACTATATTTTAAATGAAACAGATTACAATAATAGTTTAGATATAATAAATTATTTTGATGGTTGTGATACGTGTTTTGCATTGCATATAAGTGAATTTCATAAGTTTTTACATCCTATAGATCTTCATGATATAAAATTGATTCATGAAAAATTTGTGGTTCCACAATTTTATCGATATGTTAAGTTTCAAGAACCAATATATAAAGTATTAGAAAGTAGAGAGATAAATGAATAGGTATAAAATGAAATTAATGACTAAATATTTTGATTACATTAAAAACGGTACTAAAAGGATAGAATTAAGATTAAACGATGATAAAAGAAAGAACATTAAAATAGGAGATGAAATAATTTTCGAAGAATTAAATGAAACCCCCAGATATTTAAAAGCAAAAGTAACTGCTTTGTATTATGAAGATAATTTTGAAAAATTAATTAATAAATTTGATATTAAGTTATTATCTAGTAAGAATACTAAAAAAGAAGACTTAATAATTACATTAAATGATATTTATTCATCAGAAAAACAAAATCAATATGGAGTGGTTGGAATAAAAATAAAACTATTGGAGGATAGAATATGACAATTGACAATATAAAAAATTATTTATCAGAAGATAAAAGTCAAGAATTTGAAAGAATTGTAAATAATATATATTTGATGACGGAACATTTAAATGCAACCTATCCGGGTTATAAAGAATGGTTTTTTGATAAGCAAGTTAAAGGTTGTTATACGCCCAGTAGAAATATTATATTTATAAAAAATGAAAACGATTCAATTGTTGGAATTAGTTGTCTAAAAAAGGATGATGATGAAAGAAAAATATGCACATTATTTGTTGACCCTACTTATAGGAAACACGGAATCGGAAATATTTTATTAGAAGAGTCAATTAAGTTTTTGGAAACTACAAAACCTTTAGCGACTTTGGCAGAAGATAAGTTATCTATGTTTGAAAAAATAATTAAAAAATATGATTGGAAGTTAACTGAAATTGCTGATGATGTATATAATAAAGGTGCTAGAGAATTTTGCTTTAATGGTCAATTAACTAAAAGAGATTATAGACAGGAATTATTAGAGACTTTAAGAAATTTAAAAAAAATAGCTGATGAAAAATTGGAACTTACTGATACAATAGATAAAATATCAGTGAAAAAATAAAGAAATTGTGTTTCATCTGCTTTAGTTTTGTGATATTATGTTTATAGAAATTAGTTGTTTAGTAGCTTCTTTCTTGGTTTAGAATAAACTATTCCAGCGTACCAAATTGACAATAAGGTAAGAGTGATCTTACCTTTTTCTTTTGAAATATAACTTGACAATAGGATAGTAATTAACTTATAATAATAAGTCATAAAAGGAGTGTTTTGGATGCAAATAGTTAATTTAAGTGAAAAAGATGTTTTAAGAGGATTAGAATCACCTGAGATATATGGAAAATATTGGGGAGATTATTATAGAAAATTTACTGAATATAATAAAGATAATATTTTAGGGTTATATTATAAAATTCTTGATTATGGTAATTATGGATCATTAGAGAATTTAATAGCTGTTAGAAAAAAAAGTGCTGATAGTGAATATACTTGGGAACATTATAGTATGTGTAGATTATTTACATTAATTAATAGATTAGAAGAAGTATATAAAGTAATTGGTAAATATAGTGATTTAAAATCACCTATTATTACAGGTATTGCTCTTTATAATAATTATCCAGTTGGTACTTTATTTCCAAAAGAATTATTAAATTATAAAAATGCTTATGAAATATTTGATGATGGAAATATTTCTGATGAAGATAAATCAAAAATATTTGAAGAAGCTGGTTATATAGTGAGCCAATTGATTAGAAAAGATATTTACCCAACAGGACTTTATAGAGGTAATATTGTAGTAAATCCTAATGACTATTCTGATGTTAGATTAGATGGATTAGATGGACCAATGGTTTCTAGAGTGGAATCTAAACAATATGCTAAAGTTTTAAAAAAACGTGGCGGAGATTTAAAAGAAATTACATGGGAGAATTTTAATAAATTAAAATAAATAGCTTATATTAAATATAAAAAACAAAAACTCTAATAATCATTAGAGTTTTTGTTTATTAAATTGTAATAATAAAAGTATGATATAATGTTCCTATAAGGAGGGAATAAAATGAAAAATAAACTATTAGTGGGGGTTTTAGCAATTATAATATGCTTTACTTTAGTTGGGTGTAATAACAATACAGTTAAGAATAATTCATCATCAAATGAGGAAAATAATACAAGCAGTTTAAATGATAATGCAAATAAAACGAGTAATGACTCTAAGATGAATATTGACTCATTACCTATATCAGAAGTTGCTGGTTCATATCTTAATGATCTTCCACTTGGACTTGAAAATAATTATGTTAAAGTAAATGGAAGTGAAATTGTAATAAGAGTTCAAACAAGTGGAAGCTCTAAGCAGCAAAAGAATGGACCATATTACATTTATTATAATGTTTATGTAGGAAATGATACTATTGGACTTAATTGTGTAAGAGACGCTATTTATCATCTTGAGGGATTTGGTATAACGATGTTAAAAGAATTTGATGAAGAAGAGGATATGGGAGTTAATCATGAATTCTTTGAATGGGATTTCACTTCTTCAACACATAAAGGTAAGGATAAAGAGTATGTTGCTATTTCTCTTCCTGCAGGCATAGCAGATAAAAATCAAGCAAGTCTTATGATAACTACTGATAATGGAAAACTGTTAGGAGAATTTATAGTTGATGTTATACATGGCGTTAATCTAACTGGCCCAGATATTGAAAAATATAAAAATCATAGTGGAGATATTGTTTTTAATTCAATAAAAAATGGAAATATTACTTATTTAACTCCAACTTCAGCAATGTATACAAAAGACTCAAAAGGTAATAAAGTTTTAGATTCTTCACTTGATGTAATAGAATTAGAAGAGCATTCTATAACTATGGATAACAATAAAGCTATAGATACAAAGACTAATAACATATATAAAATAACTAATGCTACTGGAAAAACATTTTATTTCAGTGAATTTAGACACTTATAATATATAAAGGTTATTTGAAACCTTTATATACTTTAAAAATGGTGTAAGAGTAGTATTGGGTATTAACTTTATAATATTATTTTTCTTTTAAAATATAACTTGAAAATAAAAGAATACTTAATTATAATATTAAGACGTAAAGGAGATTATATGAATAATAAGGAATTATTAACAGAATTGCTTGCGTATGCAAATAAATTTATAAATAGCCAATATGATTGCAATATTTTTATAGAAGGGGCATCATATAGGAACATTGATTTATTAACAGTCTATAGAATAGAAGAATTATACAAAGCAAAAGTGATAAGTGAAGATGAGAAAAATCATTTATTAGACTTACATTACAAGAAACTAGTATTAGAACAACAAATTGATGCTGCTGAGACTGAAAAAGAGCAAGATTCAATAGATAGAAAATTAACTGAAATATGGGAAGAATTAATTCCATATGGTTTGAATGAAGAATTATCTATTGGATATTTGATTAATAATACATTGAATAATACAAAAAAACTTGTTCCTAATAATCAAAAATAATTACTTAAAGGTATTGATTTACAAACCAATATCTTTTTCTTTTAAATTAACTTGAAAATTTAATAAAAAAGTGTATAATATAGAGCCATTAAGGAGTAATAATATGGAAAATGAAGTGTTAGATGAAATAAAAGAAGAATATAATGATATTTCAAAGTTAATAAATAGTAATTTTAGTGAAATTAGTGAATTAGAGAATAATCCAATTGTTAAAAGATATAAATATTTGAAATGGTTAAAAAATGAAGTGGAATTTAGAAGATTTAATAATAGTAAAGATATTTTAGATTATTGTATAGATCAAAAGTTCGATATAAAGAAAACAAATGATATTTGGATGTATATGTTTGAATGCCCAATAGAAGAATGGGAAAGAATTACAAACACTAAGATATCAGAAGAAGATAAAAGCAAAATTATTGTTTGGTATGCAAATATTGAGAATTTATCAAATGAAGAATTGGTTTTAAAAGAGAAACAAAAAGAATTTGAAAGTACTCATAAAGTAGTAACTGGTAAAGAAACAATACTTGACTGTTATGATAGACATTACAATTTAAGACATGAATTTTTTACTTCTTGCGTAGAAGAAGGACAAGATATAGCAGTACAGAAGATTTTAAAAAAGTATTCTAAAACAAAATAGATGGGATTGTTAAGAGAAAGTAAACTCAAACTATATTAGTTTGAGTTTTTAAATATTTAAAATGAGTCTTTATTAGAAAGTGCTTTTTATGATATAATTAAATTATAATAAAGGAAGTGAATTTATGGAATATAAAAAGATAGTTGTAGCTGGTGGAGGCGTATTAGGAAGTCAAATTGCTTTTCAATCAGCTTATTGTGGATTTGATGTTACTATTTGGTTAAGAAGTGAAGATAGTAAAACTAGAACTCAACCTAAATTAGATAAATTAAAAGAATCGTATGAAGGTGCATTAAAATTAATGAATTCTTCTGAAGGTGATAATGATTCAAATTGGTGTAGAGGTTTATCTGATAGAGACAATTTTGATTATAATAAATGTATTGAAAAAGTAGAAAATGCATATAACAATATAAAATTAGAAGTTGATATGAATAAAGCTATGGAAGATGCTGATTTAGTTATTGAATCTATGTCGGAAAATGAAAAAGATAAAATAGAGTTTTATCAAAAACTTGCACCTAAATTGCCTAAAAAAACAGTGGTGGTTACTAATTCTTCTACTATGCTTCCTTCTAAATTTGCTAAATATACTGGAAGACCAAATATGTATTTATCTTTACATTTTGCTAATAATATTTGGAAACAAAACACTGCAGAAATAATGCCACACGATTTAACTGATAAAAAATATTTTGATGAAATAATAGAGTTTGCGAATGCTATTAGAATGGTTGCGTTACCGGTAAACAAAGAAAAAAGTGGTTATTTATTAAATTCAATGTTAGTCCCATTTTTACTAAGTGCTTTTGATTTGATGGCAAATAATATATCTGATCCAGAAAGTATTGATAAAGCATGGGTATTAGGAACTGGTGCCCCAAAAGGACCATTTCAAATTATGGATATAGTTGGTTTGACAACAGTTAAAAATATTGTAGAACAATACCAAAAAGTTCCGGGATTATTTAGTCCATTATTAAAGAAAATGATGATGCCGTATAATTTTAAAGGTATGTTGAAAGTATTAAATAAATATATTGATGAAGGCAAATTAGGTAAATCCACGAATGAGGGATTTTATAAGTATTAATAAATCTTAACTCTAATTTAAAAATTAGAGTTTGTAGTGTTACAATTGATGTGACACCTCAAACATAGAAAAAAGTGATTTGATAC
>CAMVPB010000014.1 GCA_947169285.1 uncultured bacterium | reverse complement strand
AATCTTATTAAATAATTTTTACATTATTTGGTATCACATCATTTACAATTATACATAACTCTAATTTAAAAATTAGAGTTTTTATATACTATTTATTTTTACAATGATATAATAAAAATGGAAAGGAGAGTTTATTATGAATGGCGTTGCAACTTTTTTTAGAGAGTCTAGAGTAGCAAGATTTTTTATACCGGCAGGTTTAATCCTTATTGCTTTTGGAATAGCTGTATTTATTATTAATACTAAAAATAGTGATTATATTAAAGCAGAGTCAATTGTTTCAAAAGTACAATTAGCACAAGAAGCATATCTTGATACAGATGGAAATCTTGTTGAAGCAACATATGATATTACTGTTAAATATACTGTTGATGGAAAAGAATATGAGGCTGAACTAAGTGGATTATCAAAACGTGAAGTGGGTGACAAAATGACAATTTACTATAACCCTTCTGATTCAAGTCAAATTACCCAAACAAAGAGTTTAATATTACCAATTGCTATTATTCTTAGTGGCATAGCTTCTTTAATCGGTGGAATAATCAGTGCTATTAATGCAATGAAGAGACACAAGAAAATGAAAGATCAAGAAAGGAGTTGGGAAAATGGCAAATAAATATTTATTAAAACCAGTATTAAAGACAATTAAAGAGGGTTTTACTTTAGTAGATGAAAATGACACTTTAATATATGAAGGTAAAATGGTAAAATTTTCTTTATTTAAAGCTGCCCCATATAATTTTATAAATTATTTAACAAATAAAACGGAAGAACATAAAGTTGGTAAAACTATTACTGCTGAAGAATCTGGAATGGCTGGTATGTTTTCTACTTCATCTTATTTTAAATTTGATGGTGAAAAGATTTGGAATTATTTACATGATAAAGGAATAAGAATTAATTCAACATTATCTAGCAATAAAATAGGCATGACTTACGAAATATTATATGAAGGTAAATATTTGGCAACGATTTCTTCATCTTCACCAAAAGGTAAATCTATAATAACAACAGGTATGTATTATGATATTACTTGTGAAGAAAAAGATTTGGATTTAGTGTTTTTAGTAGCTTTTTCAATAGCTAAAACTAATCAAACATTCTACAATTAAAAATAAAGCGTAGAGAAATCTGCGTTTTTGCAAATTTAAAACACTTTAATAATTTAGCACTATTTTATATAATTAATTTGAGGTGAATTTATGCCTGGATATATAAGTCATACTATAATGGCAAGAGATGTTTATAAAAAATTAAATAATAAAAATATTAATTTAGATTATATGTTAACATATTCTTTAGGCGGAGATTTATGTAAATATTCTAAATGTAGAAAAGATTCCCATAATATAAAACAAGATGAATTTATATATAATATAGCTGATTACATAAAAGAAAACAATTTAATAAATGATTCTGAATGTTTATCTGTTTTATATGCTCATATATGTCATTATTGTATGGATGATATAATACATCCTTTAGTTAGAAAGATTGATAAATCTTGTGTTAAAAATAAAAAAAATCATACTTTAATTGAAGGATATTATGACAGTTATTTAATAAAATCAAAATATGGAATAAGAGTAGATAAATATAACAATAAAGAAATATTTAAAGGTAAATTAAATAATAAAATATCTAGTATGATTAATTATTCTTATGAGAAAACTTATAATGTTTTAAATGTTTCTAAATATTATAAATTTAATATTTGGTTATATAAAAAAATAAAGTATTTATATAAAATACTTGGAATTAATTTATTAAAGAAATTGTCTGGATTTAATAAATTTATGAGGATTAATAAAAATATAGATCTATTTAATAACAAAAATAAAATAGTATATAGAAACTATTGTGATAAAGAATGTAAAAACAATTTAGATGAATTATATGATTTGAGTGTAACAAGAGCTATTAAATATATTAATGAAATAAATAAATATTTAGAGGAGTAGTATGCAAAAAATAAAAGTCAAAAGAGTTTATAGACATTTTAAAGGAGATTATTATTTAGTAGAAGATATTGCAATTCATTCTGAAACTAATGAAAAATATGTGGTTTATAGAGCACTATATGGAGACTCTAAATTATATATTAGACCGTATGATATGTTTGCAAGTGAAGTTGATCATAAAAAATATCCAAGTGTTAAACAAAAATATAGATTTCAACTTCAAAAAATTGAAAGTTTAAATAAATAATTGCAATAAATTATAAAATTGTAGTAAAATTATAATAGGAAGGAGTTTTATATGAACTATTTAATGATACTTGGAATAGCTATCGTTGTTATTTTACTTTCTAAATTCTTATTTCATGTTGAAGGAAGTAAATTAATAGGATTAATTATTAATGCTTTAATAGGATTTGCTATTCTTTGGTTAATTAATTATACTGGACTTGTTTCAATACCAATTAACATTGTAACAGCACTTGTAGTTGGTATACTTGGATTACCTGGAGCTGTTATACTAATTATATTAGCTTTAATAGGAATCATTTAAAAAGGAGTAATCCTTTTTTTATGTTTTTCTAATATAGAGATTTTTATTATTCAAATAATTAAATATTGTATTTTATGTAGATATACTTTAAATATATTATAAAGTATTTTAAAAAAAAAGATACATATAATGCTTTATGCAAAAAAAATATATTTTTAAATGAAGAAATTTGACAAAAATACTATAATATATTATAATTTCAATTGTTAAAAACGTTGAAGAAGAGGAGTAAAATATAAATATTTTATAGAGAGTTAGTGGAAGGTGTAAACTAATAAATATTATATTTGAAGGTAGCTTTGGAGTTTGATATTTGAGTTTAGTAGAATATTACGTATGCCTACGTTACAGGTTAGAGAAAAAAATTAAGGTGGTACCACGAGAAACATTCGTCCTTTGAATGTTTCTCTTTTGTTTTTTAAGGAGGAAAAAAATGGAAGAATTAAAAAAGAAGTATGATCATAAAAGTACTGAAACTGGGAAATATGAAAAATGGTTAAAAAATGACTATTTTAAATGTGATGAAAAATCAAATAAAAAACCATTTTCAATTGTTTTACCACCGCCAAATGTTACTGGAGTACTTCATTTAGGACATGCTTGGGATGTAACTTTACAAGATATAATTATCCGTTATAAAAAAATGGAAGGCTATGATACTTTATGGCTTCCAGGAATGGATCATGCAGCTATTGCGACAGAAGCAAAAGTTGTAAAAAGATTAAAAGATAATGGAATAAACAAATATGAATATGGAAGAGATAAATTTCTTGATGCTTGCTGGGATTGGACACATGAACACGGAAACATAATAAGAGAACAGTGGGCTAAACTTGGAGTTGCTCTTGATTATTCAAAAGAAAGATTTACTCTTGATGAAGGATTAAGTGAAGCTGTAAGAAAAGTGTTTGTTGATTTCTATAATGAAGGATTGATTTATAGAGGAGAAAAAATAATAAATTGGGACCCAGTTGCTAAAACAGCATTATCTAATGAAGAAGTTATATATGGTGAAGAAGAAAGTGCTTTTTATCACATAAAGTATAAATTAGAAAATTCAGAAGATTATATTGATATTGCAACTACTAGACCAGAGACTTTATTTGGTGATACTGCAGTTGCTGTTAACCCAGATGATGAAAGATATAAAAAATATGTTGGTAAGAATGTAATTCTTCCACTTGTTAATAAATTAATACCCATCATTACAGATGAACATGCAGACATGGAAAAGGGAACTGGATGTGTTAAAATAACTCCTGCACATGATCCTAATGACTTTGAGGTTGGAAATAGACATAATTTAGAAAGAATCATTATTATGAATGACGATGCAACCATGAATGAACTAACTGGTAAATATAATGGAATGACAAGAGAAAAATGTAGGGAAGAAGTTCTAAAAGATCTTAAAAAAGAAGGACTTCTTTTAGAAGTTGAACCATTAGTTCATGAAGTGGGACATTCTGAAAGAACTGGTGTCATGGTTGAACCAATGTTAAAAAAACAATGGTTTGTTAAAATGAGACCACTAGCAGATAAGGTTTTAGAAACACAAAAGAAAAAAGATGAAAAAGTAAATTTTGTTCCATCTAGATATGAAAAGACAATGAACCATTGGATGGAAATTACATATGATTGGTGTATATCTAGACAATTATGGTGGGGACATAGAATTCCCGCTTGGTATAAAGATGATCAAATATATGTTGGAATGAATCCTCCTAAAGGTGAAGGTTGGGTTCAAGATGAAGATGTACTTGATACATGGTTTTCAAGTGCATTATGGCCTTTTGCAACTTTAGGTTGGCCAAAAGAAACTGATTTATTAAAAAGATATTATCCAAATAATGTATTAGTAACTGGTTATGATATTATTCCTTTTTGGGTTAATAGAATGGCATTTCAAGGAGAAAAAATATTAGGCAAAAGACCATTTAAAGATTGCTTAATTCATGGACTTATTAGAGATAAAGAAGGAAGAAAATTTAGCAAATCTTTAGGTAACGGAATTGATCCATTTGATATGATAGAATTATATGGAGCGGATGCATTAAGATATTATCTTGCTACTGATGTTGCACCTGGAACAGACATGAGATTTGATGAAGAAAAAATTAAATCAACATGGAATTATATAAATAAAATTTGGAATGCTTCAAGATTTGTATTATCAAATATTAATGATTTAAAAGAATTAAATTTTAATTCATTAAAATCTGAAGACAAATGGATTTTAACAAAATTTGAAAAATGTGTTCATGAAACAAAGAAATTTATGGATAAATATGAGTTTAACAATGCAGGATCGTCTATTTATGATTTTGTATGGAGTTCTTTCTGCGATAATTATATAGAAATGGCTAAATACTCAATTGACACAATAGCAACTAAATCAACTTTATGCTTTGTACTAACTGGTATTTTAAAATTATTACAACCATTTATGCCTTATGTTACAGATGAAATTTATTCTAAACTTCCAATAAGAGATGCTGAAGATATTATGATTTCCGAGTATCCAAAATATAATAAAAAATATATTTTTGAATTAGAAGAAAAAGTAATAGATGATGAAATAGAATTTATTAAATCATTTAGAAATGTAAAAGCTGAAAATAATATGACAAAAGATATTAAAGTAATGTTTGACACTAATGATGATAATGATTTAATAGTTAAGATGCTAAAAATAAAAGATAATATAATTACTAAACCACTTGGAATGAAAGCATACAAAGTGTTTTCAAATAAAGTAAAGGCTACTATATTTTTTGAAAAAATTGAAACTGAGGCAGAAAAATTAGCTAAAGAAGCGCAAATTAAAATATTAACTGAGTCAATTAACAGAAGAGAAAAATTATTATCTAATGAAAATTATGTTAATAAAGCTCCAAAGAATATAGTTGAAATGGATAGAAAAAAATTAGAGGAAGAAAAAAATAAATTAAAAATACTACTAGAAGAAGCTTAATGCTTCTTTTTTCTTGATTGACAAAGATTAATTAAATATGTAAAATTATATTGTAATATAAAGGAGAGTTGGGATGATAAATTTTTTTAAAAAAAATAAAGCGATAGTGGCTGATTTACTAGTATACTTTGTTATGGCAATAATTGGTATTATTACAATTGCTTTTCCTAAAATAGGTTTAGAAAAACCAGTGTTATATTCTTCGGTATTATTTTTTATAATAGGTTTGTTTAGTTTTGGCGGTTATTTTTATACAAAAGATAATAAGGCAACATATGAATTGTTATTTCTTTCAATGATTAGTATTTTAACTGGTGTATATTTCTTTATATTTGAATCTAATGATATTTCAATTACTCTTGGAACAGGGTATTTAATATTCTTTTTACTTAATATAATTTATAAATCTTATTACACATTTAAGTTAAAAAAATATGATAATGAATTATGGTTTTTAAAAGCAATTTCAATTATTCTTATATCTTTTATATCAATTTTAGTAATTCAAAATTTTTATAGAACTTTTAGTAGTATTCAAACAAATGTAATAGGTTATTATTTTATTAGTTATGGTTATGTATCATTTTTTGAAATATTATTAATTGATAAAGTTAATCCAAGAGAATTAAAAGATGTGTTTGAAGGTAAATCTGTTGGTAATAAAAAAATAAAAAGCATTAATAAAATTGATTCTGATATAGATGAATTAAATGAAATAGTAAAGAATAAAAAATCACATAAATAGTGATTTTTTTTTAAAATATTTCATATATTTTTATTGGGTGAATAAAGTATGGAAATTATTAAAGTATCTAGTAAAAGTGTATCACAAAGAGTAGCTGGTTCTATTGCAAATGCTTTTAGAAGTGGGGAAGTTAAATTAGAAATTCAAGCAATTGGAGCGGGAGCATTAAATCAAGCAATTAAGGCAATTGCAATTTCAAGAGGTTATGTAGCTCCTTTAGGATTTAATCTTGTGTGTATACCAGCATTTTCGGATATAATGATTAATGGAGAAGAGAAAACAGCTATTAAGTTAATTGTTGAAGCTATGTAGCTTCTTTTTATTTTAAAACTTGACATTTAAAATAAATCATATAATAATTATAAAGAAAGGGAGGACTAATGAATTATTTAGTAATAGTTGAGTCTCCAAGTAAAAGTAAAACAATAGAAAAGTATTTGGGGAAAGATTATAAAGTATTATCAAGTAAGGGACATATTAGAGACTTAGCAACAACTGGTAAGTTTGGTTTTGGTGTTGATATAGAAAATAATTTTAACCCAAATTATGTAATAATAAAAGGCAAAAATGGTTTAGTAAATGATTTGAAAAAAGCAATGAAAAACTATGACTCTGTTATTTTAGCAACCGATCCCGATAGAGAAGGAGAAGCAATAAGCTGGCATTTAAAAGATGCGATGGGCATTAAAGATGACAAATATGGCAGAGTAGTATTTAATGAAATAACAGAAGACGCTATTAAAGAAGCATTTAAACACCCTAGAAAGATAGATGAGGATTTAGTTCATTCTCAGGAATCTAGAAGAATATTAGATAGAATAATAGGATTTAGATTAAGCAAATTAATGCAAGCTAAAACTAGTGGTAAATCTGCTGGTAGAGTTCAAAGCGTTGCACTTAAATTAATTGTTGATAGAGAAAGGGAAATAGATGCATTTAATCCAGAAGAATATTGGAATATAGAGGCGATATTTAAAGATTTTAAAGCTAAATTATTTAAATATAAAAATAAAGAAATAAAAATTAGTGGAGAATCAGAAGCAGATGATATAATATCTAGTTTATCAAATGCATTTGAAATAGAAAGCGCTGAAACAAAAGAAAAAAGTAAATCTAGTAAATATCCATTTACAACAAGTACTTTAACTCAAATGGCATCTAATAGACTTGGGTTTACTGCATCTAAAACTATGAAAATAGCTCAAACATTATATGAAGGAATAGATATAGGGGATGGACCGGTTGGTTTAATTTCTTATATGAGAACTGATTCAACAAGACTTTCCGATAATTTTATTAAAGAAACATATGCTTATATATCTAAAAATTATGGTAAAGAGTATGTTGGATATGTTAAAAAGCCTAAAAAGAATGAAAATATTCAAGATGCTCATGAGGCTATAAGACCAACAAGTGTTAATAGAACTCCTGAATCAGTAAAAAAATATTTAAAACCAGATGAGTATAAATTGTATAGTTTAATTTATTTAAGAGCATTATGCTCTTTAATGGCTAATGCTTCATATGATGCAACTACTATAATATTAAATAACAATGATTATAAATTTAAAGCAACTGGATCTATATTAAAATTTGATGGTTATTTAAAATTATATAATAAGTATGAAGATCAAGAAGATGTAATATTACCAAATTTTAGTACTTATAAATCAAAAGTATTAGTATCAACAGGTATTGAAAAATCTCAGCATTTTACAGAACTGCCAGCAAGATTTACAGAAGCATCTTTGATTAAAGAATTAGAAAGACTTGGAATAGGTAGACCTAGTACTTATGCTAAAATAATTGATATATTAAAAGTGAGAAATTACATAAATATAATTGATAAGAGATTTCACCCAACTGAAACAGGTATTACTATTACTGATAAACTTCAAGAATTCTTTAGCAATATTATAAACGTGGAATATACAGCTAATATGGAAACTGATTTAGATAAAATAGCTGAAGGTAATGAGGTTTGGTATAAATTATTAGAAAAATTTTATAATGATTTTGAACCTCTTGTTGAAACCGCTATGAAAAATATGGAAAAAGAAGCTCCTAAATCTACTGGTGAAATTTGTCCTTTATGTGGTAAAGATTTAGTTGTAAGAAAAGGTAAATATGGAGAATTTACTGCTTGTAGTGGATATCCAGAATGCAAATATATTAAAAAAGAAGAAAAAGTTATAGTTGAAATTTGTGACTGCCCTGATTGTAATGGTAAAATAATTGAAAAGAAAACAAAAAGAGGTAAAACATTTTATGGATGTTCAAATTATCCTAAATGTAAAATAGCTTTTTGGGATAAACCAATTAATGAAAAATGTCCTAATTGTGGGTCATTAATGGTTGAAACAAAAAATGGAATAGTTTGTCCAAATTGTAAATAATTAAATAAGGAGGTTTTGTATGAATAAAGTATATATTGAAACATTTGAGGATTTAAATAATTTACGTAATTTAAATGAAGGAGAATACATAGTTATATTATGTAATGATTTAAATTTAGAAGGCAAATATATAACTCCAATAAATTTTAAAGATACAAATGTAATATTTGATGGTAACTTTCATAGTATAACTAATTTAAATATGGATTTTCCGTATGAAGACAACATTGGATTGTTTAATACAATTGGTGATTCTGTAATAGTAGTAAAAGATTTAGAGCTATCAGGAAGTATTGAAGGAAGAGACAATGTTGGACTTTTAGGTGGAACATTTAATGGAGTTATAAACAATTCACATTTTACTGGTTCTGTATATGGATTTGATAATTTGGGCGGACTTGTTGGTAAATCCACTAATAAACTTATATTAAATGGGTGTACGTTAGAAATGGATTATCCTTACTCTACAATAAATTATCCTTGTAAAGAATACTATAAGCCAAAGAAAATTGGATATATTGTTGCAATAGCAAATAAATTATTAGTTTCTAATTGTACTTATAATGTTGCTTGTGACAAATTATCAAGTGATTATAGTGAGGTTTTAATTAAACCTAAAAAAGTATTAAAAAGAAAAAAAGATTAATTATTATTTTTAATAAATTCTCTGAGCATTTTAATTAATGCTCTTTTTTCTATTCTTGAAACATAACTTCTACTTATATGTAAATTTTTAGCTATTTCTTTTTGAGTTTGTTCTTCTTCATTTAACAAACCATATCTAAGAATGATTATCTTTTTTTCTCTTTTGTTTAAAACATTAATATATTTTTTTAATAAATTGATATTATCTTTTAAAAATACATCATCTATTATCTCTGTGTTATTTTCTTTTATTACATCTTCATAAGTTATTTCATTACCATCTTTATCTAAACCAATTGGTTCATTTAAACTGACATTATTTATATTCTTTTTATTGCTTCTAAAATACATTAATATTTCATTTTCGGCACATTTAGCAACATATGTTGTTAATTTTACATTTTTATTAGGACTATAAGAATCTATGCCTTTTATTAAACCTATTGTTCCAATGCTTATTAAATCATCGGCATCTTCTTTTAAGTTATCGTATTTTTTAACTATATGAGCTACTAATCTAAGATTATGTTCGATTAAAACACTTCTTGCTTCTTTATCCCCAGAAAGCATCTTATTAATATAAATTTCTTCTTCCTCCTTAGAAAGAGGATCTGGAAATACATTGATTGAATAACTTGTTGTAAAAAACATACATTTTTTTAAAAACTCAATTATTTTTTTAAACACATAAATCACCTAATAAAATTTATTCAAAAATGCCTAAAAATATAAGCAAAATAAGCAAATGTTTTTTTGTTCAAGAATTTTAAAAAAATCAAAAAAGTAAAATTGTGTAAAATCAAAAAAATCAATTAAAAAAACATTGACATTAAAAATGGTTGTAGTATCATTATCATAGGAAGGTGAGGATAAATAAAATGGAAGGAAATTTACTTAATGAAATCATTGTTGTCAAAAGAAGTGGACAAAGAGTTGATTTCAATGAAACTAAAGTAGCTTTAGCTATTAAAAAGGGATTTGATAGTGTTTATGAAGATTATGATGAAAAACTAGTAAACAATGTTAAAGAAAAAGTTTTACAATTTATAGAGAAAAATTATAAAGATAGAAAAACAATTGGTGTTGAAGATATACAAGATGCTATAGAAGAAATGCTTAAGAAGATGAAATATGATGAAGTATATGAATCTTTTAAAGGATATAGAGAAAGAAGAACAGCTTCTCGTGAAGCTTTTGTTGAAAAACAACAACATAAATTTGTAAAAGCAATTGAGTCTTTAGGACTTAAAACTGCTGCAGAAGAAAATGCTAAAAGAGAAAATGCAAATGTTGATGGAGATGGACCAATGGGAACAATGCTTCATTTTGGTTCAACTATATCAAAAGAATTTGCCAAAGCATATTTAATGGATAGTAAATATGCTAGAGCTCATGATGAAGGAGCCATTCATATTCATGACTTGGATTTCTGGGCAATGGGTACTACAACTTGTACGCAAATTGATTTAAACAAACTATTTAAAAATGGATTTTCAACTGGACATGGATTTTTAAGAACTCCAAATAGTATAGCATCTTATACAGCACTTGCTGCTATAGCTATACAGGCTAATCAAAATGAACAACATGGAGGACAAAGTATCCCAGCATTTGATTACTATATGGCTCCAGGTGTATTAAAAACATTTAAAAAAGAATTAAAACAAGCAATATATAATTTATGTGAATTTGAAGGATTTAAAGAATTTGTTAATTTTAATAAAGTAGAAGAAATTGTTGATAAACAAGAAAGTATAGAATTTACTCAAGATGTATTTGAAGATATTACTAGTAAAAGTGATAGATTAAAAGAAATATTTGATAGTGCTTATAAACTTGCAATGAAAAAAACAGATAGATGTACTTTTCAAGCAATGGAAGCATTTATTCATAATTTAAATACAATGCATTCAAGAGCAGGAGCACAAGTTCCATTTAGTTCTGTTAACTTTGGAACAGATGTTTCACCTGAAGGAAGAATGGTAATTAAGAATTATTTACTTGCTACTGAATCTGGTCTTGGACATGGAGAAACTCCAATATTCCCAATATCAATATTTAAAGTAAAAGAAGGAATTAACTATAATAAAGAAGATCCTAGTTATGATTTATTTAGACTTGCTTGTAGAGTATCAGCTAAAAGATTATTCCCTAACTTCTCATTCTTAGATTCAAGTTTTAATAAACCATTCTTAGTTGAAGGAGATTATACAACTGAAGTTGGATATATGGGATGCAGAACAAGAGTACTTGCTAATGTATGTGGACCATCTGTTACACCAGGAAGAGGTAATTTGAGTTTCACATCTATAAATTTACCAAGAATAGGATTAAAACATGGTATTGCTCTTGGTGAAAGAGATAAAGCTGATATGAAAGCTTTCTATGAAGAATTAGATGAAACTATGGATTTAGTTAAAAATCAATTACTTCAAAGATTTGAATGTCAATGTTCAAAAACAAGGGCTAACTTTAAGTTCTTATTAGGTTCGGGTGTATGGATTAACAGTGAAAAAATGGATAATAATACTAAACTTAGAACTGTACTAAAACATGGAACATTGTCAATAGGATTTATAGGTTTAGCTGAAACTTTAAAATCATTAATTGGTGAACATCATGGTGAAAGCGATAAAGCTCAAAAATTAGGTATTGAAATTATTAAGCATATGAGAGAAAAATGTGATGAATATACAAAAGAATATAATCTTAACTTCACATGCTTAGCAACGCCAGCAGAAGGATTATCTGGTAGATTTGTTGCAATAGATAGATCAATATATGGAAAAATTAAAGGAATAACTGATAGAGATTATTATACAAATTCATTCCATGTACCAGTTTATTATAAAACAACTGTTAAACATAAAATGGAAATTGAAGGACCTTATCATAAACTTACAAATGCAGGACATATTTCATATGTTGAACTTGATGGAGATACAGTAAATAATGTTGATGCATTTGAGTCAGTTGTAAGAATAATGCATGATTCAGATATCGGATATGGAGCAATTAACCATCCAGTAGATAGAGACCCAGTATGTGGATATGTTGGTGTTATAAAAGACGTTTGTCCTAGATGTGGAAGACATGAAGGCGAAGGCGTTGAAATGGAAAAAATAAATTGTTATGACTGTTGTGGTCGTTAATATAGGAAAGGAGAATTAAAATGGAAGAAAAAAAGAAAAAACTTGTTGGTGAAGGCGTTAAGTTTGATAGAATTAGAAGAATAACTGGTTATCTAGTAGGAACTCTTGATAGATTCAACAATGCTAAGAAACAAGAAGTTAATGACAGAGTTACTCATGGAACAAAATAAAGAATATATAAGACTTGCCGCAGACCTTCAAACTGACAGTATTGTTGATGGGCCAGGGCTAAGAACAGTAATATGGACTCAAGGATGCCATCATCATTGTAAAGGTTGCCAAAATCCTCAAACTTGGAGTTTTAATGGTGGAGGACTCATACCAATAAAAGAAGTCTTAAAAGAAATTGATAAACTTGAGTATCAATTAGGACTTACTTTCAGTGGAGGAGACCCAATGTATCAACCATATGCATGTAATGAAATAGCTAAATATGCTAAGAAAAAGGGTTTAAATATTTGGGTATATACTGGATTTACATTTGAAGAATTAATGAATATGTCAAAAAGTGATCCTATATATTTAGAATTTTTAAAAAACACAGATGTATTAGTTGATGGAAGATTTATATTAGAAGAAAGAGATTTAAGTCTATTGTTTAGAGGTTCAAGAAATCAAAGATTAATAGATATCCCAAAAACTTTACAAAATAATGAAATAACTCTTCTTAATGAATATGAATATATGGAAGAGAAAGTATTTGAAAAAGAGCATATGTATGTTTAACATATGCTTTTTAAATAGCCTTTTAAGATGTTTTAATTCAATTGATAAGTAGTTCTAAGTATTCTTTTATCAGAACAATACTCCATAACAAATTTATTATCTTTTTTACATATAATAATCCCAATAGTGTTATCTTGATAAATAGATTTAATATTTTGATCTATATAGTGCATATAGGTTTGTATTTGACCTATGTGTTCTTTCTTGAGTTCGGTAACTTTTAATTCGATACAAACATAGCAATTAAAGCTAATGTTAAAAAGCAATAAATCAATATAATTATATCTATCGCCAAGTAGAATAGGATATTCACTATCTATGAAACTATAGCCACTCCCTAGTTGTTTCATAAAATTAGAAATATCATTTAGTATTAATTCTTTTAATACTTTTTCATTAAAAATATTTATATATTTATTATTAGAATTAATAATAATTGGATTTAATAAATTATCTTTAATAGCTGCTTCTTCTTTATTAATAAGTTTATTTTTAGTTTCATCACTTAATCTTTCATATTCATTTGATTTTATTTTTGCTTCAAGTTTTCTACTTGATAAATTCTGCTTTTCAGCAATATCAATATAATAATTTAACTTATTTTCATCTTTTATATTTAAAAGTATTCTATAGTGTGTCCAGCTCAATTGGTCACGCAGTGCGTGACCTTTTTGAAAAAGATAGAATTGTCTAGTATATTTAAGAAAAGTTACTGAGTAGTTTTTACCTAATTCTTTAGTTAACTTAATAGAATACTCTTTAATAAGATTATCTCCATACTTAGCTCTTGCTTCACCACCTTGAGCATCTATTAATAATTTGCCTACATTATAATAACTCATTAAATCATTTCTATTTTTATAATAATCTTTAACTTGTTTATAAGCTTCATTAGAAATTAAAATATTTTTTATCTCATTGTAGTAGTTCATACATCCCCCTATATATATTATCGTCAGTTTTTTCTTAAAACACTTTTTGTTATTTAATTTTTTTATGTCAAATCAATCAAAAAGCCTTGATTTTATATATATATATATATATAATGTTAGTAGAATAGTGAGGATTTATTATGGAACAAAATGAATTAAATAAGAGTAATAAAATAAAGATAATAGTACTTACTGCATTAATATTTTTAGTAGCAATCGCAGGAATATCATATGCATATTTTACAATCCAAATAGTAGGTAATGAAACAGCGTCCTCAATGAGACTAACAACTGCAAATTTAAGTTTAGTATATAATGATGTACAAATAGTATCAGGAGAAAATGTAATACCAAGATGGAGTCAAACAAAAACATTAACAGTATATAATGACGGTAATCAAACGGTATATTATAATATAATATGGAGAGATTTATATAATGAAATAACAAATAATGAATTAGTAATAAGTGCAACATGTTCATCATCAAGTGGAAGCTGTAATGATATATCAGAAACAGTAATACCAACAGAAACAACAGAAGCACATAATATAAAAGTAAAAAATAATATAGAAATACCAGTAGGAGTAACACATACATATACAGTAACAGTTACATTTAAAGAAACAGGATCAAATCAAAACTATAATCAAAATAAGGAATTCTATGGAACACTAAATATAGCAGAAGGAAGTGCATCAGCAACATTATCACTACAAACAGACACAGGTACAACGGGACTTAGTACAGGAGACACAGTAAGAGCAACAAAAAGTGGAATAGATAATCAAGACTTTTATGTAGTAAGTACAAATGCATCAGAGACAGTATTATTAGCTAAATATAACTTACTAGTTGGAGATATAATAGATGTAAGTGGTTCAGGTAAATCACAAACATTCAGTTTAAATAAAACATTAGGCCCATCAGACTCAGGTTACGGATTGCAGAGTAGTACAGCAAAAGGATTAGTAGAAGGCAACTCACAATATATAGGAGTAGTACCATTTAGTGGAACAAATTATTGGGATGATGGAAATGGCAATTTAGTAAGTCCATATAATGCAAATGGAGCAAGTTATAGTGGTTCACCATATCCATATGTATATAACTCAAATATGTCAAATACTTCACCATCAATAGATAATTATGAAGAAGGATTTGGATTAGCTCAAAACAATGGATATACAATAGCATATTATGTCGAAGAGTATATAAACACATTAGGAATAAATGGAATAGGGAGATTATTAACAGTAGAAGAAGTATTAAATTTAGGATGCACAATAGGAAAAAGCGGTAATTGTGATAGTGCACCAGCATGGTTTAAAAATAATTCAACATTCTGGTTGGGTTCTGCTTACGATGACGTCGGCTTGTGGATTGTGGACTCTGATGGTAACTTGAACGGCGGCAACGGCTTCGGCGGTGGCTTCCACGGTGTCCGCCCAGTTATAATTGTCTCAACATCTAATATACAAAGTAATTAAAGGTATTAATAATAAAAGACTAGTAAATAAGTCTTTTTGTTTACATAATTTTTAGCAATCAGGTATTGACATTGCTAAAATTGAATACTATAATAGTGTTAGCACTTAAGAAAGGAAAGTGCTAAAGGAGGTATATGATGATTAATACTAGACAAAATGATATTTTAAAAGCTATTATTGAAGAATATATTAAAACTGCTAGACCTGTTAGTTCTAAAAGTTTATGTAAGAAATTTAAGTGTTCTTCTGCAACTATCAGAAATGATATGATGGTTCTTGAAAATGTTGGATATCTAGAAAAAACTCACATATCTTCTGGACGTATTCCATCAGAAGAAGGATATAGGTATTATGTTGATCATCTTATGGAACCAAAAGATATAACTGGTTCTGATATGTTAAAACTTCAGACTATATTTTCAAATAAGCAATTGGATATAAATGATGCAATAAGCAAAAGTTTAGAGATAATTGCTGATATGACAAATTACACATCTGTAGTTTTAGGATCATCTGCTAAAGATAATACTTTAAAGAAAGTGGAAGTTGTTCCAATAAGTGAATCAAAGATAATTGCAATAGTGATTACAGATAAAGGTCATGTTGAAAACAAAGAAATAACTTTATCTGAAAGAGTTGATTCTAAAGAAGTAATGAAAGCTACAGAACTTCTTAATAAAATGTTAGTAGGAACACCACTTACTGAAGTAGGAAGTAAACTTGAATATGATATAAAACCAATCATATCTAACTATGTTAAGAATTATGAAGTTTTATATAATGCTTTCTATGAAGCTTTAAGTAATTTTACTGAAGAAAAAAGTGTTAAATTTAGTGGTAAAGTCAATATGTTAAAACAACCAGAATTTGATAAGGTCGATGACGTTAAAAACATTATAAGTAAATTTGAAAGCAAAGACATTGTGAATAAAATTGAAGGTACTGATAATGAGGTTAAGGTATATATTGGCAAAGAAAGTGAATTTGATGACAATGTTACTATAGTTAAGACAAAATATAAAACACCATCTGATGAAGGTACTATAGCGGTTATAGGACCTAAGAGAATGGAATATGAAAGAGTAGTTACACTCTTAGAATATATTAAGAAAAACATAGAGGAGAATAGCAATGAAGAAAAATAAAGAATGCAAATGCAAGAATGAAAACTGTAACTGTGGTGATGATTGCAATTGCAATAAAGATTCTAAATGTAGTGAAGGATGCAGCTGTGAAAGTGGATGCAAATGTGGTGAAAACTGCAAATGTAAGAAAGAAGCAGAAGATAAGTATTTAAGACTTCAAGCAGAATTTATTAATTTTAGAAATAGAACATCTATGGAAGTGGCAAATTTATTAAAGTATGAAGGAGAAACTTTTATTAAAGAACTTCTTACTACTGTTGATAATTTTGAAAGAGCTATTGTGATGGATGATAATAATGATTTATCTGATGAAGTAAGTAAGTTTCTTAGTGGATTTAAAATGATCTATGGAAATTTAAAAAGTTTATTAGATAAATATGAAATTAAAGAAATAGATGCTTTAGGTAAAGAATTTAATCCGACATATATGGATGCAGTATTAACTGAACATGATGAAACTAAACCCGCTAATGTTGTTGTTGAAGTTCTTACTAAAGGATACATGTATAAAGATAAAGTTATTAGACCTGCTATGGTAAAGGTAAATAACTAATGAAAAAAGGTTCGATATTACTTTTATCACTTATTGGTTCACTTGCTGGATATGATAGTGATAGTATTGATGAGGTAATAGATCATGCTTTGAATTACACTGAAGAAATGGATGATGTAAAAATTAAGCTGGATTTATTAGTTTTTAGACTTTTAAATGATGGCTTTTCAGAAGATGAAGTATATGAAATGGTTAATAATCTTTTACCAGAAGGCATGGAAGAATTAACTGAAGAACAAAAATGTGTTGTTAGAAACGATGCGAAAAAATTAATTAAAAAAAGAAAGGAAAATTTAAATTATGAGTAATAAAATTATAGGTATAGACTTAGGTACTACTAATAGCTGTGTAGCTGTTTTAGAAGGTGGAGAAGCTAAAGTAATTCCAAATGCAGAAGGAAATAGAACAACTCCATCTGTAGTATCTTATAAAAATGGAGAAATTAGAGTAGGAGATGTGGCTAAAAGAGAAAGTCAAACTTCTACTGATGTAATTAGTTCTATTAAGAGATTAATGGGAACTGATAAGAAAGTTAAAGCTAATGGAAAGGAATATACACCTCAAGAAGTAAGCGCACAAATTCTTATGAATTTAAAGAAAAGCGCTGAGGACTATTTAGGTAGTGAAGTTAAGAAAGCAGTTATAACTGTTCCAGCATATTTTAATGATGCTCAAAGACAAGCTACTAAAGATGCTGGTAAAATTGCTGGTTTAGATGTTGAAAGAATTATTAACGAACCAACAGCAGCAGCTTTAGCTTATGGACTAGATAAACAAGATAAAGCACAAACAGTTCTTGTTTATGACTTAGGTGGAGGAACATTCGATGTATCTATCCTTGAACTTGGAGATGGTGTATTTGAAGTTAAATCTACTGCTGGTAACAACAAATTAGGTGGAGATGATTTTGATAATAGAATCATTGACTACTTAGTATCTGAATTTAAGAAAGATAATGGTATAGATTTATCTAAAGATAAACTTGCAATGCAAAGATTAAAAGAAGGTGCTGAAAAAGCTAAGAAAGATTTAAGTGGAGTAGTTACAACTCAAATTAGTTTACCATTCATCACTCAAGGTGAAAATGGACCACTTCATTTAGATATGACTTTAACGAGAGCTAAATTTGAAGATTTAATTAGAGACTTAGTTGAATCTACTAGAAAAGAAGTTAGAAACGCATTAAAAGATGCAGGACTTGATAAAAAAGATATTAATAAAGTATTGTTAGTTGGTGGATCTACTCGTGTTCCATGTGTTCAAGCATTAGTTAAAGAAGAATTAGGTCAAGAACCAAGTAAAGAAGTTAACCCAGATGAAGCTGTTGCGATGGGAGCTGCTATTCAAGGTGGAGTTTTAACTGGTGAAGTTGAAGACTTAGTATTACTTGATGTAACACCACTATCTCTTGGTATTGAAACACTTGGTAATGTTATGACTGTATTAATTCCAAGAAATACAACAATTCCAACAACTAAATCTCAAGTATTTAGTACTGCTGCTGATAATCAACCAGCTGTTGATATTCATATTTTACAAGGTGAAAGA
>CAMVPB010000013.1 GCA_947169285.1 uncultured bacterium | reverse complement strand
TTAATATTGGTACTATTGGACACGTTGACCATGGTAAAACAACATTAACAGCTGCTATTACAAAAGTTTTAGCTAAAGATGGTGGTGCTGAATTCGTTGATTATGCTAATATCGATAAAGCACCAGAAGAAAGAGAAAGAGGTATTACAATTAATACAGCTCACGTTGAGTATCAAACTAAAAATAGACACTATGCTCACGTTGACTGTCCAGGACATGCTGACTATGTTAAAAACATGATCACAGGTGCTGCACAAATGGATGGAGCTATCCTTGTAGTTTCTGCTACAGATGGACCAATGCCTCAAACAAGAGAACACATCTTATTATCAAGACAAGTTGGTGTTCCAAGAATGGTTGTATTTATTAATAAATGCGACATGGTTGATGATCCAGAACTTTTAGATTTAGTTGAAATGGAAGTTCGTGAATTATTAACAGAATATGGATTTGATGGAGATAACACTCCAATTATTAGAGGTTCTGCTCTTAAAGCTCTTGAAGGAGATGCTAAGTATGAAGAAGCTATTCATGAATTAATGGATGCTGTTGATACTTGGATTGAAACTCCAGTAAGAGATACAGACAAACCATTCTTAATGAGTATCGAAGATGTATTTACTATCACAGGACGTGGAACTGTTGTTACAGGACGTGTTGAAAGAGGTAAATTAAATCTTAATGATGAAGTTGAAATCGTAGGTATTAGAGATACTAAGAAAACAGTAGTAACTGGTATCGAAATGTTTAGAAAATCACTTGATTATGCTGAAGCTGGAGATAATGCTGGTGTATTACTTCGTGGTATCAATAGAGAAGATGTTGAAAGAGGACAAGTTCTTGCAAAACCAGGAACAGTTACTCCACATAAGAAATTCAAAGCTAGTGTTTACGTATTAACTAAAGAAGAAGGTGGAAGACATACTCCATTCTTCACAAATTACAGACCTCAATTCTATTTCAGAACAACAGATGTAACTGGTGTTATCGAGTTACCTGCTGGAACAGAAATGGTTATGCCTGGTGATAACGTAAATATCACAGTTGAATTAATCACTCCAATTGCTATCGAAAACGGAACTGAATTCTCAATCCGTGAAGGTGGTAGAACAGTTGGTGCTGGTAAAGTTTCTGAAATTATTCAATAACTTTAAAATTTTAAAAGAGTTCAAAATATTTGAACTCTTTTTTTATACCATATACATATTATTATTTGTGTCTTCTAAAAATATATCTGAAGTTGATTCTAATTTAGATACCCTTGTTTCTAATTTTCTCATTTGTCTTTCTAATTTAGATATTCTTTGTTCATAGTTTTCTTCATCATAGCTAACATTTTCATATTGATTATTTGGCATTACTCCTGGTATGACATTGGGTCCATATGCCATATAGTTATTAGTCCCTTGGAAACCAGATGGTGCCATATAATTATAATTCATCATTGGATTAAAATATCCTCCACTTTGTGTATTAGAATATACCATATTTCTTGATTTTTTCATAATTTCACCTTACTACATTATATGACAAATTATTTATTTTGGTGTATAATTAATTTGGTGAAAGAATGAGATTAAAAAAAATTAAAGATTCAGATAAAATAGTAAGAGAATGTAAAAATTTTGTTGATAATCCAAATAATTACAAAAATAAATGGAATAAGGTATTTAAAAATGATAACCCTATTGAAATAGAAATAGGGATGGGCAAAGGAGATTTTTTAATAAGTAAAGCTTTAAATAATCCTAATATTAATTATATTGGTATTGAAAAATATGATAGTGTTTTAGTATACGTTAAAAGAAAATTAGATGAATTAAATCTTGAAAACATTAAGATAATAAATATAGATGCATCTAATTTATTAGATGTATTTGGTAAAGAAATTAGTAAAATTTATCTTAATTTTTCAGATCCTTGGCCCAAAAAAAGACATACCAAAAGGAGACTTACTTATGAATCATTTTTAAATATTTATGATCAAGTATTTGTAAATCAAAATGTAAATATAGAAATGAAAACTGATAATGATGATCTATTTGAATATTCTCTTGAAAGTTTTAAAGAACATGGTTATGAAATCAATAAAATAGATAGAAATATAGATGATTTATATAAAACAGAATATGAAAAAAAATTTATTGAAAAGGGTAAAAACATTAACTTTGTAGCTGTAACTAAATAAAATCTTTAAAATAAAGTTTATTTTTGTTATAATATAGATGATTGGAGAGGTTATGCGTAAAAGATTAATAATTGTATTATTGGTATTAATTTTTACTTTAACAGGTTGTACTTCTTATAATATGGAAACTATGAGTGTTGAACAAGCTTTATCACTTGGAATTACAAGTAATGCAGAGCTTTATAATACTAATAATGTTGGATATAGATATTATCTCCCAAGAGGATTTGTAGTTGAAGAAGACAGAGATAATATACAAATTTTGAGATCTAATGGGATAGAATACTTTTTAAATATTGATTTAGTAAGTTATTATAATAAAGTAGAGATTTCTAGAGATACAAATGTAAATGTTTACAAATATTTGCCTATATATGTAAATAATAAGACAGGTTTTTTAGAAATCACTCAAAATGATGATTACTTTTTGATAAAAATGGTATATAATTATGCTATAATAGAAGCGAATGTAAAAGAAAATGAAATTAATAGTTCTATTATAAACATGGGATATATATTATCATCTATAAAATATAATGATTCAATAATAAATAATAAGTTTGGAGAAGATGTTCTAGAACTTAAAGAAACCGCTTATAAAATATTTGGACCAGAAGAAAAAAAAGATGATAAAAAGACATACGCTTATTATCTTGAACAATATAATGAGTATACTGGAGAAATAAATACTAAAATTCAAGACCCAGATGTAATAAACAATTAGAAAGAGGTGTTAATATGGGTATATTTAAAAAAATTAAAGATATTTTCTATGATGAGGAGGTAGTAGAAGTTCCTGCTGTAGAAGAAAAGAAAGAATCGGTAAAAAATGATGCACCAGTTATTGAAGAAATAACTACTCCAATTGATACTAAATTCAAATTTGATGAAGAAGAAAAATCTAATGATTTTAGTGAAAGGGAATTATTTAAACCTGAAAAAACGTTTGATTTTCCAGTATTTGATGAAGAAGATGAGGAACCTGCTAAAACTAGAACTAAAGTTAATGTATTAGAGCTTCAAAAAGAGTTAGAACAAAAAAGTATGGTTTCTAGAAATAAAAATTATGAAAGTAAAGATTCTACTGAACCTAGAAAAGAATCTACTTTTAAACCTAGTCCAGTTATTTCACCAGTTTATGGCATTTTAGATAAAAATTATAAAAAAGAAGAAATAGTTGAGAAAAAAGATGTTACAAAACCATACTTAGGTGAAATAAATTATGATTATGTTAGAAGAAAGGCTTATGGAACTCTAGAAGATGAATTGGAAGATACACTTACAAAAGTGAATACTGATATAGTGAGTAGTGTTGATGAATTAGAAAAGGAGATTAACGAATTGCCTAAGCCTTCAGATAATATAGAAGAGTTATTAGGAGAAATAAAAAAGAATGCAACAATAGGTGAACTTGAAGAAAAGGCAAAACAAGAAATGATAGAAGAAGATGAAGAAAAAGAAGAGTCAAAAGTAGAAGATAATACACTTGAACACGATTTATTCAATTTAATCGATTCAATGTATGAAGATAAGGAGGAATAAAAAGAGATGGAGATGTTAAAAGACGCTTTACCAGTAGTGATTTACTTTCTATTAATAGTGTTACTTGTTGTATTAATAGTATTCTTTATTAAAGCAATTTATACTATAACGAAAGTAAATGAAGTTGTAGATGATGTAAATGGTAAAATTAAAACATTGAATGGTGCTTTTTCATTAATTGATTCTTTAACAGATAAATTATCATCATTAGGTGATTTTATGGTGAATATAATTAATGAGAAAGTAGTAAAATTATTTTCCAAAAGAAAAAAGAAAGGTGAAGATGAGGAGGAAGATTATGAGTAAAAAAGGATATGGGAAATTATTATTTGGATTAGGAGTAGGAGCTGGATTAGGACTTTTATTTGCGCCTAAAAGAGGAAGTGAGACAAGAAAAGAATTAAAAGCTAAATTAGATGAGTTATATGCAAAGGTTAAAGATATTGATAAGGAAGAAGTAAAGAAGAATATTGTTAAAAAAATAGATGATATAAAAAAAGAATTATCTAGTTTAGACAAGGAAAAAGTTACTAAAATTGCTAAAGAGCAAGCATCTAACATCCAAGCTAAAGCAGAAGATTTATATAAGTATGCAGTTGAAAAAGGAACACCCGTTTTAGAAAACGCTGTTGATGAAGTTAGATCACAAGCAATTAAATTAACTAAAGAAATCACTAAAAAATTAGAGGCTTCTAAAAAAGAAAAAGCTAAAAAAGCTTAATTGTGTAAATTAAAAAAAGATAATTAACAATTATCTTTTTTTATTGTATAATTATCTTATGAATAAAATATTGAATAATAAAATTTATAGAATTATATTATGTATACTTGTATTGTTAAGTATGTATATATTGCCAATTATTTTTAATACTTTTTTAAATGGGTATATAAAAAATGAAAAAATTTCTGCTATTTTTTCATTACTAATCTATTCATTTTTATTAGTATTAGTATTTTTCCCGGAATTAAAAAAAGAATTTAAAATCTTTAAAAATAATATAGGCAATTCTTTTGACAATGGATTTAAATATTGGCTATTGGGACTTGTAATAATGCTTGTTTCAAACATAATATTAAATTATATTGTATTTAAAGGTAAGATAGCGGCCAATGAACAATTGAATAGACAAGCAATACTTAGTAATCCCATTTGGTATACTATTTTATCTGTTGGGTTTGTTGCTCCTTTAATGGAAGAATTAATATTTAGAAAAAGTCTTGATAAAATTTTTAATAATAGTTTTTATTATTATCTATTTTGTGGTTTATTATTTGGCTTTGCTCATGTTTTAGCTGATTTAAGTAGTATATTAAATTTATTATATATTATTCCTTACGGTGCATTAGGATTTACTTTCGCGGTAATGGATAAAAAAACAAATACAATTTTTACGAGTATAATTATGCATTCATTTCATAATTTGATAACTCTTGGGCTTTTATTTATTGTTTTATAGAGGATTTATATGGAAGAAAAAGAAAACAAAGGACATCTATTACTCAATATTTTTATATTATTTATAATTTTGTTAATTGGTTTATATTTATATGCTAGATATGTTGAACACGATAAACTTATTATGAAGGAGTATAAAATTGAAAGTAAAAAAATACCAAGCAATTTTAGTGGGACTAAAATTGTTCATATAAGTGATATATATTTTGGGAATACTACAGATATTAAAAATATTGATAATCTTGTTAAAAGCATTAATAAAATGAAACCAGATTTGATATTATTTACTGGCAATTTCTATGGAAATAATATAAAAAAAGAAAAGGAATTAATAAAATCATTATCTAAGTTAGAATCTAAATTGGGTAAATATGCAGTAAAGGGTAAAAATGATTATTATGAAAATTATGACTCATTTATAAAAGATATTGATTTTATTACGCTTGAAAATAATTATGAATTAATATATAGAGATTCTTTCACTCCAATATACTTATGTGGATTAAATAGTTCTCTAAAAGAAGAAGTATCTTTATCTACTTGTATAGAATATTTCAAAGAAAATGAAGAAAATGATTATTATAAAATATATATGATTCATGAAAGTGATAATATTAAAAAAATAGTTGATAATTCTAATCCGAATTTATTGTTAACAGGGAACACATTGGGTGGATATATAAAGCTCCCATTTTATGGTCCGTTGTTTAAACCACAAGGTAGTAAAAAATATATGGATGAATATTATAAAATTGGGGATACTGAAGTTTTTGTATCAACAGGAATTGGTACAGACAAATATTCTTATAGATTTTTAAATAAACCATCTTTCAATCTATATAGGCTAAAATCATTAGAATAAAGTTAAACCTCACATATTATAAAGTGAGGTGTTTTTATGTATCATAATTTTAAAAGTGGTGATAGATTTGTAGGTGTCGCAGCTCCTTTTTTATTAGGTGCTTTAACTGGTGGAGTAACTTATGCTGCATTTAATCCATATAGACCTAGACCAGTTTATCCATATTATGGTGGATATGGGTATGGATATAATAACTATTATCCATATTATTACTAATTATTTGGAAGCACAATTTTAACTATAGTTCCTTTATTTAAAATGGAACTATAATTTATTTTACCTTTATGTGCTTCTATTATTTCTTTGGACAAACATACTCCGAGACCTGTTCCTTTTTCTTTTGTAGTGTTAAAAGGTGTAAATAAGTTATTAATAGTTTCATTACTCATACCAATTCCATAATCTTTAACTATAATATTTAATCCTTTACTAATATAACATGTAATATCTATAGTTGAATTATTATGACTAGCTTCAATTGAATTTTTAATTATATTAATTAATACTTGTTTGATTCTATTATAATCTGCGTTTAATTCTATATTATTTTCTGTTTTAAAGTTTAATTTAATATTTTTATTTTGAGTAAGTGAAATTAATATATTTTTAACTTCATCTAAAAGATCATTTAAATAAAACTTAGTTTTATTTATTTCAATTTTACTGAATTGCATAAAATCATTTAATAAGTTAATTGTTCTTTCAATTTCACTATTAATAATACTTAGATATTTAACACTTTTGTCTTTATTATCTAAATTTATCATACTTAAATAACCTTTAACAACCGAAAGGGGATTTTTTATTTCATGTGTTATTTTAAATAATGAAATTTTTAAATCTGATTCTTTTTTATATTCTTTTAATAGATTTTTAAGTTTTAGTATTTTAGAAGACTTGTTAATAGTATAATTAATTATAAAGTATGATATTAAAAAGGTAACAATACTTATTAAAAAACTTAAATTATTAAAGACTAACACAAATATAAAAGAAGAATATAAAAGATTTATAATATATTTATTTTTAAATATGCATTTTATTATTATATTTCCTATAAATAAAAAAGATAATATTAAGTAACCTACATTAAAATTTATGTGGATAAATTCAATAGATATTATTGATATTATAAAACTTATTAAAAATCTTCTATTATTTATTGATATTAGTAAGACAATAAGTAAATATATTATATTAAATATACTATTAAAATATTCATTAATAATTATTATAAAAAGTAGAGATATAAGTGAAGAAATGTCTAAAATGATTTTGTTAATATCTTCTTTTAAATTCTGTTTATTAGCACAATAAATTACGTATAGAAGATTAAAAAAAATTATTAAAATAGTATTTATAATAGAATTAATAAAAAAATACATTATTTCACCTCGAAATAATGTTATCAAACAACTTTGTCAAAATTTGTCGAATAATGAAAAAAAGTGATAAATTTTATCACTTTAAGTCTACTATATATTTTTTTAATTCTTTAGAATTAGCTCCAAATATAATTTTTAGTTGGTTATCAACTTCAACAATGCCGCGAGCTCCTAATTTTTGAATGCCATCTTTATCAACAATAGTCATATCTTTAAGAGTAACTTTTAATCTAGACATATTAACTTCTACATCTATAATGTTATCTTTTCCACCTAAACATTGTATTAATTTATTTATTTCAAATGAAAAATCTTTTCTCTTTAATTTTACTATTACTAACGAAATTAGTATTAAAACCGCTAAAATAATTAAATATTGCCAATTCATATAATCACCTATAATCATTATACTATAAAATTAATGAAAATACTACACATTAAAAGAGCTCAAATTTGAACTCTTTTATAAACATTCAACATATGTGTCATTTAAACATCTAACAGCACACATACATCCAACATCCATTGTAAATATTGAATCTGTACTTACATAAGGATATATACTTGTTGTATCTGGATTAGGTGCTAACACTCTAAAAGTACAGCAGCATCCGTTAATTTTTTCTACTCTAAACACACTACTTGTAACACCTTCCTCAGTTCTTGTAGTAGGCATTGACCATGGTACACCATTTCCACAGCAAGTATAAAGCATAATTGGTCTAGTATTAAATACTATACTATTAGTTCCTCCACCTAATGCTGGTCTGTCACATGAATTTAAACAGTTTTCAGGACATGCATTATCTTGAAGAATTTTTATAACTTGTAGTATTTCAGCCACACAGTTGTCACAGCAGTTATTTGAAGTATTACTACTACCGTTATTCATATTTATCCACCCCTTTATTCTTTTCACTTATAATTTATGCTTTAATATTTAAAAGAGTGAATCCTTTTACCTAATATTTTATTTTTAAAAATATTTGTGATAAAATTACAAGAGAAGGTGTATATGAATAAAATTAAAAATAAAAAATTGAGAATACTTGTTGATATAGTGTTAATAATAATTGCTATTGCATTAGCGGTTGTTTTTTGGACAAATAAACTAAAATAAAGGCTTATGTCTTTATTTTTTTAATATAATTTGTTATAATATTATTACTATTTAGAACTTTTATATATTTGAAAGGGTGATATTATGAGTAAAATTAATATTATGGCTTTGGGTGGTCTTAATGAAAATGGTAAAAATATATATACAATAAGTATAGATGGTAAATTATTAATATTTGATGCTGGTATTAAATTTGCTCCAGATAAAATGTATGGAGTAGACTATGTAATACCTAATTTTAAGTATCTTAAAGATAATAGGAAAAAAATAGTGGGTCTTTTTATAACACATCCTCATAGAGAAAATATGGGGGCTTTAACGGATCTTATTAGAGAAATACCCGAAATAAATGTTTATGCTACTAAATATACTTCTAAAATAATTGAATTAGATTCTAAAGAAGATGGAGTAGAAATTAAAAATCTTCATGTTATTGACATTCATAAAAAAATAGATTTTAGAGGATTTTCTATATTTCCATTTAGTGTAACTCATTCGACTCCAGAAGCGGTAGGATATAGTATTAATACTAAAGATGGAAGCGTCATTTATATGGGAGATTTTTTGATAGACCCAACTATGAAAGGCTATTACGATATGGATCTTGGAAAAATTGCTTATATTGGTAAACAAGGGGTATTGTGCCTTTTATGTGAAAGTGTATTTGCTTCTAAAAAAGGACACACATCTCCTAATCACAAACTTGAAGGATTTTTTAAATCAGTAATTGATAAAAATAAAGGCAGAATTATTTTTACTGTTTTAGCTTTACATATATATACTATTCAAGAAATATTTAATGCAGTAAAAGGAACTAATCGTAAAATAGTAATAATGGGTAAAGAACTCCACACTATTGTAAATATGAGTATAGATGAAGGATATATAGATGCTCCTAAAAGTATGATAGGAGACCTTACTAATTTAAAGGATCCAGATGTAATAATTATAGTAAGTAATGATAGAGAAACTCCATATTCAAATATTGGTAGAATAGTAAATGGTTATGATAAATTTATAACTCTAGAAAAAAATGATACAATTTGTTTTGCTGAACCTAGTTATGATGCATATGAAAAAACTGTTGTTAAACTTTTAAATGAAATAGCAATTAAAGGTGTGAATATTGAATTGATTCCTAAGGAAAAAAGTGTTAGACATCATGCATCTTCAGAAGATATTATGATGTTAATAAAATTATTTAATCCAAAATATTATATGCCTATCAAAGGAGAATACAGATATCAAGTAGAAAATGCTTCTTTAGCAGAAAAAGTTGGAATACCACCATCTAATATATTGCTTAAACAAAATGGAGATTTTGTTACTATTGAAAATGGTAAATTAGTGAGTAGCGATAAAAGTATATTTGTAGATGATATTTTAATTGATGGTAAAAGTACAGAAGATGTTGGTGGACTAGTGCTTAAAGATAGAGAAATGTTAAGTTCAAATGGATTGGTTCTAATATGTGCTACTCTTGATAAAAAGAATAAAAAAGTATTAGTAGGTCCTGAAATAACAACAAGAGGATTTATATATCCTAAAGAAGAAGATGTTATTGAGAAAATAAAAGAATTTACTATTGATATAATAAAAACAAATACATTCAATTCTAATTATGCAGATTACAATAATATAAGAACTCAAATAAGAGAAATAGTCGGAGAGTATCTATATAAAGAAACAGAAAGTAGACCAGTTATTTTAACAGTTATAGGGGAGGTATAGTATGATTTATTTAGATTATTCAGCAACTACTCCAGTAGATGATGAAGTATTAGATTCATATGTAAAAGTAACTAAAGAATTTGTTGGCAATGCTAATAGTATTCATACATTAGGTATGAAATCAAAGGAATTATTTATAAAAGCAACTAAACAAATAAGTGATATTTTAGGAGTAAAACCTAAAGAAATTATTTATACATCAGGTGCTTCTGAATCAAATACAACTGCAATTAAGGGAGTCGCATTTAAATATGTGGGTAATGGAAAACATATAATAACATCATATCTCGAACATAAAAGTGTATTAGATGTAATGGATTATTTAAAAACTATTGGTTTTGAAATAGAATATGTAAATCTTTCACCTAATGGGCAAATTGATTTAAAAGATTTAGAAAATAAAATTAGAAAAGATACCATTTTGATAAGTATATGTGCAGTAAATTCTGAAGCTGGGTTTAAAGCACCATTAAAAACAATAAGACAAATAATAAATAAAAAGAATCCTAAAACAATATTTCATAGTGATATGACACAAGCTTTAGGAAAAACAAATGTATATTTATCAGATGTAGACTTAGCATCTTTTTCAGCACATAAAATATATGCTCCTAAAGGAATAGGTGCTTTATACAAAAAAGAAGGATTAGAAATTGAACCATTAATATACGGGTTAACTGAAAACACTCCTTTTAGAGGAGGAACTCCAGCTCTTCCTTTAATAGTTTCTTTTTCTAAAGCATTAAGACTTATAAATGATAATTTAGAAAGTAATATTAAGCATGTTGAAAGATTAAATAAAGCATTAATTAAAGGATTAAGTAAATATAAAGATATAATTATTAATTCAAATGAATTATCAGTTTCACATATAGTAAATATAAGTCTTATGAAAATAAAATCAGAGACATTTGTAAGAGCGTTAGAAAAGTATGATGTTTATATTTCTACTAATACAGCATGTTCATCATTAGATGAAAGTACAGTAATAAGTGCAATTTCAAATGATAAAAATAGAAGTACATCCACAATAAGAATAAGCTTATCACATAAAACTAGTATGGATGAAGTTAATAAATTTTTAGATGCATTTGATAAAACTTGGAATGATTTATTGCTTAAATAGGAGGATTTATGGAAAATAATAAAGATAAAAATAGAGTATATGCGTTGGAACTATTAAACTTATTAAATGATGGAACAAAAGAATTTAATGAATTATGTGAAGTTAATCCGATTTTTAAAAGTGATATAGATTTTTTGAAATTAAGATTAAATTTTATAGTTGATGAAGATGAAAGATCAAAATATGACGAAGTTGATTATGAAGGCTATAAAGATGGAAAATTTATAGTTACTCTTTATGACCCATCTTTTACTTATTGTGATGATGGGTATTGGGATTTGGATTATAAAGCAAGAAAATCAGTGTATGAAGTATATGAAGATTTATCTAAAATAAACATTCAAACTGGGCATAGATTAGATATATATGAAATAAAAGCTAAAACATTAAGGAAATAATTATGGAAGTAATACTTATTAAATATGGAGATTTATATTTAAAAAAAGATAATAGAAATTTTTTTATTAAAACTTTAAAAGAAAATATTGAAAATAAATTAAATGGTTTATCATTTGAAATTAAAAATGATTTATCTAGAATGTTTATATATACTGACAATACTGATGAAGTTATCGATAGACTTAAAGAAGTATTTGGTATTTATGAAATAGTTAAAGTTAAAGAGTTAGATAAAGATGAAGAATTAATATCTAATGAAGTTATTGAATTCTTAAAAGATAAAGATTATAAAACTTTTAAAATAGAAACTAAAAGAAGTGATAAATCTTATCCAATAACAAGTATGGAATTTAATAAACTAGTGGCTACTAAAATATTAAAAACATATAGTGATTTAAAAGTCGATATACATAATCCTGATATAAAAATAGAAATAGAAATAAGAAATAATTCTGCTTATCTTTATTTAGATAAATACGAAGGATTAAAAGGATATCCTGTTAGAACTCTTGGTAAAGGGCTTTTAATGTTATCTGGAGGAATAGATTCACCAGTGGCTGGTTACTTAGCTATTAAAAAAGGAATTAAACTTAATTATATTTATTTTGAATCTTTACCTCATACAAGTCTAGAAGCAAGGAATAAAGTGATTGAACTAGCCAAAATACTTGAAAAATATAATGATCATGGAAAACTTTATGTTGTTAATTTTACTAAAATACAAGAAGCAATATATAAAAATTTAAAACCTGATTATTTAATAACTATAATGAGAAGAATGATGTATAGAATAGCAGAAAGTATTGCTAAAAAGAATAAGTTTTTGACAATTATTAATGGAGAATCAGTAGGTCAAGTAGCATCTCAAACATTAACTTCAATAAGAGCTGTTAATGATGTAACAAATTATCCAATAATAAGACCACTTGCTTGTTTTGATAAAGAAGAAATAATAACAATATCTAAAAGAATTGGGGCTTATGAAACAAGTATTTTACCATATGAGGATTGTTGTACAGTGTTTGTTCCTAAGCACCCAGTTATCAATCCTAACTTGAGTATTATTTATGAAGAAGAATCAAAATATGATTTTGAGCCTCTATTAAATGAAGCAATAGAAAGTGTAGACATTATTAAATTAAATGAAGTAAATAACAACAATAATTTAGAAGAGTATTTATAAAAAAAGAAAAGCATTATTTACACTTTTCTTTTTAAATAAATAAAAATATTGAAATCCAAAAAACCATGTGTTATAATTTAAATAGAAAGTAGGAGAGATAATAGTGAAAAAATTTTTAATTTCAATTTTTATGTGTTTTTTCTTGATGTTGAATTTGAATGCTGAGACGGCAGTTTCGCATCCAGAGACTGTGTATGATGGATTCAATGTCACAGAACCAAATCACGCAAAGGTAACTGTTAGTTTAAAAACTTTGACAGATTCAAACGTTTCAATAACAGGAACTGATAAAGATTATATCAAATTAGGACAATATAATAATGGTTATGGAGAAAATGATGATGGCACAATAAAACCATATCAAGGAATTGCACTTTATTATAAAGGACCAGTAACATTTGGTGTTGATACTAATACTGCAAAAAATACAGTAGACGCTATAGTAACATTGAGATGGCCTAATGGTGCAACTTTATATGATGGAACTAAAGCAGATGTTTTAATGACTATAAGTGAAATAGAGTTTAATGTTAAAAAAATAATCTCTGGTCTCGATGATAATAAACCATATGTTTTACCAATAGCTGTTTCATATAATAATAAAGAGCTTTGGTTTACTAGCCAACATCCTCAAACTAGAGTGTTAACTGAGGGAATCATGACTGAAGAACTTGTTGCAGAAATTGATACTAAAATTCAAAGTGGAAGTTCATATAAAATAAATATGCAGTTATTAAAAAGTGGAACTAATACTCCAATAGATGAAACAAAATACACTAATTTTGCTTTCGGTGTGAATGATGTAGATACAATAGATAAAACTGTTGATGTATCAGAATATGATAGTGTAAACCAGCTAACAGAAATATACACAAAAAGAGCTAACGGACTTTACACTGAAGCGGTAGAATTTATTAAAGGTTTTAATAACACGGTTCACTTTGCATTTGAAACTAACCCAGAAGGTTTTCTTATAACTGAACAATCAATTGTAAGGGCTGTTACAGGTGCTCATGGTGGTATAAAGATTACTGTAGACCCTGTTAAAAAAGCAAATAGTAATATAAGGCCTATGCATGTGGATGAAACTACATATTATTCAGGATTTGTTACAATGGCTTCTCCTCAAAGTTCAACTTTTTATTGGACTGGTACTGATTGTAGTAGTAAGTTATTCTCACCTCAAGATGTATTAATAAGAGAAAAACATAATGCTGATGGTCTTGTTACAACTACTTCTTATGGAGAAGGAATTATTTTTGAAAAATTAGATGAATGGGAAGAAACATATCATCCGGGCGGGTCTTCGCCAGTATATACATATAATCCTAAAGCTGGTTATTACTTAGTGTCATTGAAAATAGATGATGAAGAAACTGAAGCAACTTCAAATTTTAAATATACATTCAATACTTTGTTTTATAATCCGCTAGTTAGACTTGATGCCAATGCAAAAGTTATAAAAGATGAGAATAATAACCCAATTTATGTAGCTGAACCTCACAGCATAGAAATAGTATATGCTCCAAATGCTTTCATAGTTGTTTATGAAGACGGTGGGGGAACTGATGGTGTAGAAAAAATGCCTGATCAAGATGGTGTATATGGAGAGCCTATTGCTTTACAAGAAAATGAATATGCAAAAACAGACTATGATTTTGTAAATTGGAAAGTATTCATTGAAGATGCTGAAGAAAATCGTGTTAATTATTTAGATTCAAATGGTAAACAAATTTATTTTAATGACAAAGATGTAGTTAATGATATTCCTGTACCAAATAATGGTAAGTTAGTATTGGTGGCAATGTGGAGACCATCTAGTCCTAAAACAGGTATATTGAGTGTATCAGGAATACTATTATTGTTAGTTGCTGGGTTTATAGTTTATAAATCAACAAGAAAAAATAAAATTAATGAAATATAATAATATATAAACAAGAATATTTATAATTTATGCGAATAAGATATTAATAGGGAGACCTATTAATGAAAAATAATAATATAAATAAACAATATGAAAAATTTACTAATAAGTTTTTTGGAATGGAAAACAGTTCTAATGAACAAGATAATTTTAATAAAACAAGTAGATTTTAAACTATAATTTTGGTATAATGTATTTAATGAAGGAAACTTCATATAATAAAAAAAGGACACACCTTAAAGAGTAGGTGTGCTCCTTAAAGATGTTGCACACTAGCCCTTGTTAAGGCTAGTGTGATTTTTATTTAGACAATAGTACTATAAATACTAAAGCAAACAAGAGGATGATTATTACAAAGTATGGGATTTCTTTTCTAGTCATAAACCATCACCTCCTTTATTTTTATAGAATAAAGGAGCACACACTAACCTCTATTAAGATGTGACTAAGTCATATTAACACAGTGAGTTTAACTATGCAAACCGATGTTTTTAATATTTATCAGTATATAAAACACATATAATTTAATTTCCACTATATGTATTTTTTTGATTTGTTATCTTAAATATTAAATATATACAGAATTTAATAATTTACACTGTAAATGTAAAATGTAAATTATAAATAATGTAATTGATATATATATATATATAGTATAATAAGACATGAAAGGTAGTGAATAAAAAATATGGAAGAAAAGAAAAAGAGAATGTCACCAATATTGATAATAATACTTACAATAATTGGTATATGTTTAGTAGGTTTTTGTGTATGGTATGGAATAAATTATTTTAAAGAAGAAGAAAAACCTAATAATCCAATAGATGAGCCATCAAGTGTGATAGAGCAACAAGAACCAACAAATAATGATATCGGAGAAAAAATAGATTTTCCACAAAAATCAGATGATAATGCAATACTATTGAATGGCTTTTATGAATTGTTAAGCACTGATGAAATAAAAACAAATTTTAAAAATTTAAAGAAAGAAAAAAATGGTAATACATTTGTATACAGTTGTGAAAAATATTTGTCAAATTATTCTATATGTACTGAAGCCTCATTAAAAATTAATAATAAAATAACATTGAAAAATGTGCTTATAGATGAGTTTGATTATGATATGCTTGATGATCAAGATTTTTTATCGACAATACTTGAATTTCTTCATCATGATGTTAATGGAATGATTTATAAGGTTGGAAATTATTATATTGAAGTAAATTATATTGGTAGTGGCGTGGATTTAAACACAATAACAATTTATAATGACTCAAACCAAGTCTATACTAATAATCTTGTTAAAACATTTTATACCATAGATGCTGACTTAGAAGGAGAAGAGATTACTGTAACTCCAGTTATTGTTAATAACATTTTGCATTTTATTGAGCAAGTGGATGTTTCCAATAATAAATTAAAATACAATACCATAGATTTATCTAAAGATAAAATAGAAGTTAAATTAGTTAAAGAGTTTACTGGGTATTATTCGGGAGAAAAATAGTATATTTATCTTGTATTTATAATATTCTTTTGTTATAATAAGGTTGATTTAAAAGGAGTGGGGTTTTCCCACTCCTTTAACTAATATTTAAGGAGGGAAAATGGAAAATAAAATTAAAGAAGCAATTAGTGAATCTTTAATAAAAGAAAATATTAGAGTTGATAAGGTATATGAAGGTGTTGAAGATGGTGAAAAGACATTATTCATAGTAATTGATAGTGATGAGACAGTTGATTCTAATATGTGTGTAAAAGCCATGAAGATAGTTAATCCAATTATTGATAATCTTGATTTAAGTCTAGATGATTATGTAATTGATGTATGTAGTAAAGGAGTTGAAGAATAATGAATGCCAAAGAGTTTAAAAAAGCTTTTGATGTTTTAGTTAATGAGAAGAATTTAGATGCAGATTTCTTAATAGACGCAATGAGTAGTGCACTTAGTACTGCTTATAAGAAAAATTTTAATGAAACTGCTAATATAAGGACTGTTATTGATACTGATACAGGTAATATTAGAGTTTATAAAGTAAGGGAAGTGGTTGATAAGATAGTATTACCAACTGCTGAAGAAATTGAAGCCGGTGCTGAAGAGATTAATCCAAATGCTTTAATAGAACTAGAAGAAGCTAAAAAGTTAGGTGACTATAAAGTTGGAGATGAAGTTATTGAAGAAGTAACTCCAGCAGATTTTGATAGAGTAGCAGTTTCAGTTGCTAAACAAGTAGTAATTCAAAAACTAAGAGAAGCTGAAAGAAATCAAATTATGAAAGAATTTGAAGATAAAGAAAATGAATTAATGGTTGGTTTTCTTGCTATGGAAGATGTTAAAAACTATTATGTAGATCTTGGAAAATCAAGAGGAATTCTTCCTAAAAGCGAATTAATTCCTGGTGAAAAATTAACTATGGGTGATAGTGTTAAAGTATATATTACTAAAATAGAGAACACTACTAAAGGACCACTAATTTTACTTTCTAGAAAACATTATGGCTTTGTTAAAAGATTATTTGAACTTGAAATACCCGAATTTAATGATGGAACCTTAATGATGTATGCAGTTGCACGTGAAGCGGGAGTTAGAAGTAAAGTTGCAGTATATTCAACTAATTCAAAAGTTGAAGCAATAGGGGCTTGTGTTGGAGAAAAAGGAAGAAGAATTGCTAATATTATTAAAGAATTAAATGGAGAAAAAGTTGACTTAATTTTATATGATCCAGATATTGAGAAATTTGTTACAAATGCTTTAAGCCCAGCAAAAAATTTAAATGTATCAATGATGTCTGATAATGAAGCATTAGTAATTGCTGATACCGAAAACCTTTCATTAGCAATAGGTAAAAAAGGTGTTAATATTAAATTAGCAAGTAAGTTAACAAAAGTTAAAATTAATATTAAAACGTTAGAAGATATAAATAAAGAGATTAATGAAAAATAGGTGATGATATGAAAAATAAACCTGTTTTAAGATGTTGTGCATTAACTCATGAAAGACTTCCCAAAAAAGAACTTTTAAGAATAGTAAGAGACAAAGATGGGAATGTATCTATTGATGATACATATAAAGCAAATGGAAGAGGATGCTATTTGAAAAAAGATAAAGAAGTAATATTGAGTGCACAAAAGAATAAAATATTAGATAGAAATTTAAATGTTAATATTAATAATGAAATATATGAGGAATTATTAAAAAGAATATAAAAGAAAGAAGGTGCTTAATATGACAGTAAAAGATTATGCATTAGAATCTAAGAAAGATGTAAAAACTATATTACAAATATTAAAAGATAATGATATTAATGTTACTAATGAAAACGATGAACTTGATGATGAAGCAATTGTACTTTTAGATATTATTTGTGGTAGTGTTACAACAGAAGAGACTGAAGAAGTTGAAGTTGATGAAACTTTAATGGATAAATATGAATTTGAAGATAGAGCAGAAAGTATGCTTGAAGAGTCAAATTTAAATATTGTTCATGAAAAGAAAGAAAAAATTAAGAAAAAAGATAATTTTAAAGAAAAAGAAGAATATTTAAAAAATAAAAAGAATCTTTATAAACATAAACAAAAACTTGAAAGTAATGTTGAAACATTAAAAGATAATGTAATTCTTTACAAAGAAGGAATGACTGTTAATGATCTAGCTAACTTATTAAATGTTAATGTTGCTGAACTTGTTAAAAAACTAGTTATGGCAGGATTAATGATATCAGCTAATCAATCTATTTCTTTTGATGATGCTGCAGTTATTTGTTTAGATTATAACAAAGAACTTAAAAAAGAAGAAACTGCTGATATATCAAATTTTGAACAATATGAGATAAGTGATTCAGAAGAAGATTTAGTAGAAAGACCACCAGTTGTTACAATAATGGGGCATGTTGACCATGGTAAAACAACTTTACTTGATTATATCAGAAAGTCTAATGTGGTATCAGGTGAAGCTGGAGGAATTACTCAAGCAATTGGTGCTTATCAAGTAGAGCAAAAAGGTAAAAAGATTACATTTATAGATACTCCAGGACATGCAGCATTTACTGAAATGAGAGCAAGAGGAGCATCTATTACTGATATAGTAATAATTATAGTTGCTGCTGATGATGGGGTTATGCCTCAAACTAAAGAGGCGGTTGATCATGCTAAAGCTGCAAAGGTACCAATTATAGTTGCTATTAATAAGATTGATAAAGGTATTGGAAATATTGATAGAATAATGTCTGAATTTGCAGAAATGGGACTTAATCCTGAAGAATGGGGTGGAGACACAATATTTGTTAAATTAAGTGCTCACACTGGTGAAGGAGTAGATCTTCTTTTAGATAATATAATTGCTTTATCAGAAATGCAAAATTTAAGAGCCAATCCAAATGCTTATTCAACTGGTACTGTAATAGAAGCTAAACTTGATAAAAAAGTGGGACCAGTAACAACCTTACTTATTGGAAGAGGAACTTTAAGACTAGGAGATCCAATTGTAGTAGGTACTACTTTTGGTAAAGTAAGAACTTTAAAAAATGATGCCGGAAAAGATATAATAGAGGCACTTCCTTCAACTCCAGTAGAAATAACTGGTTTAAACGAAGTTCCAGTTGCTGGCGATAAATTTATGGCATTTGAAACTGAAAAACAAGCTAGAGAAGTAGCTTTAAAGAGAATCGAAAATGAGAAATTAAAAAAGAATGAAAGAAAACCAGTTTCATTAGATGATTTATTTGATAATATAAAAGAAGGTAAAAAAGAAATTAACATAGTATTAAAAGCAGATGTTAAAGGTTCTGAAGAAGCTGTTAAAAATAATTTAGAAAAGATAAATGTTGAAGGTGTTAAAGTAAGTGTTATAAGAAGTGGAGTTGGAACAATTACAGAAAGTGATGTAATACTTGCAAATGCATCAAATGCAATAATAGTTGGATTTAATGTAATGCCAACATCTCAAACGAAAGAAATTGCAGAACGTTATAATGTTGATATAAGACTTTACAATATTATTTATAAAGCAATTGAAGAAATAGAAGCCGCTATGAAAGGTATGTTAGACCCTGAATTTGAAGAAGTAACGCTTGGAGAAGCAGAAGTAAGACAATTATTTAAATTCTCTAAAGTTGGAACAATTGCTGGTTCTCATGTAATAAGTGGTACTATTAAATCAAATTCAAAAGCAAGAATTATAAGAGATGGAGTAATAGTTTTTGATAGTAAAATAAAATCTCTTCAAAGAGAAAAGAATGAAGTAAAAGAAGTTAAAAATGGATTTGATTGTGGTATAACAATTGAAAACTTTAATGATATAAAAGAGAGTGATATTATTCAAGCATATGAAATGAAAGAAGTGAAAAGATAATGAATTTAAAAGGTGTAAGAGTAGCTTCTGATATGCAAAAAGAAATATCTGATTTACTATTAAGAGAAGCAAAGGATCAAGATTTTAAAACAGTAACAATTACTCATGTAAAAGTTACTAATGATTTAAGTTTTGCTAAAATATATTTCACTGCATTAGATGATAAAAATAAAGATAAAATATTAAAAGATTTAAATAATGCAACTGGGTATTTTAGAAAAGAACTTGCTTCAAGAATGAATTTAAGACATACTCCAGAACTTAGATTCATATATGATGAATCAATTGAATATGCAAAAAAAATAGAATCAATAATACAAGAAATAAATGAAGAAGAATAAATCTTTTTCATTTATTTCTTTAAAGCAAATTTTTTATTATTTGTCAAGTTGACTATAAAAAGTAATATGGTATGATATCATTATTCAATCTTTGATTGGATGAAAGGCGAGTTAATATTAAATAATATGGAAACAAATTATATGAATTTAAAAGATACTTTAACTAGGCTTTTAAATTCGAATGATACTGTTTTTATAATATCACATGATAGACCTGATTTTGATGCTTTAGGGGCATCTATTGGTATGGCTTTTATATGTGAAAAAATGAAAAAGAAACCATACATAATTATTAATGAAGAATTTAGAAATATGGATAAAAGTACATCTACTGTAGTTGCTGATATGAAAAATAGGTTTAATGTTATAAGAACAGAAGAAGTAGAAAGATTAAAAGGGAAAGATAATTTACTTATAGTTCTTGATACTAATAAAGAATATATGATAAATGTAAACTCTAATGATTTTGATGATGTTATTGTAATAGATCATCACGATACAGATGAAAAGACTATTAAAAATGCATATAAATTTATTGATACTAATATATCAAGTGCCTGTGAGATTGTAGAGGGATTAGTAAATCGTTTTCATGCAAAATATGACCCTAAAGATTTTGCAAGTTATCTTTTAGCAGGAATAAAGTTAGATACTAAAAATTATGATAAGAACGCAACTTCAAAAACACATGGTGCTGCATCAAGATTAATAGAAGCTGGCGCAAATCAGACATATGTTAATGAACTATTTGCTGAAGACTTTACAGAGGATAGAAAAATACAAAGACTTATAGAGTCAACAAAAATACATAGTTTTAATATTGGGGTAATTTGTCAAAATACCAATTTAGATGTTTTTTATACAAGAGAAGATCTTGCTAAAGCAGCTGACTATTTATTAAAATATAATATAAATGCTTCTTTTGTGATTGGAAAAATAGATGAAAATAATTATTATATAAGTGCTAGAAGTAAAGGATTAATTAATGTTGGTAATATTATGTCAATGTTTGGTACTGGTGGAGGAAATTTATATTCAGCTGCTGCTAAAATACCATCAAATATTTCTTTAGAAGAAATAGAGGCAACATTAATGAATTATTTAACACCAGGATATGTAAATGAAGATAAAAATATTAAAGTAAGGAAATTAGAATTATGAGTGGTAAAGTAAATGATCCGTTTTTGTATGGGTGTCCAATTCTTGATTTGCATGGTGAAACATATGAAACAAGCAAAGTTTTAACTAAATTATTTATAAATGATGCAATAAAGACTAAGGATAAGAAACTGGTTATAATTCATGGTAAAGGATTAGGAATTGTAAAAGAAGCGGTACATAGTGAACTCAAATCTAATAAGTATGTAAATAATTATTACACAGATAATTTTAATGATGGCATGACTATTGTAGAATTAAAATAGTTATTGAATTAAAATAAGATTTTTGCTAAAATATATAGCGAGGAGTGAGTTATGGAAAAAGTTTTAGAAGTATTACTTATAGTAGTCTCTTTATTATTAATATCAATAGTATTATTACAAAGTAATAAGGCTAGTGATGCTAGTCAAATTATTACAGGTGGTAATAGTCTATTAATGGCTAATAGAAAAGAAAGAGGAGGAGAAAAATTTATAAGTAGATTAACTTATACTTTAGGGATTCTATTTATAGTTATTTCTTTATTATTGAGTATATAGGAGTGTGTTAAAACACACTTTTTTTATTGACAAAATATGTTATAAATGATATTTTTATAATTGAGAGGAAGGATAAAGATGGAAGGTAAAGAAACATTAAAAGTAATAGATGAAAATGGTATAGAAAAAGAGGTTGAAGTTTTAAGTTATTTTAAACTTAAATCTAATGGTAAAGATTATCTTATTTATACTGAAAATCAACTTGATGATAATGGAAATGTATTAACATATACATCAGAAGTTATTGAAGATGGAGATTCTATTGAATTAAGGGGCATTGAAGAACCAGAAGTTGTTCAAGAAATAAAAGATTTAATAATAAAAACAATTAATTCCGAGGAGTAAATGTTATGGAAGCAAGTACAGAAACTGTAGATTATTTGGATTTAAGAAATTTAGTAAATAAAATGCCTAAAAGGACTGGGGGTAAACCTTTTCTTGTTCCTAGATTATTTATTGAAAAGATTAGTAATAAATGGCGTAAAATGAAAGCAAAGTTAGAGGATTATGTTGGAGAAAATCCTATTAACAAAAAAATTCAAGCCAAAGAAGATAAAATAGATCAGAAAATTAATGATTGGGAAGACTATAAAAAAGAAGCAAGAGAAGAATTAAAAACAGTTATTTCTAATAAGGAAGATTATAGTAGGCAAGAACTTAATAATGTAAGTGCAGCTCTTAGTTATTCTAAAAATAAAATAGAGAATTTGAAGCAAAAGAAAGTAAGAATTAGTCAAAAAGGACTTGGAGTATTTGCTTTGAGTACTTTAGCAATAAAGAAAATAGCATCTGATAAATTTCATAAAATAAAAGAAGATGTTGAAAACAAAATAGTAGCTCCAATTAAAGAAGAAGTTGATGCTAGAAAAAGGGCTAAAGAAGAAGATAAAGTTATAAAAGAGCATAATAAGAGAAAAAATGAAAAACCTCAGGCTAACAATGATGAAAGTCTTGAGATTATGAAGCAAGTTTTAGAGCAATTAAAACTTTTAAATTCAAATCTTCAAGCGTTAGGATACAATCAAGAAAATATTAATACGAAGTAGTTTAAAGTGTATAATTGTAAATGATGTGATACCAAATAATGTAAAAATTATTTAATAAGATT
>CAMVPB010000012.1 GCA_947169285.1 uncultured bacterium | reverse complement strand
TACCATGATCTATATATGCTTGATATTGTTGTAATGTATCATCTCTTACAGAACAGTCAAATAGGATTTTAACACTATTTCCTCTTTTATTATGTAGTGCTACTAAACTATCTAAAACAATATTATTTCCAGTTAATCTATCACTTATTTCTGTTGGACTGTTCCATAATTCAGTTGCTGATTTATGCCAATCATCATATAAAAGCAAAGAACTATCAACTGCTACAGTAATGTTATTTGCATTAGGAAAATAGTTTATTACATCATCTGATAATAATGATGTTCCAAATCCTCCTGCACTAAATCCAGTTACAAGTAATGTATCAACTTTATCAAAATCTACATATTCTTGAACTTCTTTCATTAAAAGCGTGTAATTATTATATCCATTATGATAAATCGTTTTATCTTTACCTTTTGAATCTTTATAATGATATTCTCCTGTTCCTGAATGAAAATCACCTGAAGCATAAGGAACAACTATTTTTGTCCAATCTTTAAATGGATTTTCTTCCACATCACTCCCAATTCCACCTTTAGCAACAAAATCTTGCCCTGTCATATTAGTAGCATAAAATTCATTACCACCTTTTGATGTTTCTGGAGTAATACTAACTCCTCCGCCAAAGAAATAAACAATTACTTTATTTTTATCTTTTCCTAGTTTAAAGATTCCATGCCATTCACTACCATCAGATGATTTGGCATCTTTCGGTGTAATTTTATACCATTTATTTACTTCTGGTTCTCCCTTTAATTCTGGATGACTCATTAAAAATGTATTCTTTAATAGTATAAAAATAAGAACTCCAATTACAACTATTATTCCAAATATAATTCCAATTACTTTTAATACTTTTTTCATAATATAATTCCTCACACTTGTAACATTTGCTACATCTTATTATAATTATATTATAGAAATTTATTTCCAACAATATTCCAAACGGGAAATGTAACAAATGGAGGTGTTTTGTTACATCATGAATAAAAATGAAATTGCAAATAATATAGTTAAAGAAAGTTTAACTGATGCATTATTTTCTTTAATGTCTAAAAAAGAATTTAATGATATTGCTATTACTGAATTATCTGAAAAAGCAGGTGTTAGTAGATTATCTTTTTATAGAAATTTTGATTCAAAGGAAGATATTATAAAAAAGTGGATTACAAATACTACTGATAACTTTTTAAAGGAATCAGATATTAGCTATAAAAATGACTCTACTAAAGATTATTTTATAAAGCTATTTACTCATTTAGAAAAGTATAAAAATGAATCTTATCTAATATATAAAGCGAATCTATTTAATCTATTAAAAAATGAGTTTGATAATAAACTAATAAATTTACATCAAAAAGAATATGAGAATTATAAATCATATTTTATAGCAGGTGGTATATTTAATGTATATTACTTCTGGTTAATAAATGGTAGTAAAGAAAGTCCAAAAGAACTTGCGAATAAAATGGTTGATCTTTTAGAAAAATAAAAGACCAACTTTTTGTTGGCCTATTATATCGGAATATTACTATTTTACGAATATAAAAAAGACTAGTTTTACCTAGTCTTATCGTTATTATCTTCTTTTTGGAGAATCACTTTTTTGTTCTTCAAGTGCACCTTCAATGTTTTCTAGTTTTTCTAACCAATCTGAATTTAAAGTATTATCACTATTTAAATTATTGCTAACTTGTTCATCAGAATTTTCAGAGTAAACAGATTTAAATATATCTTCTGCTTTTTTAGCAGCTTCTAAACATTTATCCAAAAAGTCATTTTTATTGTTAGAACTTAAATCTTTAATACCTTTTTCATCTATCTCTTGTACTCTTTTAAAAATATCTGTCATATTTATAATTTCCTCCCTATGTAAGTAATATTATATCATATTTTTTAATATCTTATATATTATTTTATATTATCTAAATTCCTTTTATCGTCTCTAAATATAACTATATTAGTTATATCAAAAAAGACTAGATTTGTTCTAGTCTTATTATTATTTCTTTACTTGCTTTTTAATTCGAGCTATTCTATTTTATATCAAAGAATATGATTATGCAATAAAAAAACTAAGTCGTATGACTTAGTTTAATTATTCTTTGCTTTAATTGCAGCCTGTGCAGCGGCCAATCTAGCAATTGGAACTCTAAATGGAGAACAAGATACATAAGTAAGCCCTACATTATGACAGAACTCAACTGACTGAGGATCTCCACCATGCTCACCACATATTCCAAGTTTAATATTTGGTCTTGTTTGTTTACCAAGTTCCACAGCCATTTTAACTAATTTACCAACGCCATGTTGATCCAATTTAGCAAACGGATCATTTTCATAAATCTTTTTATCATAATATGATCCCAAGAATTTACCAGCATCGTCTCTTGAGAAACCAAATGTCATTTGTGTTAAGTCATTTGTTCCGAATGAGAAGAATTCTGCTGACTGTGCAATTTCATCTGCAAGAAGTGCGGCTCTTGGAATTTCTATCATTGTTCCAATATGATATTCCATATCAGAATTCTTTTCTTTTTTAACTTGTTCTGCTACTTCTACAACTATATTTTTAACATAATCTAATTCTTTCTTTTCACCTACTAAAGGTATCATTATTTCTGGAACAATATTATATCCATCTTCTTCATGTACTTCAATAGCAGCTTCCATTAAAGCTCTTGTTTGCATTTTAGCTATCTCAGGATATGTAACAGCAAGTCTACATCCTCTATGTCCCATCATAGGATTAAATTCATGTAATTCATTACATACTTCAATTAAATGTTCTTCAGTTACTCCCATATCTTTAGCAAGTTCTTTAATTTCGTTTTCTTCTTTTGGTAAGAACTCATGCAAAGGTGGATCTAAATAACGTACTGTCATTGGTAATTCTTTTAATTCTTTGTACATCGCTTTAAAATCACCTTTTTGATATGGAATTAACTTGTCTAAAGCTTTTTCTCTGTCTTCAGTTGTTTCAGCAAGAATCATTTTTCTAATATTAAATATTCTTTCTGGTTCAAAGAACATATGCTCTGTTCTACAAAGTCCAATTCCTTCTGCTCCTAGTTCAATAGCTTTCTTTGTATCTTTTGGAGTGTCAGCATTAGTTCTAACTTTTAATACTCTAAATTTATCAGCCCACTCCATTACTCTTCCAAATTCGCCAGCTATTGTGGCATCAACTGTTGGAATTGCTCCATCATATATATTACCAGTTGTTCCATCTATTGAGATTACATCTCCTTCATGAAATATCTTTCCACCAAGTTCAAATTCTTTCTTAGCTTCATTCATTTTAATATCCCCACAGCCTGATACACAACAAGATCCCATACCACGAGCAACAACTGCAGCATGTGAAGTCATACCACCACGAACTGTAAGTATACCTTGAGCAACTTTCATACCGGTGATATCTTCTGGTGATGTTTCAAGTCTTACTAATACAACTTTCTTTTTATTATTAGCCCATTTTTCTGCATCTTCTGCAGTAAATACTATTTGTCCACAAGCAGCACCAGGAGAAGCCCCTAAACCTTTACCAATAGGTTTTGCTTCTTTTAATGCTTTAACATCAAATTGCGGATGCAATAATGTATCTAAATTTCTTGGATCTATCATTAATACTGCTTCTTCTTCTGTACGCATTCCTTCATCAACTAAGTCACAAGCAATTTTTAAAGCAGCTTGAGCAGTTCTTTTACCATTTCTTGTTTGTAACATATAAAGTTTACCATGTTCAACAGTAAATTCCATATCTTGCATATCTCTATAATGTTCTTCTAGAGTCTTACAAACAGTTTTAAATTCTTCAAATGCTTCTGGAAATTTTTGTTCCATTTCAGCAATTTTCATTGGAGTTCTTACACCAGCAACAACATCTTCACCTTGTGCATTTGTTAAAAATTCACCAAATAAACCTTTTTCACCTGTCGCTGGATCTCTTGTAAATGCAACACCAGTTCCACAGTCATCTCCCATATTACCAAATGCCATAGATTGAACATTTACAGCAGTTCCCCAAGAATAAGGAATATCATTATCTCTTCTATAAACGTTTGCTCTTGGATTATCCCATGATCTAAATACAGCTTTAATAGCTCCCATTAATTGTTCTTTTGGATCATCTGGAAAATCAGTTCCTATTTTATTTTTATATTCTTCTTTAAACTCTCTTGCTAATTCTTTTAAATCTTCAGCATTTAATTCAATATCTTGAGTAACTCCTTTTTCTTCCTTCATTTTATCGATTAATTCTTCAAAGTATTTCTTTCCAACTTCCATTACAACATCAGAATACATTTGAATAAATCTTCTATAACAATCCCAAGCCCATCTTGGATTATTACTCTTTTTAGCAATTGTTTCAACAACTTCTTCATTTAATCCTAAATTAAGAATTGTATCCATCATACCTGGCATTGATGCTCTTGCACCACTTCTAACTGAAACTAATAAAGGGTTTTCTTTATCACCAAATTTCTTTCCAGTGATACTTTCCATTTTTGTTATGTACTCATTAATTTGAGATTGTATTTCTTCATTAATTTCTTTTCCATCTTCATAATAAGCAGTACATGCTTCTGTTGTGATAGTAAAACCTTGAGGTACAGGTAAACCAATATTAGTCATTTCAGCTAAATTAGCACCTTTTCCACCAAGAAGGTTTCTCATATCAGCATTACCTTCTTTAAAAAGATAAACATATTTTTTCTTTTCCATAAAACACTCCTAACTTTTTTATTTTACCATAGTAAGAAAATATATTTCAATTAAATTCAATATATTTTACATATAAAAAATAGTTATAATTTTATTTTTATAACTATTTATTTTCTTAAATGGAATTTATTATATGTATTTCTTAATTCTTCATTTGTTATATGAGTGTATACTTCAGTAGTTGTAAGATTTTCGTGACCTAATAATTCTTGAACTACCCTTATATCACACCCAGAATTTAATAAATGAGTCGCAAAAGTATGTCTTAATGTATGAGGACTAACCTTTGATTTGATACTAACATTTTTCATTATTTTATCTATTATCAATTCAATCATTCTAGTTGATAAATGATCTCCTTTTTTATTTGAAAATAGCCACTCTGAATCAATATTATTTAAAGTTTCTTTTCTTTCACCATTAATGTAATTATTTAATGCATTTAAAGCATACTCTCCATAATAAACAATTCTTTCTTTAGAACCTTTACCCATTACTCTAATACTTTGATCATTAAAATCAATGTCATTTAGTTTAATATTGACAAGTTCAGAAACACGCACTCCAGTTGCATATAACAATTCTATTATTAAATTATTTCTTTCTTTATTTTTACCTTCTAATGAACTTTGAATCATTTCTTCTAATTCATTATATTCAATAAAATTGGGTAACTTTTTATCTTTTTTAGGATATAAAATATATGTTGTTGGATTATATCCTTCTTTTATTTTTTTAAAATTAATATATTTATAAAAACTTTTTAATGAACTAATTTTTCTAGACACACTAGTTTTTTTATATTTATTATCTTTTAATACTTTTAAATAATTAATTATATCTTCTTCAGTTATATCTAATAAATTTTTATTAATTTCCAATGCAAAAGAATTTAAATCATCTTCATATGATTTAACTGTTTTATCAGAATAATTCTTTTCAACTACTAAATAATTAATAAAACTATTTATTAAATCTATATTCTTCATAACATAATTATACTTTATTTAAGCAAATAATAAAAGAGAGAAAAGAATTCTCTCAATATATATAAATGCCATATGGCATATATTATATAATATGCAATAACAAAATAATTTTTACATTATCTTGTATTTGAATTATTAATTAACCCTCTTTCTTCAAATTCATTTTTGATTGAATCAGAAATATTTTGATCAAAACCAATCATATCACAAATTTCAGATAATTCTTCTGATGTTATGCCTTCATTATATGCTTTTTGTTTTAAAGCTTCATATTTTGAATATTGTTCTATCTTTTTAGGGTCACTACACATCATCTCAAAACCTTCAACATTATTTAAAATGTGGCCATTAAGTATACTTTTTAACATGGCATCAGTTCTTTCTGACACATTTGTTCTGTTATTTATCCAATACTCATATTCTTGCTTTATTGAAGCTGTTGCTAATTCTTTTAAATCTTCTTCAGACCATTTTGAATCTTTTGAATACATACTAATTCTTTCACTCAAATCCAAATTTGGATTTGATTCTATTTCTTCAATAGTAATAGTTTTCATTTTTTATTCCTACTTTCTATAAATAAATTATATACTATATTATTTAAATTTCCTATTTTTTTATGTAAACTGTACACAAAATTTTTTTCTATTGTTTAAAATTTGTGGTTATATATTTATTTAATACGCACATTTTTTGAATTCGATTATATAAGCAAAATCACTTTCCTTCTATGGTAAATACGTTTTTATATTTAAATTATTTGTTTTAATTTTAAAAAATATACTACCATCTTGATCTGTTCTATATATTTTAGAGTTTTCTAATGTATTTAATACTTTTTTATTCGGATGTCCAAATTTATTATTTACACCACAAGAAATAATTGAGTAACTTGGTGAAGTAAACTTTATAAATTCTTCAGAACTACTTGTTTTACTTCCATGGTGCCCAACTTTTAATATATCTATATTATCTATATTATATTTTTTTATTATTTCTTTTTCTTGTTCAATACCAGCATCTCCCATAAACAGTATTTTTTTATCATCTACTATTATTAATAAAATAATACTGTTAGAATTCTCATCATTGTAAATTTTATTATTTAATGAATATATTTTTATATTATCTATTTCATAATAATCATTTATAAATTTATAATTTAATTTAGATTCAAAATTACCTACTTTACCCTTATTAATGATAATATTATCTACTTTAAAATTATCAACCAAATTTTTAGAATAACCGGCATGATCTGCATCGTTGTGAGTTAAAAAGAGATAATCTATTTTTTTAAGTCCTATGCTTTTAAAAAAAGGAATAATTGATGATGTTACTAAATTAAATTTGTTTCTTCTTTTTTTCCATTCATCTTTAGATTCGTAATTAATAATTCCACCAGTATCTATTAAAATACTCTTATTATGCTTAGTTATTATTAAAGAACTATCTCCTTGACCAACATCTATAAAATATATTGAATTATAATTTTTAAAATTAGGCTTTAAATATAAAAATAATATAAATAAGAATAATATAATTATAAATTTTAATTTCTTTTTACATTTGACGATTAATACTATTAATAAATAATATATGATTATTTCGATGGTAGTTATTTTAGAAAAATAAATAGTAAATATTTTAATACTCTCCATAAAACCAGAAATAGTATTTAAAATGTTAGCAAAAAATAATAAAATCGTATTTAAAAATGGAAATATGAAAGTTAACATTGATAATGGATAAATAACAAAAGTCACAAATGGAACAAATATTATGTTATTTATTAAAGATAATAAATTTATTGTATAAAAATTATTAATAATAATTGGTAATGAACATATAAGAGATATTATACTTGTTCTAAAAAGATTTAATATGTAATTTTTCACTTTATATAATTCACTTGTAAAAAGTAAAAAGAATGTAATACTCCAAGAAAGTAGAAATGATATATCAGTTATTACAAAAGGATTTAATATAGTCATTATAAAGAATACTATTATAAGCAAATTCTCTCCTTTAATATTATAATAATACACTTTATTTATACCTATTAATAAAGAGAATAAACTTGCTCTTAATAAAGAAGGCCTGAGCCCAGTTATAAATGAATATATAATTAATATTAAAAAAACAATTATGTAAGGAATGATACTTCCATCTTTTTCTTTAAAGAATAATGATAATATTTTTAATAATATTAATGATATTAATGACACATGAAGACCAGATAGAGCAAATAAATGACTTACTCCATTATTTCTAAAACTATCTCCATTTATATGTGTAGAATCCCCTAAAACCAATGCATATATAAACTCATTATTACTTATTTTATATATTCTTTTATAAAAGAAATTCTTTAATTTATATAATATATTTTTATTTAACCTAGTTTTATTAAATTCTTCTATACTTAATGTATAATAAATATTCTTATATTTTAAATATTTTTTATAATTAAATGTATTAGGTATTGTGTTATTTTTAGGAATATTTAATATCCCCTTTATAATTAAGGTATCTCCTATATTGTAATTATCTATAAAAGATTCTTTTTCTTCTATTGATTTAAAGTAATACGTTCCAACCAAAAACTCCTTACCTTTTAATTCTAAAGATAATTTATCCCCATCTATTTTATATGAATAAATATTTAAGTTAAATGAATTATCATTTATATTGTAAATACTTTTATAATTATAGTTTTTAATATATAAAAAAGAAAATAAAGAAGATATTATTAATAATATATAATAGAAATAATTACACAGTAATATCTTCCTTAATCTTATCGAAAACTGACTGACCAATTCCTGATACTTTCATGATATCTTCTATTACTTGAAATCTATTTTCTTTTCTATATTCAATTATAGCTTTTGCTTTAGATTCACCTATTCCTGTTAAAGAAAGTAATTCTTCTAATGTTGCAGTATTTATATTTACAAGATTACTAATACTTGATTCTTTCATAGAAATTGATTCTTTTACATCAGAATTAAATGAATAATAATTTGTATAAGATTCTTTTATGCAAGCATCATTTATATCATTGTCACATATGCATTCTTTTTCTTCTTTTTTATTATTTTTATCTTTAAACTCTTGTATTTCAGAATTCGTGTATATTACTATTACCATTTCATCTGTTAATTTTTTACTCAAATTTATTTCTTTAGTATTCGCATTTTTATTAACTCCACCAGCAAGTTTTATTGCATCATCAACAATAGAACCTTCTTCTAAAGAATATACTCCAGGTTTCGAAACTGCACCTTTGACATCAACTTTTATAATCCTTTTTTCTTCAACATCACCCTCTATTACTTCATTTGTAATAGTTAAATTTTGATTTGAATTTTCTTCTGCTTTTACTTTATCAAATTTTTTAAAAATTAAAACAAGTATAATTGCAAATGTTAATATGGTGCATATCACAACAAAAAGAATTCTTTCATATTTTTTAATAAATTCTAAAGATTTATTTTTAATATTTTCTATCATTTTTCCTCCTTTCTAGAAAACAAAAAAAGATACATAAGTATCTTTGTCCTCTATATATATTATCGTCATTTTTTTATAAAAACACTTTTATTTTTTAAATTTTTTTTACTTTTTTATCAGCCTCATATATATTTTCATTTTTAATATTTGATAAACGCTCTCTATAACTTTCTAATTCTTTTTTTAATTCTTTTGAATATTCAGATTCATCTAATAATAAATTATCTATTTCATATTGAGTAAGCAAATGCTCATAGTATAAATCTTTTAAAATTGCATCTTGTTCACTATCTAATAAAAATTCATAATCTTTAGAAGCTTCTTTTAATCTATCTAATTCTTTTTGATTCAATTCTTTTCTCATTTCTAATTTTTTCTTTTCTTCTTCTGTCATAATTACTCCTTATTAATATTATGTTTTTCAAAACATTTTTGTATTATAACAAAAAGACTAGTTTTTGTCAAAACTAGTCTTTTAAATTACTTTACTACTCTTTCTAGTTTAATTCTTAAAGTTAAATCTCCAACTTTTACTTCTTTTCCAGAATCATCTTTAATTAACTCTAAGCATAAAGTTTCATCTTTAATATAATCACTATATTTAGAAAGCATTTCTTCTATTTCAGGTATACTCTCATAGTATATTTTTATTCTATCAGCTATTTCAAAACCCGATTCCTTTCTCATATTTTGAATTTTACTATTAAACTCACGAGCTAAACCTTCTAGTAATAAATCCTTTGTTAATTCAGTATTTATAACAATTACTTTATTATTTAAATATGAAGAATTATAACCTTCTTTAGGACTTACAAATAACATAACCATATCTTTTGTTATATTAATATTTTCTCCATCAAGATCAACTACTAACTCATCTTTATTTAACTTATCAACATCTTCTTCAGTTATATTATTTAAATAATTTTGGAATGACTTAATTTTAGAACCTAATACAGTACCAACTTCTTTAAAGTTTGGTTTATATGTTATATTAACATATTCATTCATATTATCAGTATATTCTAAATTTTTAACATTTAATTCTTCTAAAATTAAACTATCTAAATTTCCAACAATATTTTCATATTTAGAATCGATTATAACTTTACTTAATGGTTGTTTTATTTTAATCTTAGCAGCTTCCCTTATATTTCTTCCCATTGTAATAAAGTCTCTTACAAGATCCATCTTTTCTTCTAAAGACTTATCTATAACAGATTCATCATATTTAGGGAAATCTTCTAAATGAACTGATTCTTTACCAGTTAATTTAGTATACATTTCTTCTGTTATATAAGGTACAATTGGAGCAATCATTTTACAAAGTCCTGTTAGCACTTCATATGTAGTTATATATACGCTTTTCTTAGAATTATCTAATTCACTTGCCCAGAATCTATTTCTTGTTCTTCTTATATACCAGTTAGATAAATCATCTGAGACAAAATTAGTAACAGCTTTTACAACTTTATTCAAATCATATTCTTCATAACTTTCAGTAACATACTTTAATAATGAATTATATTTAGATATTATCCATCTATCTATTTCTTCTCTATCACTTATTTTTACATCACAATTATCTATATCAATTTTATCGATATTAGCATACATTGCAAAGAAGTTATAAGTATTTTTTAAAGGATTCATAAATTTAGAAAATACTTCTTTTAATCCTTCTTCATCAAACTTTAACGGTGTCCATACAGGAGAAGCATAGAACATATACCATCTAACTATATCTGCACCATAACGCTCTATAAAATCAATTGGGTCAACAATATTACCTGTTGATTTTGACATTTTCTTACCTTTTGCATCAAGAATCATATCATTGACAACAACATTTTTAAAGCAAGACTTGCCTGATATTATTGTAGATATTACAAGAAGTACATAGAACCAACCACGAGTTTGATCAACTCCTTCTGCAATAAAATCTGCCGGAAATTGAGATTCGAATAATTCTTTGTTTTCAAATGGGTAATGAAATTGTGCATATGGCATTACTCCACTATCAAACCAAACATCCATTACATCTAGTATTCTACTTACTATTTTTCCGCACTTTGGGCACTTAATATGTAAATTATCAACATATGGTCTATGAAGTTCAACTTCTCTAACATTTACATCTTCTATTACTTTTTCTTGAAGTTCATCAAGAGAACCAATTACTTCTTTATGGCCACATTCACATTCCCATATTGGAAGAGGACATCCCCAATATCTAGATCTTGAAATTCCCCAATCAACCATATTATCAAGCCAATTAGCAAATCTTTTTTCACCAACATATTCAGGGTACCAATTTATTTCTTTGTTAGCAGCAATTATATCATCTTTAACAGCAGTTGTTTTTACATACCAAGCTGGTTTTGGATAACTTATTAAAGCACTTTTACATCTCCAGCAATGTGGATAGTCATGAGTTAGTTTTATTTTTTTAAATAATTTATCATTTTCTTTTAAATATTTAATAATGTCTACTTCAAGTTCTTGGTCAGTTACCAGTCTTCCCTTCCATGGACCTTCAGTATAGCATCCATCTGGGCCAACTGGGTTAACAGATGATATTCCATTTTCAAGACAAACTCTATTATCATCTGCACCATATGCTGGAGCTATATGAACTATACCAGTACCATCTACGTCAGTTACGTAATTATCTGCTACTACTTCAAAGCATTTACCATCAACTTTTACAAATGGTAAAAGTTGTTCATATTTAGTACCCACTAAATCTTTACCTTTATATTTTTCAATGATTTTAACATCATCACCTAAAACTTTCTCTAATAAAGATTCGCATAATATGAATTTATATCCTTGTGACTCTACTAAAACATATGTATATTCTGGATTAACACAAATAGCAACATTAGCAATCAAAGTCCAAGGAGTTGTAGTCCACACTAGGAAATACTCATCACTATCTTTTTTCTTAAATGGTAAAATTATTGAATTAACAGGATCTTCCTGGTATCCTTGGGCAACTTCATTAGCTGATAATTCAGTTCCACATCTAGGACAATACCATAGTACTTTATTGCCATGATAAATTAATCCTTTTTTATCCATTTCTTTTATAATCCACCACTCTGATTCAATGTATTCGTTAGAGCATGTTACATAAGGATGATCACAGTCTATAAATTGACCCATTACATCTGTTAAGTGATTGATTTCATCAATATTAAGTGCAGTTGCTTTATTACATTCTTTACAAAAGTTTTCAACACCAAACTTTTCGATATCTGACTTAGATGTAAAACCCAATTTCTTCTCAACATTAACTTCAATTGGAAGTCCGTGAGTATCAAGGCCAATTTTTCTTAGTACATGATATCCATTCATTATTTTATATTTAGTAAATGAATCTTTTATAGCCTTAGCAAGAACATGGTGTATACCAGGTTTAGCATTAGCATATATTGGTCCATCATAAAAAACAAATTCGTCATTTCCTTCTCTGTTTTTAGTTGTTTTAGCCAAAATATCAATTTCTTTCCAACGTTTTAAGATATCTCCCTCGACTTCACTTACTTTTCTCTTATCAAGTTCTTTAAACTCTCTCATATTTCCTCCTAAAAATAAAAGCCACAATAACTCCAAAGGACGAAGTTATCGTGGTACCACCTTATTTTTTACTCGTTAATCTGTAACGTAGATATACGATTCTTTCTACTAATTTCAAAAGAATTCATCAGAAGTGATCTAATATATAACTCGTATACTTATTTTCACCAAACATAAGCTCTCTAAAAACTTATTATATATACGTCTTCCTCATTTGATTTACAAAATAGATTATACTACCCACAAATATTTATGTCAATTATAAAAATTTGCTTAAATTTATAATATCACAAAATATATTTAAATTTTATCTTAAGTAATTATTAATTTATGCGATATTTTATGCTCTATAAAACACAAAAATAGTGATTTGCACCATCTTTTTTAATATGTTATTATCACTTAGACATGCCTTAATAGAGGTTAGTGTGTGCTCCTTTATTCTATAAAAATAAAGGAGGTGATGATTTATGACTAAACGTGATATACCATTCTTTATTATAATCATCCTCTTGCTTGTATCTTTGTTTATAGCATTGGTTTTCAAATAAAAAGCACACTATCCTTGATACGAGGATAGTGTGTTCCCTCATAAGGAGCACACCTACTCTTTAAGGTGTGTCCTTTTTATTATATGAAGTTTCCTTCAACAAATACATTATATCAAAAATATAATTAAAAATAAATATGATTACTCATATTTATTCAAATCAATTTCATCTATTTCATCAATTACTTGTAATTGACTTTCAACTATTGTTCTTAATCTTCTTTTAAATATTTTAACATTTCTTTTTAGTGTTTCTAAATCATCTTCTACTTTTTCAGCTTTCATTAAAGCATCATTAATTATTCTATTAGAGTTTCTTTTAGCTTCTTCTATCATTGCATTTGATTCTTTTCTTGCAATTGCTTTTAACTTTTCACAAGCATCTTCTGCAGTAAATATAGCTTTATTTAAAGTACTCTCTAGTTTAACATAATGATCTAATTTTTCTTTAAGTTTTTCATTTTCAGCTTCTGTGGCTTTTGATTTATTTAGAAGATTTTCATAATTATTAATTATTTCATTAATAGTTTGATTAACTTCATTTTTATCATATCCACGAAAAACTGTATTAAATTTTTTCATAGAAACACCTCAATGTTTTTTTATTTTTTTACCATTCGATTTCTTCTTTTTCTTCTTTTGCTTTTTTTCCTTCTTCTTCAGTAGTCATTTTTCCTTGTACACTTACATTTTTAGGAGTACATAAGTAAATTCCATTACCTAGTTTTTCCATAGCTCCCCCTATAGCATATAAAGTACCAGTTAAGAAATCTAATATTCTCTTAGACTGTTCTGAAGTAACTCTTTTAAAATTAACAACAACTGCATTTCTATTTTTTAAATGATCTGCAATTTGCTGACTTTCTGAATATGCTCTTGGTTCTACAAGAATCATACTATTACCTTGATCTATTGATTTTTTTACTGACTCTTCAGTATTGCCAACATAGTATTCATCTTCACCAAGATCTTCATCATTATTATTAAATATTTTTTTTAATTTTCCAAATGCCATATGCATACCCTCCTATGTACTATATCATAATATATTTTATCATAACTGGTACATAAAAGTAAATAATTTAAAACTAAAAATTAATTTTATTTAATACATAATCTTTTATTTCATCAATTTTTAAAGTTATTTGTTCCATAGTATCTCTATCTCTTAAAGTAACAGTTCCATCACTTAATGTATTATCATCAATAGTTACTGAGAATGGTGTTCCAATTACATCTGCTCTTCTATAACGTTTACCAATATTACCAGATTCATCATAACTAGTCATAAAATATTTAGATAACATATTATATATTTCTATAGCTTTTTCTCCATGAACTTTTTTAATAAGCGGTAAAACATTTACTTTATAAGGAGCAAGGTATGGATGTATTTTTAATACTTCTCTAGTAGTACCGTCTTCTAATGTTTCTTCATTATATGCATTAAATAATAATGCAAGTACTGTTCTATCAAGTCCATAAGTAGATTCTATTACATATGGTATATATTTTTCGTTTGTTTCTGGATCTAAATACATTTGAGGAATTCCGCTAAATTCTGTATGTCTTGTTAAATCAAAATTTGTTCTATTATGAGTTCCATTTATTTCTCCCCATCCAAATGGAAATAAATATTCTATATCACTTGCAGCTTTAGCGTAATGTGCAAGTTTCTCATGATCATGAAATCTCAATTTATCTTCTGGAATACCTAGATCCATATAAAACTTTTTACCATACTCCTTAAAATATTCATAAAGCATAACATCTTCCCCTTCTTTACAAAAGGTTTGATATTCCATTTGTTCAAATTCAATTGTTCTAAAAGTAAAATTACCTGGAGTTATTTCATTTCTAAAAGCTTTACCTATTTGACCTATACTAAAAGGTAATTTACATCTCATAGTTCTTTGTACATTTAAGAAATTTACATATTCTCCTTGAGCATTTTCTGGTCTTAAATAAACTGTATTTTTACTGTCTTCTGTTACTCCCCTTTGAGTTTTAAACATAAGATTAAATTCTCTAATATCAGTAAAATTACACTTACCACATTTTGGACAAGGCACATTATTTTTTCTAATATAATCTACCATTTCTTCTTGAGACATAGCATCTGCTATAGAACTCTTTGTATAATCATTTATAAGATTGTCTGCTCTATGTCTTGTCTTACATTCTTTGCAATCAATAAGTGGATCTGCAAAACTAGCTATATGGCCAGATGCTTCCCATACTCTAGGATGCATTAAAATATCAGCATCAACTTCATATGCATTTGGTCTTTCTTGAATAAATCTTTTTCTCCAAGCATCTTTTACATTATTTTTAAGTCTACTTCCAAGTGGTCCATAATCCCATGTATTTGCAAGCCCTCCATATATTTCACTCCCTTGAAATATAAATCCATATTGCTTACAGTAATTAACTATTTTCTCCATATTAATTTCCATAACTACCTCCTAATTAACAACTATTGTTTTAATACTTTCTGACAATATTCCATCATAATTATTCATTTTTTCATTTGAATAAGTAATTATATTTATATTGCCCTCTAAATTTAAAAACATCAATAATTCACTTACTAAAATATTAGGTTTTGTCTTAACAACTATCGTTTCTTTTTTACTAACTACAGTAAAATATTTAGTATTATAATATCTATTAAACTTTAATACATTATATATTTTAATAATATCATATCCATTATAAGAAACAGAATATTCATTATTAATTACCCTACTAACAAATTTAATATTAGGATATATTCCACTATATTCTTCTAATAAATTTTGAATTATTTGATTATTAACAGCTATATATGCAGTATCAATACTAAATATTTTTTGAATTGTATCTATAGTTTCAAGTATCTCATAATTATATTTTTTAACTATATATTTATTTTCTAAATAATTATTTTTTATAGTTAAATCAATCATAAGAAATTTTTTACCATTATATTTACCACTTATATTAAAAGTATCAAATAATTCATTAGTTTCTTTTCTCTTATAATAATCATACACATATTTACCGGTTTTTATTTTAGAGCATTTATCTTTATAATCATTTTCAACAACCAATGTATTAACTTCGTTATTAAGATTTTTTACTTTTTTAGTTCCAATTATTTTACCAGAAACTGGTGAATATATATTATAATTGTTACTCATTAAACCTAAATTTTCTAAATTGTAGACAGTTCCACTTTTTCTAAGAGTTAATTTATCAATACTATCATACATTAAATATATATAACTTGGCGTATTAAAAACTTCAAACCTTTCTTTTTCCATAACTACCTCTTAATAATTATACAATATTATCTTTATTATTTAAATAATCTTTTAAATTAACTGCAATATCTTTTGGTAAAATATTTTCAAGTTCTTCAATATTTGCTTCTTTTATTTTTTTAAGAGACCCAAAAGTTTTAATTAACTCTTTTTTTCTTTTAAGCCCTATTCCTTTAACATCATCAAGTATGCTAGATAAAGAGCCTTTACTTCTTATTTGCTTATGATAAGTAATAACATATCTATGTATTTCATCATCAATTCTTGTTAATAAATGGAAAGCATTAGATCTCTTATCAATAGTTATTACTTCCATTGTATCTCCATCAATTAATTCACTCATTTGGTGCTTATCACTTTTTTTAAGGCCACATACTTTTATGTATAAATTCAAACCATTTAGTGCTTCTTTACATGCGTTTATTTGATTCTTACCACCATCAACTAATATTAAATCTGGTATTCTATAGTGTTCTTTTAATACTTTAAAATATCTCCTATAAATAACTTCTTTCATAGCTTTAACATCATCATTTTTTTCAAAAGATAATTTAAATTTTCTATAATCATTTTTAGAGGGCCTTCCATCAACAAAAGTAACCATTGCGGATACTGTATAAGTTCCAAACAAATTTGAATTATCAAATGCTTCTATTACACTAAGTTCATCCATATGAAGAAGATGTTTTAATTCATTAGTTGCCTCACTAATCATTTCATCATTTCTATATATTCTTTCAATATCATTTTCTAAAGATATCTTAGCATTCTCATATACTAAATCAAATAACTTTTTCTTTATTCCTTTTTGTACACTAACTACTTTTGTATCTAATAAACTAGATAGTATTTCATTATCAAGAATATCCGGTACGATTACTTCTTTAGGGGCTATATTATGTTTAGAATAAAAATCCACTATATATGTTTCTAGTTCATCTTTAACTTCACTAATAATTGGCTTAATACTAGATGAGCTTCCTAATAATTTACCATTTCTTAAAAAGAATATAGAAATAGATATATAACCTTTATCAATATAATAATTAAATATATCCCTATTAACTCCATCATTAAGTTCAACTTTTTGCTTATCTTCTAATACTTTCATATATTCTAAATCATTTTTTAAAGATAACGCTACTTCATAATTCATATTATTTGAATTAATCTTAATTTTTTCATTTATTTTATCAATAAGCAAAGCACTATTACCATTTAATATACTCATTACTTCTTTTACTATTTCACTATCATCAATATCTTTATGAATACAATAACCAAGGCATTCATGTATGTGATAATATAAGCATTCTTTTTTAGGCATATTAACGCATTTTCTAAGAGGATATACTCTATTTATTAAATTAACTAATCTTCTAGCTTCATATACACTTGGGTATGGTCCATATAAATTTCTATTCTTTTTATTAATATTAATTTCTCTTTTAATAATAAGTCTTGGATGTTTTTCATTAGTAAGTTCAATATAAGGATAAGATTTATCATCTTTAAGAAGAATATTATATTTAGGATTATACTTTTTAATTAAATTATTCTCAAGTATAAAAGCTTCTGCTTCAGTAGAAGTTACAATATATTCGAAACTTCTTATTTCACTAACTAATACTCTAGTTTTACCAGTAACTCTACCAGTAAAATAACTTTTAAGTCTATTAGCAAGTATTTTAGCTTTACCTACATATATAATAGTTCCATATTGATCTTTCATTAAATAGCATCCACTTTTTTTAGGAACCAAAGATAATTCTTCCTTAAACATATAATCCCCTCCTTATAGATATATTATAAGTCAAACTCATTGAATTTAAAAGTAAAATGTGGTATTATGTATTTGTTGAAGGAAACTTCATATAATAAAAAGGACACACCTCAAAGAGCAGGTGTGCTTCCAAAATTTGGTTGCACACTAACATCGTTTCGATGTTAGTGTGATTTTTATTTGGACAATAGTACTATAAATACTAAAGCAAACAAGAGGATAATTATGAAATAATAAGATTTTTCTCTTTTATTCATGCATATCACCTCCCTTATTTTTATAGAATAAGGAAGCACACGACTAACATCTATTAAGGTGTGTCTAAGTCATATTAACACAGTAATTTCTATAGTGCAAATTACTATTTTTAAGTTTTATATAGTATAAAAAACACATATAATTTAATTATATACAAATATTAAAAATTTTTATAAAATTATATTATGAAAGAAATTAGTAAAAGTTTTGTTGAAAATAAAAAATCTAAATTCTATGGATACTTATACTCTATTACTTCAGAAGATGAAGTTAATACTATTTTAAGTGAATTAAAAAAAGAAAATAAAAAAGCTAAACATTTTGTTTACGCTTACAAAATAAGAACTATAGAAAGAAAAAACGAAGATAAAGAACCAAGTGGTACTGCAGGAATGCCACTGCTTGATTTAATAAAAGTTAAGAATTTAGATAATACTTTAATAATTGTTGTAAGATATTTTGGAGGAACTCTCCTAGGCAGAGGTCTTCTTACAAGAAGTTATAGAGAGGCAGCCTCTAAATTATTTGAATAATTACAAATATATTACACATAATATTATTAAGAGCCATCATTACAAGGAGATTAAACAATCACACCTTTAATGGGTTATATGGCTCTTTTTTCTATGTAAACAAAGACGCTAATAATTTAAATGATTTTTTAATACCTTTAGACATAAATTCTTCAACCATATTACTTGTCTTATTTCCAAGTTTACTAATGCCATTTGTATAATCTTTTATTGGAGTAATATAATCTTCAATAGATATATCTTTTCCACTTTCAATATCACTCTCAAATCTTTCCATCGCTTCTTTAGTAATAGACATTTTATTATGTGCTCTATATTGATATATATCAGTTACTCCAGTAAAATATAAAGCCATAAAAATTATAAAGAATAGTATCATTATTATAGGAAATATATTTTTCTTTTTTTTAGTTTCCATTTTCTTTCTCCTTTATGTAACTTGATAATATCTCAGCTAAAATATCCATTGTATTATTAACTTCTTCAATAGTATTATCTACTCCACCCACTTCAATAAGCATAGAATTTGGTGACATATCTTGATTATATATTCCATTTACTCCCTTACCAGTTTTTTTAGATATTCCTCTACTAAGAGTTGGATATTCTTTATTAATCATATTATTTAAATCGTTAGCAAGTTTTAGATTAGGCTCATAATTTTTATGATCAAGTCCAACTACAAACATAATTCTTGCATAATTTTTATCTCCTATTTTAGTTATTGTTTTGTTTCTTTTAGCAGAATCTCTATGTATATCTATTAAATATTTAATAGATTTTTCTTTTTTTAACATAAGTTCTATAAAATGTCTACTTGCTACATAACTATAATTATATTTAAGATTACTATCATTTAAATATTTCTTAATATTATTAGTTTCAACTATAGATTCTATTCCTTTATTGTATAGCTTTTCCTTTAATATATAAGAAGCTATTAAAACATTAGGTTTAACACTATAATCATAAACATATTCTATATTATATGCTTCTAATTGATGAGAATTATAAATATAAACAATAGGATTTTTAATATCTATTTTATTGGTATCTTCTACATATTCAGACTTTGAATCATCATAATCAAAATAATCATCACTTGACACTTTCATAATATCTTTTTTATCTACAACTTTATTCATTAAAGAATACACTAAATTTTCAGGAGCAGTTATATTAATATCTAAAGCACTATTAATAATACTATCCTCTTTTACCACTTCTTTTAAAGCAGTATCAAATAATAAATCTTTTAAATTAATAATTTTACCATTAAAAATAACTCCCATCATAAAGTAAATAGTAAATATCATTACTATTAAAAAAACTATTTTTTTAAAGTTTATAAATTTTTTATTTCTAAATTTCCTTTTCATAATTTAATTATATACAATTAAATATGCAAAAAATGTTGAAATATAACTGATTTTATTTGATTTTAAAAGTATTTTATGTTAATATTTTAATAGTATTTAAAGGAGGTGGATTATGCCTAATATCAAAAGTGCTAAAAAAAGAGTATTAATTACTAAGAAAAATAATGTTTCTAATAATGATGTTAAATCAACAATGAGAACAGCTATTAAAAAATTAGAAAAAGCAGTTGCTAATAATGAAAAAGATTTAAAAAGTTTATTAGATAACGCAAATGCTAAAATTGATAAGTGCTTAAAAGCAAATATTATAAAAGATAATACAGCTGCAAGATATAAAAGTCGTTTATCAAAAATGGTGAACAATAATAAGTAGTATTTTACTACTTTTTTTGTTATAATTTTTTTATGAGAAAAATAAAAAATTTAATATTTAGTTTATTTTTAATATTCATTATAATGTTTATTTATTTGGATTATGATAATATATCTATTTACTTAAAAAATTTAATTACAAAGAATAATAAAATTGAATTAAAAAAATCTAATGAATATAAAAGAAATTATGGATATAAAAGATTTACAAATAAAGAGGATTATATTCCACATTCAATAAACGATATAGAAAATATATTTTATAATATATTAAATAATGGTTGGGATGAATTTATATTCTATTGTCCTAGTGACTATGAAACTTGTGTAAATGATATTGAAAAAGTAAGTTCAGATGCTGACACAATGAGTAAGATAGTTGGATATGTAAGTCCATTTAATGCTCATAATACAATAAATACTACAGTTTCTTCATATGGAGAAATATATGTTAATATTAGTAAAAAATATTCACAAGATGAAATAATTAAAATAAATAATAAAATTGAACAAATATATAATGAACTTAGTTTAAAAGAAAAAGATGTAGAAGAAAAAATAAAAATGTTTCATGATTATTTAATAAAAAACACTATATATGATGAAAACTTTGCAAATAACAAAAAAAGTGTTTACAATTCTTCAAAAGCAACTGGAGCTTTATTAGAAGGTCATGCAGTTTGTGGAGGATATGCAGATGCATTTTCAATATTTCTAGATTATATAAAAGTTCCTAATATAATAATTTCAAATAAAAATCATGCTTGGAATCTTGTTTCATATGAGGGTATTTGGTTACATATAGATCCAACTTGGAATGATACAGAAATAGCAAGATTTGATTATGAATTTTATATGGTAACTACAAATAAATTATTAAAACTGGATATAAAAGAACATAAATTTGATAATGATTTCTTTATAGAAGCAAATTAGCTTCTTTTTTATTTTTCTTTTCTAACTCTTTTAAGCTTTTATTTGGAGTAGGCAAATCTTCAGGCATAGTACCACCATTCTTTTTGATTACTTCTCTTATGTTTTTGCCTATCTTATAATGAGTTTTATTTGCGTTACTTTCACCAATAATGTTATCTTTTTTTAATTTTTCTTCTGTTTGAGTTATTCTAAATAAATTAGATGCAAGTTCTGTACTTCCCATATTATCTAATATGTCTTCTCTATATCTAAGCCCTTTTCTTTTAGCAATATCATCTGCTGTTTCACCGTTATATAATCCTTTGTAACCAGCATTATGAAATTTATCAAAATTTTTAACGCCCACTTTCTTTGCAGTTTGATTTAAAGAATAATTTCCTTTTCTAGTTAGATTTCTTTGATATAATCTTTTTTCATCTTCAGTAAGTAAGTTATATTCTTTTTCAAGTAATTCTTGTTTTCTTGTTTGAACTGCAAAATAAGTTTGAGCTAGAGCAACAACTTCTTTTCTGGGATCTGCATTTTGCGCAATTAAATAACATGCATATCTAGATAATTTATAATCTTCTATTTTTCTTTTCGTTTTAGAACCTATTTCAACCATTTCGGCCAACTGGGCGAAATGGTTGAAAACGCTTTGATTGCTATTAAAACACGATCTCATCGCTTTGCTTATAATTGGCTTGAATTTTCTCCATTCGCTGTACTCCAAAACTTTTTGTAATTCTCTAGCACTCCAATATTCATTACCATCTTCATCGATATGTTTTATACTTTCAAATATACTTTCATTCATTTTTTCACCTCCTTTTCTTTAAACTTTAATAAATTTAAAAAGAAGATACATATTTTGTACCATCTATAATTATTATCGCCACTTTTTTCTTAAAACACTTTTATTTTTTAAAATTTTTTATGTTTTTTATTTAAATACTTATTATTCATCATAAATTTGAATATATAATCCATAATAACTCTCTAACATACAAACTCCTATAACAAAAATTACAAGAGAAGCCAACACTTCTCTTGTAACAATCATCATAGTTCTAGAAAGCTTCACCCTTCGTATAAAAATACTACTAACTTCCGTTTACATCTATAATATATATTTTGCAGTTAAGCAAGAAAAGTGCTTGTTTTTCATGGTTTCTCACTATATATAAATATATAATATAACCCTAAGTTTCATGAAAAGTTGGGCGAACCCCGTTGTTGTTACCATTTGCGAAGTTGTTGTTGTTCAAGTTGTCATCAGAATTCACATTCCACACGTTGTTATTGTTGTTAGCAGAACCCAACCAGAATCTAAAAAAGATAACCGGGAACCTATACTAGCACTCCCTATATTATTTATATATTAAATAATACCAAATTCATTTTGACGCCCTAAAGGGCGTATTTATTTATAAAATTTTTGAACCACTCCGTGGATCTCCGTGGCTACAAAAATTTTGGGCGGGACCAATTTTCTCCGAAAATTCGCTCCCAGGTGCTTACGCACTGATATCAGATGTTGAGACAATTATAACCGGGCGAACACCGTTGTTGTCGCCACCCGCAAAGCGGTGGTAGCTCAAGTAGTCACCAGAATCCACATACCACACGGTGTCATCGTCGCCAGCAGAACCCAACCAGTATGAACTACCATTAAATACTACAGAATTATTTGAACTTTTTAATGACTGTTCTTCTTCATATGTTAGTATTCTTCCTGTCCCATCTATTCCTAATCTATTTATATATTCTTCTACATAATATGCTATTGTGTATCCATTATTTTGTGCTAATCCATATCCTTCAGTATAATCCAATGATGGTGCTATGTTTGACACACTTGAATTATATACGTATGGTTTTGGTGAAGCATATGCTCCTGTCTTTCCCACTGGATTGCCTGAATTTGCATATTCGCTCTTTAATCCTTCTGTTCCTGTACATCCATAAGAAGTTCCTGTATACTGGCATACACTATCATCCCAATAGTTTGTTCCACTAAATGGTACTACTCCTATATATTGGACATTTGATCCACTTATATATCCATTTGCTGTACTATTTTGTAATCCATAACCTGTATCTGATGATGTTAATGTTTTGTTTAATGAATATGCTGAGCCATTATAATCTAGTATATCACCTACATATAAGTTATATTTAGCTAGCAATACTGTTTCTGATGAGTCTGTGCTTACTACATAGAAGTCTTGGTTTTCCATTCCTGTCTTTGATAATCTTACTGTGTCTCCTCTATCTAATCCTGTTGTCCCTTGATCTGTTTGTAAACTTGCTGTTGCAGGTGCACTTCCTTCTCCTATATTTATTGTTCCATAGAATTCTTTATTTTGATTATAGTTTTGATTTGATCCTGTATCTATAAATGTTACTGTTACTGTATATGTATGTGTCTCTCCTGGTTCTATCTCTATTCCTCTTTTTATTCCTATATTATGTGATAGGGTTGCAGCAGTTGGTATTACTGTTTCTGATATATCACTACATGTATTTCCTTGTACATCTGATGTACAAGTTGCTGATATTACTAATTCATTATTTATTATTTCATTATATAAGTCTCTCCATATGATGTTATAGTATGCTGTTGTATTTCCATTATTATATACTGTTATTGTCTTTGGTGTACTACTCCATGGTGGTGTTACATTCTCTCCACTTCTTATTTCTATATCTGTATATACTAAACTCATATTTGCTGTTGTTAATCTCATTGAACTTGCTGTATCATTACCAGTTATTTGTATTGTGAAATATGCATATGATATTCCTGCGATTGCTACTAAGAATACTAATGCAGTTAATACTATTATCTTTATTTTATTACTCTTTGTTAATTCTTTTTCTTCCATGAAAAAAACTCCTTATCTTACAAATAAATGATACTATAAATTTGGGGTTTTGTAAATAAAAAAAGTATTATCTTACAGAATTTAATACTTTTTTTATAGACTCATTAAAATTATTATAGTTAACATCTATTTCTATTTTATCTTTAAATTGATTATTTATCCAAGTTAATTGTCTTTTAGCATAATGTCTAGTATTTTTCTTT
>CAMVPB010000011.1 GCA_947169285.1 uncultured bacterium | reverse complement strand
CTGATAATCAACCAGCTGTTGATATTCATATTTTACAAGGTGAAAGACCAATGGCTAGTGATAATAAAACACTTGGACATTTCCAACTTACTAACATACCACCAGCACCAAGAGGAGTACCTCAAATTGAAGTATCTTTTGATATAGATGCTAATGGTATTGTTAATGTTAAGGCAAAAGACTTAGGAACTAACAAGGAACAAGCTATAACAATAACATCTAATACTAATTTAACAGATGAAGAAATAGATAGAATGATGAAAGAAGCAGAAGCTAATAAAGAAGCTGATGAAAAGAAAAAGGAATTAGCTGAAGCTAAAAATGAAACAGAACAATTAATATTTACTTCTGAAAAAGCTGTTAAAGATTTAGGTGATAAAGTTAAAGAAGATGAAAAGAAAGAAATTGAATCTTTAGTAGAAGATGCTAAAAAAGCATTAGAAACAGATGATTTAGATAAAATAAAATCTGCTAAAGATAAGCTTTCTGAAAAAGCAATGGCATTATCTTCAAGAGTTTATGAAGAAATAAATAAAGCACAACAAGAAGCACAAGCAAATGCAAATAATAGCACTGAAGAGAAAAAAGAAGATAATGTTAAAGAAGCAGAATACGAAGAAAAATAATTAATTAATAGGACTCATTCTTTGAGTGAGTCCTATTATAATATAAAGGATAGTTATGGATAAGATAAGTGTAAATTGGGATTTAACTAAGATATTTAAAAGTGATGATGAATTTTTAAATGGTATTAAAACTTTAGAAAAATTAAAATCTAATTATAAAAATTATAAAGGTAAAATTTTAAAAGACAAAGACACTTTAAAGGATTTTATATTATTTCAAAAAGATGTCAGTATGTTATGTGAAAAAGTATATGTTTATGCATATTTAGGATATTATTCTTGTATGAATGATGTAAAGTTTCAAGAATATACTGAAATGGCTAACAGGATATCTGATGAAATAGAAATTGAAAGTAGTTTTGTTACTCCTGAAATAATGAAATCTAGTTATTCTAAAGTTTTAAAATTATTAAAAGAAGCAGATATGTTAGAAGAATCTTTTAGATTTGAAAAAATATTTAGATATAAAGATCATACTTTAAGTGATTCTGAAGAAAAATTATTATCTAATTTAAGTGAAGTGTTTAGAACACCTGAAAATTCTTTTATGTCTTTAAATAATCAGGATATAGATTTAGGATACATAAAAGATGAAAAAGGTAAAAAGGTATTGCTTACTAGTTCTAATTATGGAAAGTATATATCATCTAAAAGTCCAAGAGTAAGAAAGTCTGCATTTAAAAATATGTATAAATTTTATGAAAATCATATAAATACTATTAGTTCATTATATATTTCTTCTGTTAAAACTGATGAAATATATGCTAAAATTAAGAAATTTAATAATGCTATCGAATCATCTTTATATCATGATAATATATTTACTAAATTATATAAAAATTTAATAGAAGTAAATGATGAGAATTTAGATTTATTAAAGAAATATTATAAAGTTAAATCAAAAATATTAGGTATTAAAAAATTAAATATGTATGACTTATCTGTTAATGCATCTAATCTTAAAGAAAAAGATATTCCATATGAAGAATGTTTAAACATTATTTATGATGCTTTAACTCCACTTGGTGAAAAGTATGTTAATGATTTAAAGGGTGTTATAAATAATGGCACTGTTGATGTATATCCTAAAAAATCTAAAAGAAGTGGAGCATATCAGTGGGGTACTTATAGAACAACATATGTATCTTTAAATTATGAGAATAATTATGAAGGAGTAGATACTTTAATTCATGAATTAGGTCATGCAATGCATTCGTATTATTCTGATATGAATCAAAGTTATACATATGCATCTTATCCAATATTTTTAGCAGAAATAGCTTCAACTGTAAATGAAATATTACTTGAAGAATATATGCTTAAAAATGCTAAAACTAAGAATGAAAAAATATATTATATAAGTGATTATTTAGATAAATTTAAAGCAACTGTTTATAGACAAACTATGTTTGCTGAATTTGAATATATTATTCATGATAAATATAGTAATGGTGGATTATTAGCAAAAGATATTTTATGTGATGAATATTATAAACTTAATAAAAAGAATTTTTATCCAGTAGTTAATGTTAATGAAGAAATTAAATATGAATGGGCAAGAATACCACATTTTTATACTCCATATTATGTTTATAAATATGCAACTGGATTCATATCAGCAAGTTTAATTGCAGATAAATTATTAAGTGGAGATGAAAAGTTTAAAGATAAATATATTAAGTTTTTAAGTAGTGGTGGTTCTGATTATCCACTTAATATTCTTAAAAAACTAGGTATAGACATCGAGGATGAAGAAACTTTAAATCATGCTTATAATATATTTAAAAAGAAAATAAAAGATTTAGAAAACTTAACGAAATAGAGGTGAACTATGGCTAAAAGAGATTATTATGAGGTTTTGGGTGTTTCTAAAACTGCAACGGATCAAGAAATTAAAAGTGCTTTTAGAAAACTAGCTAAAAAGTATCATCCTGATGTGTGTAAAGATCCAGATGGTGCAGAAAAATTTAAAGAAGCACAAGAGGCTTACGCTGTATTATCAGATGCGGGTAGAAGAAAAACATATGATCAATTTGGTCATGCTGCATTTGAACAAGGCGGACCAGGTAATGCTGGAGGCTATTCATCTGGTGGATATGATTTTAGTGGTTTTGATTTTTCTTCTATTTTTGATGAAATATTTGGAAGAAGTGATAGTGATTTTTCTACATTTGGTTTTGATGATTTATTTGGTGGAGGAAGAAAAAAATCTAATAGAGCTAAAAATGGTAGAGATGTAGGATATTTACTTGAAATTACATTTGAAGAAGCAGTATTTGGGTGTAAAAAAGATATTGAAATAGAAGTAACTGATAATTGTCCTGAATGTAATGGTATGGGTGGACATGGAGAAGAAGTTTGTTCAGTATGTAATGGGTCTGGTACAGAGATTAAACAAGCTAGTACAATGTTTGGAACTTTTCAAACAAGAACTACATGCCATGCTTGTGGAGGAGCTGGAAGAACATTTAGAGAAACTTGCAAAAAATGTAGAGGTACTGGTAAAGTAAAAGTTGAAAAAACAATTACTATAACTGTTCCTAAAGGAATAGATAATGGAGAACAACTAAGAATAAGTGGTAAAGGTGAAGCGGGAACTAATGGTGGAGCTAATGGAGATTTATATATTGAATTTAGAGTTAAATCTCATCCACTATATACAAGAAAAAATAATGATATTTATATAGATTTACCAGTTACTATCTGTGATTTAGTAATGGGCTCTACAAAAGAAGTAAAAACATTAGATGGATTTGTTGATTTAAAGATACCATCTGGTTCAAGTGCTGGAGATATGCTTAAAATAAAAGGTAAAGGAATAGATAATGGTTCTTGGAAAAATGGAGATTTCTATGTAACATTAAAATTAATAACTCCAACTAAATTAACTAGAGAACAAAAAGATTTATTTGAAAGATTAAGTGATACTGATTTAGAAAATTATAAAGAATTTAGTGATTTTGAAAAATTAAATAAATAGGCTTAGTTATCTAAGCCTTTTTGATTGACTTTTACGTTTAAAATGCTATAATTTTAAGCGTTATTGGAGTACTTATGGAAAAATATAAAGAAATAGAAAGAAGCATAATAACTAAATTTAGAAAAGATATATGGGCTAGATTTGTTAAAGCAGTAAAAGAATATGAATTAATTAAAGAAAATGACAAAATTATGGTCTGTATAAGTGGAGGAAAAGATTCATTTTTATTAGCTAAATGTATTCAAGAGTTAGAAAGACATTCTGATATTAAATTTACTGCTCATTATGTTGTAATGAATCCTGGATATAATGAAAAAAATAATGAAATGATTTTAAAAAATGCTGATATTTTAAATATTCCAATTGAAATATTTTCTTCAGATATATTTAAAATAGTAACTACTATTCCTTTTAAAAGTCCTTGTTACTTTTGCGCAAGAATGAGAAGAGGATATTTATATAGTAAAGCTAAAGAACTAGGGTGTAATAAAATAGCTTTGGGTCATCATTTTGACGATGTAATTGAGACGACTCTTCTTTCTATGTTCTATGGCGCTGAAGTTAAAACAATGATGCCTAAACTTCACAGTGACAATTTTGAAGGTTTAGAATTAATAAGACCCCTTTATTTAGTGAAAGAATCATCAATTATTTCTTGGAAAAATTATAATAATTTAACATTTTTAAATTGTGCTTGTAAGTTTACTGAAGAAGCGGATGTTGATGAGGAAAAAAGTAAAAGAAAAGAAATGAAAAAGTTAATTAAATCTTTAAGAGAAAAGAATAAAGATTTAGATCATAATATATTTACATCTATGAATAATATTAATCTTAATTGTGTATTAGGTACTAAGAAAAATGGTAAATATGAAAGTTTTTTAGATAAATATGATAAAAAATAGAAAAAATTTAAAAAAATAAAAGTGTTTTGAAAAAATTTGGCGTATATAATAAGTAGAGGGTTAAAATGGCAGATTTTAAAGATAATGAACTTGTTAATAAAATAGTTGCTAATAATAATATTGTTGATGTAATAGGAGAATATATTAATCTTGAACACAAAGGCAAGAATTTTTTTGGTGTCTGTCCATTCCATGATGATCACAGCCCCAGTATGTCAGTAAGTCCTGAAAAAAATATATTTAAATGTTTTTCATGTGGTGCTTCTGGTAATTCTATAACATTTTTAATGGATTATTTAGGGATAGAGTTTAGAGAAGCATTAAAAATTTTAGCAGATAAAGCTGGCATATCATTAGATAATAATTTTACAAAGAAAAAAGTTAATAGTGAATTAGAAGAATTATATAAAGTAAATGAACTAGCGGTTTCTATATTTAAAAATAATTTAGCAAGTTCTAGTGGTAAAGAAGCAAGAGATTATTTAAAAAAACGTGGACTTGATGAAGAAACTATTAAATATTTTAATATAGGTCTTGCAATTAATAATAATATATCAAGTGCTTTATCTAGTAAGTATAGTGAAGAAATATTAGAAAAATTAGATTTATGTAAATCATATGATAATAAGTTATATGATACATTTGTTAATAGAATAATGTTTCCTATATGTGATAAAGATAAAAATGTAATAGGTTTTACTGGAAGAATTTATAGAGAAGAAGATAAAAATGAAAGTAAATATTTAAATACTAAAGAAACTGATGTTTTTAAAAAAGGAAATATACTTTATAATTTAAATAATGCTAAAGAATTTATTAGAAAAGAAAAAGAAATAATAATTTGTGAAGGTCAAATGGATACAATTAGACTTCATACAATAGGCTTTGATAATGTTGTATCTTTATCTGGGACAAGTGTTACAAAAGAGCAAATTGATTTAATAAATTCATTAAAGTGTGATATAATATTGAACTTGGACCAAGATGATGCTGGTAAATCTGCAACTATCCCACTTGGTGATGCATTTACATCTTTAGGTAAAAACGTAAATGTAATAGTTTTTAAAGGTGCTAAAGATACAGATGAATTAATATTAAAAAACGGAGAAGATTCATTTAAAAGTGCCTATAAAAATAAAGTGAGTTTTATTAACTTTAAATTAGATTATTTAAAAAATAATAAAAATTTAAATGATGCAGTTGAATTATCGAAGTATATAAATGCTGCTATTGAAAGTTTGAATGAGTTAAATGATGAAGTGTTAATAGAACTTAAATTAAAAGAAATTTCTGAAAAATATGGTGTTAGTATTTCAACTTTGAAAAGTAAAATTACTAAAAAAGATAAAAAAGTAATTGTAAATACAAAACCAAAAGAGGTAAAAAGATATACCGGATATCAAAAGATGGAACTTCGAATAATATATTTAATGCTTAATTATGAGGATGTAATAATATCATATGAAAACAACTTAGGTTTTTTAGTAACAAAAGAATTTACTGATTTTGCTAATGAAATATTGGAATTTAAGATGAAAAATGGTGAATTTAACTTATCTAATTTTATAACACATGTATATCAAAATAATTTAGATAAAATATTAAAAGAGGTTATGGAAAATGGGGGACCTGAAGAATATACTGAAGAAGAACTAGATTATTTGATTAATATAATAAAAGGTACAACTGTCGAGAATGAAATTAAAAGATTAAAAAATATTCAAAAAAATTCATTAGATGAAGAGGAAAAGAAAGAATTAGCTAGAAAAATAGAGAATATGAGAAAGGAAGTATTAACATGGTACAAGAAATAAAAACATTTGAAGAAAGAGTAAATGAATTAATTGAAGAAGGAAAAAAACAAGGGTTTGTTACATATGAAGCAATTGCTAAAAAACTTGAAGGATTAGATGTAGATAATAATTCTTTTGATGAACTTTATAATAAACTTACTGAAAATCAAATTGATGTGTTAACTGAAGATGAGGCTTCTGGTGGAGAAGGATTAAAATTAGATGTAGATTTTGATGATATTCCAGATGATTCAAAAGACATGAGTGTTAAAGACAATGTAAGAATGTATTTAAAAGACATTGGTAAAATTAGTTTGTTATCACTTGAAGAAGAACAAGAATTAAGTAGAAGAGTGGCAGATGGAGACGAAGATGCTAAAACTATACTTGCAGAGTCCAACCTTAGACTTGTTGTTAGTATTGCAAAAAGATATGTTGGACGTGGTTTATTATTCTTAGACCTTATTCAAGAAGGAAACATTGGTCTTATGAAAGCAGTAGAAAAATTTGACTATGGAAAAGGATATAAATTTTCCACTTATGCAACTTGGTGGATTAGACAAGCTATTACAAGGGCTTTAGCAGATCAAGCAAGAACAATAAGAGTCCCAGTTCATATGGTTGAAACAATAAATAAAATGGCTAGAATCGAAAGACAAATGACTCTTGAATTAAATAGAGAACCTACTGATGAAGAACTTGCCAAAAAAATGGGTCTTACCCCTGATAAAGTTATAGAAATAAGAAAAATATCACAAGATCCAGTATCCCTTGAAACTCCAATCGGAGATGAAGAAGATTCTCATCTAGGAGATTTTCTTGCTGATGATAAAATTAAATCTCCTGAAGATTATGCAACATATGAAATTCTTAAAGATGAACTTAAAGATGTGTTAATGACTTTAACTAAAAGAGAAGAAGAGGTTCTTGAACTTAGATTTGGTTTATTTGATGGATCATATCATACTCTTGAAGAAGTTGGTAAGAAATTTGGGGTAACAAGAGAAAGAATTAGACAAATTGAAGCAAAAGCACTTAGAAAATTAAGACATCCATCTCGTGCAAAAAAATTAAGGGACTTCTTGATTGAATAAAAGAATTGAAAGAATAGTTTCATATATTTCTTCAAAAGATTCAGTTGCTGATATAGGGTGTGATCAAGCTTTTTTGTCAGAATTACTTGCTAAAAAAGAAATTTATTCAGTAGCTTCTGATATTAAAGAGAATATAGTTCTATCAGCAAAAAAAAGAATTAATAATGATTTAAGAAAGTATATTTCTTTTGTGGTTGGAGATGGGACCGAAAATATACCTGATAAAATTGATACATTAGTTCTTTCTGGAATGGGAGCATATACAATTTTAAAAATATTAGGTAATTCAAAAAAACAATATAAAAAAGTTATTACTATTTCAAATAATAATCATGACATTTTAAGAGAAAAAATGTTAAAATTAAAATATACAGTGTCTAAAGAAGAAATTATACTTGAAAAAGGTAAATACTATAATTTGATTTTATTTGTTCCAGGAGAATCAAAGTATTCTAAAGAAGAATTGTTAATAGGTAAAAATCATCAAAATACTGAACTTTTGAGAGAAAAATTAGAAAAAGATTTGAATAAATATAATAAAATTTATGAGTTAAGTCAAAATAAAAAAATATTAAATAATATTAATGTTATTGAAAAAAAGTTAATGAACTATTAGAAATATTCCTATTTATGTTACTTGGAATATTTTTTTTGAGTGGAATTGGTCTTGAAAGTTTTATTTCATCAACTGCTTGGCTTATGTTGTTATTTTTAGAAAATAGGTTTTTAAAATTTCCAATATTTGGTTTAATTTGCTTATATACTGGGATTGCTTTATTAACTACATTAATTGTTTTATGAGCTGTGTTAAATATTTTGTTAAAATTAATAGTTTTTAAAGTTTCAAACATAATAAAATCACCTAATATATTGTATGAATATAAATCAATAAATTTCATAAATTTATTTTACAATATAAAAAAATATGATATAATGTTTATTGTATAGAATAGGAAGGAGCATATGATATGAAAAAAGTAATAAGTTTTATCCTTTCTATTACCAAAAAATTTTTTGAGGGAATAGGTACAGCTGTTTACTACTTAGGATTTGCAGTGTTTAAACTTTTTGATTTTATTTTCACTGCTATTTTTTCTATCCTAAGTTCTATATTCTATGGTTTATGGTTTATTATAAAAAACATTTTTAGATTTATAAAATTTATCTTATGGGATTGTTTTATAATGGAAGTTTTTGATTTATTTAAGTCATGTTTTTTAGGAATATATTATATTATTAAATTTATTATATATGATATTCCTAAAATTATTGTCAAAGGAATTATTAAAGTATTTAAAAAAGTAATAAATCGTTTTAAGTCTACTTTTACAATAATTGGTCAATTCTTTAAAAGCTTACCAGAAAAAATTAAAAACTATTTTATCAATAAATTTAATAACTTACAAATAGTAAAATATTATAGAAACAAAAGAGATAGAGAATTGGAAGTATTATATATTGATAAAAATAGTGAAGATGCCAAAAGAAGTGAAGAAAAGCATGCTTATGAATATCTTGCTAGAAACAAAGATGGGAAACTTATCAGAGGTTACTTCATGGCACTTTCAAAATTAGATACTCATTCTTATTTACTTGATGAGGGATATGAAGTTTATGAAATAAAAACAAGCAAATGGATTGATTTAATTCATGGAGAATCATTTTTTCATAAAACAAGAATGAAAAATAAAGATTTAATATTTTGGCTTGCTCAATTATCAACATATATAAAAAGTGGAGTAACTCTTACTGATAGTGTTAAAATATTAGCACTTCAAAATAAAAATAGAAGATATAAAAGATCATTTGATTCTATGATTTATGAGTTAACAATGGGTGAAAGTTTTTCAGAATCTTTAAGAAAACAGGGAAATTTATTTCCACCATTATTAATTAATATGATTAAAGCAGCTGAAAAAATGGGTGATATTGAGACCACTTTAGATGAAATGAGTGAGTATTATAATGATATTGAAAAAAATAAAAAAGCAATAATAGGTGCGATAACATATCCAGCAATAATATTAGTGTTCTCAATAATTGTAGTAACTTTTATACTTTTAAAAATAATTCCTCAATTTGTAAGTATATATGATGGATTAGGGATTAAACTTAATTCATTCACTCAACTAATAATAGATGTTTCAACTTTTTTGAAAAGTTATTGGAAGTATTTATTATTAGGCGTTTTTGCAATAATATTTTTACTTTATCTTTTATATAAAAATGTAAAAGGGTTTAGAACGGCAGTACAATATTTATTTATGCATATACCTGTTATAGGAAAAATTATTATATATAATGAGATGACAATTTTCTCTAAAACTTTTGCAGCATTAAACAAAAATAATGTATTATTAACTGAAAGTATAGATATTTTGAGTAAAATAACTAATAATGAAATGTATAAGTTAATAATGTTTGATACTATTTCTAATTTACTTAGAGGCGAAAAAATGAGTGAATCATTTAAAAATAATTGGGCTGTTCCCGATCTTGCATATCATATGATAGCAACAGGAGAATCAACCGGAGAACTTTCAACAATGTTAGAAAAAGTGGCTGACTATTATCAAACACAACAAAAATCAATGACTGATCAATTAAAAACATTTATAGAACCGATTATGATAATTTTATTAGCTTTTGTCGTTGGTGGAATAGTATTATCAATAATAATACCATTATTTGATTTATATAAGAACATTAAATAGGAGAATTTATGAATTATACTTTATATGGAATTTTAGTATTTATATTAGGATTAATTATGGGAAGCTTTTCAGCTTGTATGGGGTATAGAATACCAAATAAAATTTCAACGTACAAAGAAAGAAGCTTCTGTCCTAAATGTAAGAAACAATTAAAATGGTATATGAATATTCCTGTTGTTTCATACATATTTTTAAAAGGGAGATGTGCATATTGTAAAGAAAAAATTAGTTTAATATATCCAATTATTGAACTAACTTCAGCATTTTTGTATTTGTTAGCGTTTGAAATGTATATAAATACAAATAATATTAATGTGTATTCATTTTTAGTTGTTATTATGCTTTCAACTACATTTTTAATAACAGTAGTAAGTGATTTCTTGTATTATTATATAAGTGATAGAGTTGTATTAATATCATTAATAGTTATAATTTTATTAAAATACTTCTTTTTTGGCTTTGAAGTAACTTTAAATTCTATAATATCAGGAGTATCAATATTTGCTTTAATGATATTTATAAAATTTTGCGGAGATAAAATATTTAAAAAAGAATCTTTAGGTGGTGGAGATATAAAACTTATGGGATTGATAGGGGCTACAATAGGGTTTGTTCCGTCACTTATCTGCTTGTTTATATCATCTATAATTGGATTAATATTTTCTTTATTTGCACATAGCGATGACAAATCTCATATAATTCCGTTTGGTCCCTTTTTATTAATAAGTGCAATACTTTGTTTCTATTTTTCGTATTACATCGAGTATTTCATGGAAACAATATTAAGAATTTCATTATAAAAAGTATCTAAATGATACTTTTTTTGTTATACTTATTATATATGGAGGTCTTATGGAAAAAGCTATATTAATTGATGGAAATAATTTATTATTTAGAAGTTATTATGCAACAGCATATACAGGCAATTTAATGAAAAATTCTAAAGGAGTTCCTACTAATGCGGTATATGGCTTTGTCAACATGATTAATAAAATTTTAAAAGAGGAGAATCCAAAATATGTTTTAGTAGCATTTGATAAAGGAAAAAACTTTAGACATAAAATGTATGATAATTATAAAGCTGGTAGAATAGAAACACCTCATGAATTATTAAGTCAATTTCCACTTGCTAAAGAATTTTTAAACTATGCAGGTATTAAGTTTTTAGAAATAGATGATTATGAAGCAGATGATATAATTGGAACATTTGCTAAAATGGCAGATGAAGATAAAAATTATGATGCAACAATAATAAGTAGTGATAAAGACCTACTACAATTAATAAGTTCTGACGTTAGTGTAAAACTATTAAAGCAAAAAGATTATATTTATTATAATGAAGAAAGTTTTAAGAAAGATTATGGATTTGATCCTATTCATATAATTGATTTAAAAGCTTTGCAAGGTGATAAAAGTGATAATATTCCAGGTGTAAAAGGAATTGGTGAAAAAACTGCATTAACCCTTATTCAAAAATATAATACAATAGAAAACCTATATGAACATATTTATGAAATAAAAGGTAAATTGCAAGAAAAACTAGTTGTTGATAAAGATAATGCAATATTTTCTAAAAAACTTGCAACTATTTATAAAGATATAAATTTTGATTTAAAGTTTGAAGATTTAAAATTATTAAGCGAAGATTCAAATAAGCTATTATCTTTTTATGAAGAATTAGAGTTTTATTCATTTATTAAAAATATGGATGTTAAAAAAGAGAAAGAGGAAATCAATTATAAATTAAAAAATATAAATGAATTAGATACTTCTAAAGAATTTGCTTTTTATCTTGAACTTGATAACGAAAATTATCATACTTCAAATATTATTGGCATGTCTATATATGACGGGAAATATTCATATTATTTAAATAAAGAAGAAATAATTAATAATAAAGACATATTCAAAAATAAAGTATTTTCATATGATATAAAAAAATCTATAGTTCATTTAAATAAATATGGAATAAATATAGATTATACATTTGATACAATGCTTGCTGCTTACATACTTGAACTTAACGTTAAAGATGATATAGCATATTTATCTAATCAAGATGGTTATGATATAAAGTTTTATGAAGAAATAGTTTCTAAAAAGAAACCATTAACTGAAAATGAAATAAAAAACAGCATTGTTTTAAAGTCAAAATATATTTATGAAACAAAAGAAAAATATATAAATCTATTAAAAGAAAATAATCTATATGATTTATATTTTAATATAGAACTTCCTTTAGCTAAAGTTTTATCTTCAATGGAAATAAATGGTGTATATTTTGATTCAAGTAAAATTGATGATATAAAAAGTGAAATAGAAATAAAACTAAATAAAATATCTTCTAATATTTATAATATGGCTGGTATGGAATTTAATATATCATCGCCAGGGCAAGTAAGTGATGTTCTATTTAATAAATTGGGAATAACCCCAATTAAAAAAGGCAAAAAAAGTACAAGTACCGCTCACTTAGTATTAACTAAACTAATAGGTGTTCATCCTATTATTGAGGCTATTATTGAATACAGAAATTTAAAAAAATTATATACAACATATTTAGAACCTTTAAAAGATTATGTAATGGAAGATGGTAAAATACATACAATTTTTAAACAAAATGTTACCAGAACTGGTAGACTTAGTTCAGTTGAACCAAATTTGCAAAATATACCTATTAGATCAGAAGAAGGAAGAAAAATTAGAAAAGCTTTTGTTCCTAGTGAGAGTAGTGTTATAGTTTCTGCGGATTATTCACAAATAGAACTTAGAATACTTGCTCATATTTCTGGATGTGAAAATCTAATAAATGCTTTCAATCATAAGGAAGATATTCATACAATAGTTGCTTCTGATATATATGGTGTAGTACCAGAAGCAGTAACTAAAAGTATGAGAAGAACTGCAAAAGCAGTTATATTCGGAATAGTTTATGGAATAAGCGGGTATGGATTAGGAGATAATTTAGATATTTCCCCTAAAGATGCCAAAAAGTTTATTGATAAATATTTATCACTTTATCCTGGTGTTAAAAATTATATGGATAATATAGTTAAACTTGCTTACAAACAAGGTTACGTAACAACTATAATGGGTAGAAAAAGGACTATCGATGAACTTAAAAATACAAATTATATGATCAGACAATCAGGAGAAAGAATAGCGTTGAATACTCCAATACAAGGGTCTAGTGCAGACATAATAAAAAAAGCAATGATTGATATTGAAAAAGCTTTAAAAAAACATAATTTAAAAAGTAAAATGATACTTCAAATACACGATGAACTAATATTTGACACATTAAAAACAGAGTTAAAAGAGATTATTAGCATTGTAACAAATGTTATGGAAAACGTTTATAAGTTAAAGGTTCCTTTAAAAATAGAAATAGATTATGGTGATAATTTATACGATGCTAAATAATACTTTTAAATTATATAAATTGACAATCAAAACCATGTGTGTAATAATGAAATTATAGAATAAGTATAAGAAAGGATATAAATCTATGGTTAAATTAATTAACTTTTTAGCTATATTGGATTGCATGACTCAAAGCAAGATAAATACATTTTATTTGCTTGGAATAGGTGTTTTTGTTTTAAGAATAGCTGTACCTATAGTATTACTTATATTTGGAATAATTGATTTAATAAAAGTTATTACAAGTGGTTCAGATAAGGATATGAAGCCTACTATAAAGCGTTTGGGAATAAAATTTGTTTTGGCTGTTTTAGTTTTTCTACTTCCAACTTTTGTATCAATTCTATTAAATATAACTTCTAGAAGTTCAGATAAAGATGGTATAGAAGGTATATGTGTATTAAATGCAACATCTCAAAAATGTAGAAATGAAGTTAATTTTAATTATATATCAGACCCAAAAGCGTGTATTGATACTAGTATTTATGATGAGCCTTATGTTCAGAGTAGTAATACTTCAAATAATAATGGTTCTTCAAGCAATAGTAATTCTTCGGGAAATAATAATTCTTCAGGAAACAATAATTCTTCAGGTAATAGTTCTTCAAATAATAATTCAAATAAACCACAACCACAGCCTATTTCAAAAAAAGTAAATATTGATACTGTAAATCGTGCAATAGCGACTGCTGTTAAATCTAATGGATATTATACGCGTGGAGCTGTAGTTGCTGTTGCTAAAACAGTAGTTAATGAATTGGGAAAAAATAATTATCAAATCCCTTATCAAAGTGGTGGCATGTATCATAGAGGAAATGCCTGGGGACTTAATCCTGCATGGGGAACATTAGTTTTCCGTGATGGAAAGTATTCACTATCAGGGCTTGATTGTAGAAATTTTGTTATTTGGGCATTTAAACAAGCAGGACTTTCACTTTGGAGAGGATATCCGGCTGACGGAGGGGTTGATAAGAATGGAAACCCATATTCTAATTTTGGTGACGGAAGACCAGGTGATGTAATAGAAGCAAAAGAACACATAATGCTTATAGTAGAAAACAACAAAGCAAGTCAAAAATATGTTGTGGCACAATCATTGGGTGGACATGGGGTTGTGTTAACCACTTATAAATATAGTGATTTACAACCGCAAGTTGTAAAAGGGGTCAAAATAATGTATAAGGCATATAATATGGATGGTGCATATAATAATAACGGTTACTGGTGTACTGACCCAGAGCCTAATGTAAAAAATCCAAGTTATCGTCCATATGCTGGGTCTTGTCATATTCCATCAAATCTTTTTCCAAGCTATTATAAATAAACAGTAATTAAAATTTAATTACTGTTTTTTTATATTCCTTATCTATTATATTATCATTGATAAGTATTGAATATATTTTAGTTATATTTAGTTCATAAATAGATGTAACATATTTTTTATCATAATTATAAATTATTGGATAGTTTATTTCTTTTTTTATATTATGTAAATAATCTTTGCCTATTCTATTAAATCCTAATATTCTAATGTACTCAATATTTTTTGTTTTTGAAGTATCTGCTTTTAATAAAGAAGTTAATATATGGTTTAACATTCTAGATATTTTTGAATAATTATATCTTTTAGTTTTTGTGTTTTTTATTAATGATTCAATATTATTATACTTGAATATATTGTTTTTTAATTTATTGGATAATTCATCATTAACATCTAAGTAATTAGTTAATTTATTATTAATTATTTTATATTTTAATAAATCTAAATATTTATTATTATCTATTTTTTTGTTTTTCAAGTATTCATAAGTAATACTTGGAATATACTTTTTTATATTTTTATTATTATAAAATTTTTCTCTGATATTAGAAGCACTTACTATGTTAGAATTATTTTCTCTATCATTATAAGAATTAGTTCTTTTAATAGATATTGTTTTTATATTATATCTGTTTTTTATTATTTCTTTAATATAACTAACTCCCAATATATCATTCGGAGGTAATTTATCTTCATAATTATTTTTATTGGCATATTTTGTTAGTAAATCTATATTATTTGATTCACTTCCAAATACAAGTGTATCTATTTTAAATTCGTTTAATATTTGAAGAGAAGCATGAGCAAATATATCTGCTGATTGAACTGTAAAAAAATAAGGTAACTCTATAACTAAATCAATATTGTTGTTTAATGATATATTTGTTTTTTCCCACTTATTTAATATAGATAATTCACCTCTTTGTGAAAAAGAAGAGGATGTAACACATATAATGATTGAATTTGGAAACATTTCCTTTATTTTATTTATATGATAGATATGCCCATTATGAAAAGGGTTATATTCAGTAATAATTCCAATAACATTCATAAAAATCACCAATTTTATTTTAACATATAAATAAAAATATGGTATACTTATTAGTAGGAGAGTATATGAAAAAATTAAATTTATTGTTTAGTATATTTGTTAGTTTTTTATTTATAGTTAATGTAAAAGCAAATTCAATTAATAGTATCGATATGGATGTTTACATTGATGAAAACGGTAATGCTAAAATAACAGAAATTTGGGAGGCTAATCTTACACAAGGTACTGAAGGTTATAGACCATTTAGCAATATGGAAAATAAAGTAATATCAAACTTTATTGTAAGTGATGAAAGTGGGAGGGTTTATGAAACATTAAATACTTGGAATGTTAATAAGTCTTTTTCAGAAAAAGCTTATAAATGTGGGTATAATAAAGTTTATAATGGGGTAGAACTTTGTTTTGGAATATCAAAATATGGTAATAAAACTTATACTTTAAAATATGATATTAGTAATTTTGTAACTCAATATACTGATACTCAAGGAATATATTTTAAATTTATTAATTTTGATCAAAATATTGGAAATGTTAAAATAAAAGTTCATTCTAATACACCTCTAACTCTTGATAATTCTAAAATTTGGGCTTTTGGGTATGAAGGAACTGACATTTTTGAAGAAGGAAACATAGTGATGTCTTCAAACGGTTCTTTAAATTCATCTGAATATATGACTTTACTCGTTAGATTTGAAAGTAATATATTTAAAACAGATAATTTATCAGATAAATCATTTGATGATATTTATGATGAAGCATTTAATGATGTTAACAAAGAAGAATATCATGATGATGATGTTGATAATTGGGAAGGTTTTAAAAATAAAACATTAAGTGAAAAAATATCTACAGTTGTATTTGGAATTATAACATTTATATTTAGTTTAATATTTAGTCCATTTGGATTTATAGCTTTAATAATATTTATAATAAAAAAAGGTAATTATTCTTCATTTAATCAAACTTATAAATATGAAAATGGCAAGAATTTACTCAATGAAAAAGATATCATGTATTATAGAGAAATACCATGTAATAAAGATTTAGAAACTGCTTACTTTGTTTCTAAAAATTATAATGTTATTAATTTAAAATCATTAAAAAAAGGTTTAATGGGAGCAATAATACTTAAATGGATTAAAAATAAATATATAACAGTTGTACCTACTAAAAAAGGGCTGTTTAGTATAAAAGATAATAATTATGCCCTTGATTTTAATAATATGACTCATGCTGATAATGAAATTGAAACTGAGTTATATAATATGATGGTTTCGGCTGCTGGGTTTAATAAATTACTTGAACCAAAAGAATTAGAAAGATGGTCTAAAAATCATTATACAAAAATAGATAATTGGTATAGTTCTATTCTTACTAAAAAAGAAAAAGAATTAATAAATAATAGTTTAATAATAGAAAAAGAATGGGAAGTAAAAGGTTTATTTGGGAATACTAAAAATAAAAAGTTTAAAACATTAACATCAAAATTAAAGACAGAAGCTGAACATTTAGTTGGATTTAAAAAATTCTTATTAGATTTTAGTATAATGCCAGAAAGAGAATATAAAGAAGTAGCTGTTTGGGAAGAGTATTTAATATTTGCTAATCTTTTGGGAATTGCAGATAAAGTTAATGAACAATTTAGTAAAATATATCCAAACTTTAATAAAGAAGCATCATTTGATGTTGATATGGGAACTATTGTAGCAATGAATTTAGCAACTGATACATTTAGAGGATATGATAGAGGTGTTGCTGCTGCTAGAGACTATAGTGGAGGATCTAGTTGGAGTGGCGGCGGAGGTTCATCATTCTCAAGTGGGGGCTCATCATCAGGCGGCTCATCAGGTGGAGGATTTAGATAAAAGGGAGTTATTCCCTTTTTATTTACTTAAATTTAAATTTATGTTAATATAATGTTGTCTTAGAAAGAGGGGAACATATGTTAAATATTAAGGAAATAATTAAAAATGAAATACAAAGAGTTTTAGAAACTAGTAAAAATGTTGTAGTTGAAATTCCGCCCAAAGAAAATATGGGGGATTTTAGTGTTCCTTGTTTTGAACTTAGAAATGAAGATTTAAAAAATCCTAATGAGGTTGCTAATTATATTAAAGATAATTTTGATAAGAATATTGAAATAATAGATAGTATAGATGTTATAGGACCTTATGCTAATTTTAATATTAATTATGATATATTATCTAAAGATATTATAAATGAAATAGAAGCTAAGCAAGAAAAATATGGTTCTTTAAATCAAGGAAAAGGAGAGGCTTTGCTTATTGAACATACATCAATTAATCCTAATGCTGAACCTCATATGGGAAGATGTAGAAATTCTTTCATAGGAGATTTTATGTCTAATCTATATGAGTTTACTGGTTATGATGTAACAAGACATTATTTTGTAAATGATTTAGGTAAGAAAATAGCATTACTAGTTTTAGGTGTTGAAAAATATGGTGTTAAAAGTAATGACTTTAGTGATATTCTTGATGTATACGTAAAAATAAGTAAAGATGCTAAAGAGGATGAGTCTATAGAACAAAAAGCTTTTGATTATCTAGAAATAGTTGAAAGTGGAAATAAAGAAATGATAGAAAAATTTAAGTCTATTACTGATATGTGTGTGGAAGGCCAAATGAAAATATTTTCACTTCTTAATATTTCATTTGATGTTTTTACTCATGAATCTGATTATGTATATAACAATTCACTTGAAGAGATAATAGACATATTAAAAGAAAAAGGAAAATTTAAAATAGATGAACTTGGACGTGGATATGTAGACCTTACAGGTTATGACATTCCAACAAAGGAACCAGTTTTAGTTTTGACTCGTTCTAATGGAACTTATTTATATCCTATGAAAGATATAGCATATTCAATTTATAAAATTAAACTTAATGATAAACATAATTTTGTTGTTCTTGGTGAAGATCAAGAGGTTTATATGAAACAAATAACTGCAGTGTTAGATATACTTGGTTATAAAGCACCAGAATTAATTAGCTATGGATATGTATTATTAAATGGAAATAAAATGAGTACATCTGGTGGGGTAAGTGTACTTGTTACTGATTTTATTAAAACAATAAATGAAGCTTTATTAACTCAATTTAATGAAAGAAATATAGTTGTTGATGAAAGAACTTTAAGTGTTTTAATGAATGCATCAATTAAATATGCAATGCTAAACGTTTCAAAACATAAAATAGTTGATTTTAATATAGATAATGCTACAAGTTTTAAAGGAGAATCAGGAATTTATATTTTGTATTCTATAGTTCGTATAAACTCAATATTAAAGAAAAATAGTATAAATAGTAATATAATTAAATTAAATAATGATATGGAATTTAAAATAATAAAAGATTTATACTCTTTTCCAGAAGTAATAAATTCTTTGCTTACATCTAATGAACCTCAAGAATTAACTAAGTATATATTTAATTTAACTCAAAAATTTTCTTCTTATTATGAAAGTGTTAATATTTCAAATGAGGAAAACGATGATGTTAAATCTTCTAGATTAAGATTATTAATATGTATTAAGCAAGTATTAACAAATGGACTTAAAGTATTAGGAATTGATACAATAGAAAAAATGTAAAATATCAGTTAAACTGATATTTTTTTTTAATAAACATATAATTAATTGGTGAATTTTATATGTTTCAAAGTATTCAGAATAAAAGAATTAAATATGTTTTATTAATTATGTGCTTAATTTTATTAATTGTTTTATTAAGAGTTTTTTGGGTACAAGTAATTGAATATAAAAAATTAAATACTCTTGCTAATGATTTGTGGAGTAGAAATTTACCAGTCCAAGCAGATAGAGGAAGAATACTTGATAGAAATGGTAAAGTAATTGCTGATAATATTACTACTGCATCTTTAATATTAATCCCAAATCAAATTGAGGACAAAGAAAAAGTTGCTAAAACATTATCTGAAATATTGGGAGTTTCTTATGAAGAAATGTATAAACACGTTAGTAAAAAAACATCTATTGAAAAAGTACATCCGGAAGGTAGAGGGTTATCATACGAAATTGCTGATAAAATAAATAGCTATGAATTTGATGGGGTATATTTAGTTAAAGAAGCAAAAAGATTTTATAAATATAATGATTTACTTTCTCATGTTATAGGTTACGTTGGTATTGATAATCAGGGCTTATCTGGTCTTGAACTTTTATATGATAAATATCTAACTGGTACAAACGGAAATATAAAATATTATTCTGATGGAAAGGGTAAAAAATTAGAACTATCTGAAATTTATGAAAATCCTAAATCTGGCAATGATATATATTTAACAGTTGATTTAGATTTACAACTTGCATTAGAAAGAGAACTTAATAATGCAGTTGATAAATATAAAGCTGCTGGAGCAATAGGAATTGTTATGAATCCTAAGACTGGCGAAATATTTGCAATGGGATCAAAGCCAAGTTTTAACCCAACTAATTATAAAGATTATACAGTTGAAACAATTAATAGAAATCTTGCAATTTGGCAAAATTTTGAACCTGGATCAACATTTAAAATAGTAACACTTGCATCTGCTATTGAAGAAGGAGTTGTAAATGTTTTTGAAGATAAATTTTATGATACAGGATCTATTAAAGTAAAAGGTGCAACTCTTCATTGTTGGCGTCATAAAGGACATGGTCTTCAAACATATGTGCAAGTTGCAGAGAACTCATGTAACCCTGGATTTGTAACTTTAGGACTAAAATTAGGGAAAGAAAAATTATTTTCATATATAGACAAGTTTGGATTTGGAAAGAAAACTGGAATAGATTTAAATGGTGAGTCAAAAGGGATAATATTTGATACATCTAAAATAGGAGATCTAGAAACTGCAACTACTGCATTTGGTCAAGGAGTAAGTGTAACTGCTATACAACAGGTTAATGCTGTGAGTGCAATCGTTAATAATGGAAATATGTATACACCATACATAGTATCAAAAGTGGTAAATGATAAAGAAATAATTATCGAAAATGTTCCTAAATTAAAAAAAGAGAATTTAATTAGTGAAAAAACTAGTGATGTGGTTAAATATGTTCTTGAAAGTGTAGTTGCTAATGGTTCAGGAAGAAATGCATATATTGAAAACTATAGAGTTGGTGGTAAAACAGGTACTGCTCAAAAGGTAGGATCAGATGGTCATTATATGGTTGGTAATTATATTTTATCTTTTATAGGATTTATGCCAGCAAATGATCCAGAATATGTGGTTTATATTGCAATAGATAATGCAAGAGGAGTAGTTCAATATGGGGGAACAGTTTCAGCTCCAATTGCTGGTTCTATTTTTAAAGAAATAATAAACTTATATGATTTAAAAGAGGATTATGAGGGACTACCTAAAACATACAAGTGGGATGATATCGTTTATGAAATGGTACCCGATGTTATAAACATGTCTAAAAAGGAAGCACAAAAATTACTTAAAAACTTCACCATAGAATATTCCGGTAATGGTGATAAAGTTGTCGATATTTCTCCATCACCTGGAAATAGAATAAAACAAAGAGGTGTAGTAAAACTGTTGTTAAATTAATGTAAATTAGTTTTTAATTTTTTCAACATATAGTATAATGTTTTTAGGAAGTGATAAAATGTTAATTTTAGCAAAAAGTATATTGGGATTAACAGTGGGTTTCTTTTTAGCAATAGTGGTAGGACTATTTTTAGTTCCATATTTAAGAAAGAAAAAAGTAAGTCAAAGTATAAGTAAATTTGTTGATCATCAAAGTAAAAAAGGTACGCCAACATTTGGAGGGTTTATATTTATAATACCAACACTTGTTACAATGCTATTTCTTTATTTAAGAGGAAGTCTTGTGTTTAGCAGTAGTTTAATAATTGTTGTATTTGTATTTTTAGCTTACGCTCTTCTTGGCTTTATAGATGATTTTAAAAAATATAAAGAAAAGAATAATAAAGGATTATCAATTTTACAAAAATTAATTATTCAAACACTTATTGCTCTTGTATTCTTTTATATTTATATGAGGGGTGGAGGAGAACCGACTTTAAGAATAAGTTTTTTAAATATTAATGTTAATCTTGGATGGTTTTATGGATTTTTTATTTTATTCTTATTAGTTGGTACATCTAATGCTGTAAATTTAACTGATGGGTTAGATGGCTTAGCTGGTGGACTTTCTGCAATAGCATTTTTAAGTTTTGGAATAATTACCTGGGGAACAAATTGGGTACAAGGTTATCAAGAAATTGCAATTTTTTGCTTTATACTAGTTGGATCTTTATTAGGTTTCTTAGTGTTTAATACAAATCCAGCCAAAATATTTATGGGAGACACCGGTTCTCAGGCACTGGGGGGAGCTCTTGCGGCGGTAGCAATATTAACAAGGCATGAACTTTCTCTTGCAATTATAGGTGGTGTATTTGTTGTTGAAGCATTATCAAGTATTATTCAAATATTTGCTATAAAAAAATTACATAAAAAAGTATTTTTAATGGCTCCTATTCACCATCACTTTGAAAAATTGGGTTGGGATGAAAGAGATATAGTAAAATTATTTTGGATAGTTGGTTTTATGCTTGGAATGGCTGCAATCTATTATGGTGTTTGGTTATAAAAAGATGTTAAAAAAATATAATTAAATAGAAGTATTTTATACTTCTATTTTTTATTGGAGATTTTATGAAAAAAAATAAAGTACTAGTATTTTCTGTTATATTATTAAGTTTAATAGGTATTATTATGATATATTCATCAAGTCATATATGGGCAGAATATAAATATAATAATCCTTATAAATATTTAATTAATCAAGGTATATTTTTTATAATTGGTATATTTTTAATGTTTATAACATCTAAAATAGATTATAAAATTTACAAAGAAAAATGTAATTTAATAATTTTAATATGTTTTTTATTATTGATATTAGTTTTAATACCTGGCATTGGTACAGTTAGAAATGGAAGTAGAAGTTGGTTTGGTATAGGAGGGTTTGGTATTCAACCAAGTGAACTTGCTAAAATTGGATTAATTATTTTTGTATCAAAATATTTAGAAAAAAATAATAAATATAAAAAACAAACCAACAAATTTTTATTGCCTATAATGGGATTCATAATATTATTTTTTTTACTTATTTTACTTCAACCCGATTTTGGAACTGGCATGGTAATAGTAATATCTTTAATAGGATTATTATTTATATCGGGCTCAAAACTTGGTATATTTATTAAACTTGGTGTTGTTGGTGTATTAGGTATTATAGGATTAATTATAATAGCTCCCTATAGATTAAAAAGAATTACATCTTATTTAAATCCTTGGAGTGATCCGTTGGGAAGTGGCTTTCAAATAATACAATCTTTATATGCAATTGGACCAGGTGGACTTTTAGGATTTGGACTTGGCAATTCTAGGCAAAAACATTTTTATCTTCCAGAACCTCAAACGGATTTTATATTTTCAATACTTGCAGAAGAATTTGGGTTTATAGGATGTGCAATTGTCATAACATTATTTATGATACTATTTTATACATCAATTAAAATAGCTCTTGAAACAACTGATTTATTTGGTAAATATTTAGTATTTGGCCTTTCATTTATGTTAATATTTCAAACCTGTTTAAATCTAATGGTAGTTACAGGTATAATTCCTGTTACTGGGGTAACACTTCCATTCTTATCTTACGGTGGTTCATCTTTACTTGTAAGTATGATAGAAATAGGAATAATACTTAATGTAAATAAAAAAAGCATTAATTAATGCTTAGCTTAATAGGATGTTAGTCATCTTTTCTGTTTCTTCATCAACAACTATTTCTTGATTAGTTATACTATATACAGCTTTATCCAAAGTATCAAGGAAACTGTTTTTAGCTTCTTCAATACTAGTGTAATCTAAATGATTAGCATCATAAAGTTCACATCTTTTATTGAAAGCATTTACTGCGGATGCTCTTAAATTACTTAAAATTTCAAAAGCAACATCTTTACTTATTTTTTTATCTTTTAAAGCATCAATTATTGAATAGCAACTGCTTTGTATTCTAAAGATTTCTTCTACCAAATAATTATCAAAATCCATTTTACCCTCCCTCATATATTGTATATTAATTATATCATTTCATTATTGAATATGTCAAAAGTATTTCTAAATACTTTATTTTTAATAAAAAAAACTATATAATTAATAAAGAAGAGGTTAATATGTTTAGTAAATTTTTACCTGATATATATCAAAAGAGTATTTATAAAATTAATTATGAAAAATTAAAGAGTTGTGGAATTAAATGTCTTATTTTTGATTTGGATAATACTATAACGCCAGTAACTTTAAATAAACCAACAAAAAGATTAAAAGATTTGTTTAATAGATTAAAATTAATGGGGTTTAAGTGTCTCATTTTATCTAATAGTGGTAAAAAAAGAGTTGAGCAATTTAAAAATGGTTTATGTGTTGATAGTGGTTTTTCTTGTAAAAAGCCGAGCAATAAAAAATATATAAAAGTAATGAATAATTATAATTATATGCCAGATGAAATAGCTATGGTTGGAGATCAACTTTTAACTGATATATATGGTGCTAATAGAATGGGATTTACAAGTATTTTAGTAAATCAAATTGGAAAGAAAGATTTGGTTATTTCGTTATTTAATAGATTTATAGAAAAAATAATATTTAGAACTTTTAGAAAAAGAGATTTATTTACAAGAGGAAAATATTATGACTAAAAAATGTATTGGTTGTGGTTCGATATTACAATCTAATAATAAATCTTTAAAAGGATATATTAAAGAAGATAAGATAGAGGGCTCTATTTATTGTGAGAATTGTTTTAAATTGATTCATTATGGGAAATTATCTAATATAAATAGAGAAATTGACTATAATAAAGTAATTAATAATATAAATAAAACTAAATATCCAGTTTTATTTCTTATAGATATTTTAAATTTAAATGAAGAAAATTTAAAATATTTAAAACTAATTAAAAATAAAAAATATATACTACTTTCTAAATTTGATATATTACCAAAAGGTATTAAAGAAGGTAAAATTATAAAATATTTTAAAGATAATTTTATAAATATTGATGATATTTATTGTATAAGTGGAGTTAATAACTATAATATAGATAAAATATTTAACTTATTAAAAGAAAAAAAATATAAAAATATTTTTGTGTCAGGGTTTACTAATGCTGGTAAATCTACTCTTTTAAATGCATTTTTAAAATTAAATAACAAAAATGAATTAATAACTACCTCTTCAATACCCAATACAACGTTAGAAAATATTAATATAAATATTGGTGGTATTAACTTTATAGATACTCCAGGATTTAAATACAATGTATCTTTATATAATGAATTAGATAATTCTAAGTTATTAAAAATATTACCAAAAAAAGAATTAAAAGTAAAAACAATTCAAGTTAGAGATGGAGATAGTATACTTGTTGAAGATATACTTAGAATTGATTATAAAGGTGAAATAAATAGTTTAAATTTTTATATGAATAATAAACTTCAATATAAAAAATTTAAAACAAAAAACAAAAGATATTTAGAAAATTTTAATAATAAAGAATATATATTAGAAGGCAAAAAGGATATTGTTATAAGTGGATTAGGATTTATTAAATTAAATAAAAAAGGTAATATAAAAATATATATTAATAATTTAAATTTAATAAGTATAAGAGATAAAATGATATAGGTGAGTTATGGGAATTATAAAAGTAATGGATGAAAATCTTTCAAACAAAATTGCCGCTGGTGAAGTAGTTGAAAGAATATGCAATGCAGTTAAAGAATTAGTAGAAAATAGTATAGATGCTAATAGTAAGAATATAAAAATAGAACTTATTAATTCTGGTATTAAAAAAATTAAAGTAACTGATGATGGATCTGGTATGAGTAAAGATGATGCTGTTCTTTGCTTTGATAGACATGCTACTAGTAAAATCAAAAACGAAACTGATTTATATTTTATAAACACATTAGGTTTTAGGGGCGAAGCTTTAGCTTCAATAGCTTCTGTTTCTAAAGTAACTCTAGAAACAAGTAAAAATGATGATGGTACTAAAGTTATCATTGAAGGTGGTAATCTAATATCAACTACAAGTGGTGTTTCTCATAAAGGGACAATTATTGAAGTAAAAGATATTTTTTATAATACACCCGTAAGACTTAAATTTTTAAGAAGTGAAAATGCAGAACTTGCTTCAACTGTATCAGTTATTGAAAAAATTGCTTTATCACACCCAGAAATATCATTTTCACTTTATAATAATGAAAAAGAAGTATTAAAAACAACTGGAAGTAATGAACTATTAAAAACAATATATGAAATATATGGGTATAATGTAAGTAAAAATATGCTTCATATAAAAGGATCTAACTATGATTATGAAATTGATGGTTACATAACAAACATTAATATACAAAAAAGTACTAAAAGTGGAATGATAACTCTTGTTAATAATAGAGTAGTACAAAATCATTCAATAATTAGAATTATAAAAGATGCTTATCATACTTTTTTAGCTGAAACTAAATATCCAATAGTGGTATTAAATATTAATACAGATCCAACACTAATCGATGTAAATATTCATCCAACTAAGCAAGATATTAAATTTAGTAAAATGGATACATTAGAAGAATTATTATTCTCTTTAATAAGAGATAAATTAAATGAAACAGATAATTTATTAAAAGGATATGTAGAAGAAAAAGAATTAATTCCATCATATAATGAATATGAATCTAATCCATTATTTGAACAAAAAGAAAAAGATGTAGAAGTTCAAGAAGACAAAAAAGTATATGAAGAAGTATCTTTAGATTTTAATGTATCTGATCCTGGTGTAGAATATTATTCTAAAAAAGCAGAAGAAAACTTAATTAAACCAGTAGGACTTGCACTTGGAACTTATCTTTTTGCTCAAAGTGAAGATATGGTTTATATGATGGATATACATGCTGCTAATGAAAGAATTAATTATGAATATATGTTAAATAAATTAAAAAACATGGATAATAATTCTATAAGTTTATTGTTTCCAATTAATATAGAACTTACTAAAGATGAATATTTAACTATTAAAGAATATGATAATGTAGTAAAAGAAATAGGTATTAATTACGAAGACTTTGGAGTTAATACTATTAGAATACTTTCTCACCCAACTTGGTTAAAAGAAGGTTATGAAGAAGAAAGTATTAGAAAAATATTTGACCTTATATTTGAAATGAAAGATAAATTTGATAGAATTAAATTTAATGATAGAGTTGCTATGACGCTTGCTTGTAAGATGAGTGTTAAAGCTAATACTAATATTTCTTATGAGGAACAAGAAACTTTAATTAAAAGATTATTTGATTGTGAGAGTCCATTTACTTGTCCTCATGGAAGACCAACTATCATTAAATATCCAAAACATGAACTTGAAAAAATGTTTAAAAGAGTTAATTAATGGAGGAATATTTATGGAATATGCCGATAAAGAATTTTTAGAAGAAATAAAAAAAATTGTAGATAATTACGTAGAGTTTTTAGCATCTCAAGGTTTAGAATTAGATGAAGACGGTGATATAAGAGATGTCTATACAAAAGAAAAAGTATTAAAGATAGATGATAAATATGAGTAAAATTTATGTTATAGTTGGACCTACTGCATGTGGTAAAACAAAAGTAAGTATAGAACTAGCTAAATATTTAAATGCAGAAATTATTAACGCAGATGCAGTGCAGGTTTATAAAGATGTAAATATTGGTACTGCTAAAATAACTCAATCTGAAATGGAAGGAATTAAACATTATTTAATTGATTATGTATCACTTGATAAAAAATATACAATATATGATTATCAAAAAGATGGAAGAAATATATTAAATAAATTAATAAATGAAAATAAAAATATCGTAATAGTTGGTGGATCTGGTTTATACATAAAATCTCTTTTATATGATTATAATTTAGAACCAGAAATAAAGAACAATAATAATTATGAAGAATTAACTAATGAAGAATTAAAAGAGTTAGTAAATAATATTGATCCAAATAATGATATACATATAAATAATAGGAAAAGATTATTAAGATATCTTGAACATTATAATAATACTGGTAAAATAATTAAAAATAATGAATTAAAAGATAAACCATTATATGATTTTAAAATAATATATTTAAAACCCAATAGAAAAGAACTATATAATATAATAAATAATAGAGTAGATGAAATGATAAAAAATGGTTTAATAGAAGAAGCAAAGTATTTGTTTAATAAAAATATAAATACCAATTCAATAATAGGTTATAAAGAATTAAATGAATATTTTAAAGGAAATATTTCTTTAGAAGAAGCAATCGAATTAATAAAGAAAAATACTAGACATTATGCTAAAAGACAATTAACTTGGATAAATAATCAA
>CAMVPB010000010.1 GCA_947169285.1 uncultured bacterium | reverse complement strand
AATCTTATTAAATAATTTTTACATTATTTGGTATCACATCATTTACAATTATACAGATTAAAAAAAGATTATTTCTAATCTTATTTGCCAATATTATATTTATTTACTAAATAAATCAAATCTTCCGAATCAATGAATTTATTATCTGAATTTATTACTTCCACTACTTCACCATTTTTAAAATAAACTAATGCTGGTACTTTTTTAAGTTTTCCATTTATAGTAGGGAAATTTATTATAAAATCTCCAATATATTTATTACTTTCAAGTTTATCAGATACATCACAATAGTAAACATAGTTTTCGAGATTATATATTTTTATTTTTTTTAATAATTCTCTATCTAATTTTAAAATATTCTTATCATGATTATAACTAATATATAAAATGGTTTCATTTAATTCTGATAAAGCTATATTGAGCTCATAAATATCAACTTTACTTATGTAAGTTTCTAAAGGGCTTTGTTCCCCCTTTATATAATTATAATTTCTTATAACATTATTAAATATTGCCGTTAGAATTACTGTTACTATTAATATTATAATTAATAATAAGTACTTCTTTTTAGGTATTTCTTTCATATAATCTCCACATTTAAATTTTAGCATAACACATCTATTTTTTCAAATTATTTTCAATATATAGTTTTATGTTCCTATCTATTATCTTTTTACCCCTCCAAAAAGAAGAATTATTTTTATAAATATTTTTATACTCTTCCTCACTCATATTTAAAAATTCATCTATATTTATAAATTCAGCATTAGTTTCTTTTACATCTTTATTATGTGGGCATATATTTTGGCATATATCACAACCATATACACACTCATTTATAAAAGTTTCTTCCTCTTTAGTTAAATTCTTTTTTTGTGTTATATAACTTAAACATTTATTCCCATTAATAAAGTGTTTGGATATAGCTTTAGTTGGGCAAGATTCAATACATTTATTACATCCATAACATTTATTATTTATTTGCTTATTATATTTAAATATTGCATTTGTTAAAACAATTCCAATATAGAAAAAACTACCATATTTATTATTAATAAGCATCCCATTTTTTCCAAAAAATCCTAATCCAGCTTTATAAGCTAAATATCTTTCATTATAAATATTGTTATCAACACCTATAAAAGATTTATAACCTAAATCATTTAAATAATTAGATATAAATTCAAGCTTATCTTTTAAGATGATATGATAGTCTATACCCACCGCAACTGAGGAAAAATAAACTTCATTTTCTTTTCTACCATTAGTATTTAACTTTTTATAAGGAACGCCTATAACTATTGCAGAGGAATATTCACTATTTTTAAATGTTTTATCATCAATATTTCCAATTTCAAATGATGTTTTTAAATTAAGACTTTCTTTTTCTTTTAAAATATTCTCTAAATCTTTAAAATATTCAAGTTTACAAAAGCCAATTAGATTTATGCCTAATTTATTAGAGATATTAACAATTTCATCATTTAAATACTTCATATGATATTATTATATCACAATAATGATGTATTCTTTTATTAAAAAAACATCTAATTAATTAGATGTTTTTCTATGTATTTAGTAAATTTATATAAAACAATTGAAAGAATAACTAATATAACAATACCACTCATAACAAGATCTAAATTAAATACTTGAGACCCATATAATATCAAATATCCTATACCTGCTTTTGATGTTAAGAACTCTCCCATTATAACCCCAATTAAACACATAGAAATATTTATTTTTAAAGTATTTAAAATCACGCTATAATTACTTGGTATAACCACTTTAAATAGTATATCTTTTTTAGTAGCCCCAAAAGTATTTAGAAGTTTTATTTTATTTTTATCAGTATTTATAAATCCATTATATATTGTTTGAATACTAACTATTAATGATATAAATACTGACATTAATATAATACTTTTTATATTAGCGCCCACCCAAATAATTATTATTGGCCCTAAAGCAACTTTTGGAAGAGAATTTAACATTGTTAAATATGGATCAAATACTTTAGATATAAATTCACTTCTATATAAAACTATTGCTATTATTAATGAGAAAAAAGTAGTAATTAAAAAAGCTATTATTACTTCATATGATGTTACCCATATATGATTTATTAAATTATTAGTTTTGAATAAATTTATTATTGTTTTTATAATTCTAGAAGGACTACTAAAAATAAAAGGATTAATGATTTTATGTTTAGATAATATTTCCCAAATTAATAAGAAAAACAAAGAAATTAAAACTTGAGTTATTAAAACTAAAACTTTATTTCTTTTTATTTTTTTAACATATTTGATTTGTTTAAGAGACCATTTCATCTAAATCCCTCCATAACAAATCATAATAGTATGTAAATTCTTTTGATTTTCTATTATTTATTGGATTACTTTTATTTGTTAGTTCAATATTATATATGTTTTTAATTTTACATGGTCTCTTTGAGAGTACTACCACTTTATCAGACATAGATATAGCTTCAGCGATATCATGTGTAACCATAATTACTGTTTTACCTTCTTCTTTTATTATTTTATAAACATCATCGCTTACTTTTAATCTTGTTTGATAGTCAAGAGCACTAAAAGGTTCATCTAATAATAATATATCAGGTTTAATTGCAAGAGTTCTAATTAATGCAACTCTTTGTCTCATGCCGCCAGATAAAGACTTAGGATATTTATTAATAAATTCTTTTAAACCATATTTAATTAATAAATCTTTTACATATTTAATATTTTCTTTTGTTAATAAATGTTTTACTTTTAGTCCAAGTATTGCATTTTCATAAACTGTTAACCAATCAAATAAAGAATCTTCTTGTAACATATATCCAACTTTAATATTATTGTTTATAAACTTTATTTTTCCGTCATAATCTTTGTCTAAAAAAGATAATATATTTAATATAGTGCTTTTACCACATCCAGAAGAACCTATTATAGATATATAATCGCCATTATTTACATCTAAAGAAAAATTATCTATTGCTTTTACTTCTCCTTTAAGAGAGTAATAAGTTTTAGATAAATTTTTGATTTTTAAAATGCTATTCATTATATTTGTTAATAACTAATTCTTCAAAACTAACAATTTTATCCAATGACTTATTATATATCATAATATCTTGTAATCTATCATATGATTTTTTATTCACATAGGTTGTTTCCCACCAAGAATCCGCTTCTTTGTATCTTTTGATAATATTATCTAATTCATTTGAATCTGTATCCGGAAATTGATTTTTTATATCTTCAGCCAATGTCTTAGTGTCAGTCTTTTTTACATACTTTAATGCTCTATTTAATGCTTTATTAAAAGATTTTATTATACCTTCATTATCTTCTATATAACTTTTTCTCGCATAAAAAGCAGTATATGGAACTTCACCTGTTAAAAGTCCAAGAGATGAAAGTACACAACCATATCCTTCTTTTTCAATTTTTGATGCATTAGGTTCAAATAGATTTACAAAATCTCCTTGACCACCAATAAAAGCCCCCGATAAAGCAGCAAACTCCACTGATTTATCAATATTTACTTCACTTTCTTTAATACCAGCTTCTTTTAAGGCATAATTAAATATCATTAAAGGCATTCCACCACTTCTACCTGCTAAAACAGTTTTACCTTTTAAATCACTAATATTAAAATTATTTTTTAATTTACAATCTCCTATTAGAAATTGACCATCTCTTTTAGTTAAAGCAGCAAATGTAATTAAATAATCTTTTTCACCATTATTATAAACATATATTGTTGCTTCCGGTCCACTAAAGCCTATATTAACATCATTTGATAATACTGCTGCTGCCGTTTTATCTGCTCCAGGAGTTAACACTAACTCTATATCCAATCCTTCATCTTTAAAATACCCCTTTTCAATTGCAACGTACCATGGCGTATAAAATAAAGAATGTGTAACTTCTGCAACACTAATTTTAGTTAAACCTTTTTCTTCTTTTGCTTTATAATGTTGTACAACACCTATTATTCCTAAAAACAATAATAAAAGAACAACAATAAACAAAATTATTTTTTTCATTTTATCTCTCCTTCTTTTGTATTATATTCTTTAAATATTTATTAGTGAATTATACAAAAAAAGAGCATTTAGCTCTTTATAAAGTTTCTAGTTTTGTTTCTATATCATTTTGGTTATTTATTTTTTTATTAATTAGACTAAATATTACTACCATTAATATCCCAATTGCTAAACATATTCCACTTATAATTATTCCTTTAGTTTTTAAAACTTTTAAAACAGGTGATAATATTGGTTTTAATTTTTCTATGTCTTCATTATTTATAGAATTTAATATAGTTATATTTAAAAAACCAATTAATGTAAAAAATGATGATATAATTGTTGTAATTCCATACCATATAAGTGGTTTATATATAGACCATCTAAACAAGCATATTAATAGATATATAATAGTAAATACTACTACAAATGCGATTAATAATGTTTTACCCATTATAATTTTAAATACTTCTAAAGTCTCTTTATCAGTATTATCTTTTATATCATTTGCAAAATTAATACTTTTTTGTATCTTAGGATATTCATTTTTTGCAAGTTTTAAAAACATTTCTTTATTCTTTAATTTTATATTTTTTTCTTGTTCAATATCATTTATTAATTTCTCTATATCTTCAAATTCTAAAAAACTATTTTTATCATTAATAATATTATCAATATTATTATAAATATAATTAGTTAAAAATTCTTTTATTGATTTAGAATCTAATATTTCATTAGTTTCTTCTACACTAAATCCTAAAGTATCAAATGCGCCATAAATTTCTGATACATCTTTAGGGTTTTCACTTATCAATTGTCTTACATTTATATTGTTAATAGCTTCTTTAATGGAATTCTTTGTTACCATTAATTTAGCGGAATTGAATCCTATAAATAATATTTGAAAAATAAATAATATTAAACATATTATTACACATATAATTCCACCTACAACACTTAAAAACTTCTTCATATACTACTCACTTTCTACTATATATAATTTATTCCCATTTTTTATTATGGTCAATTTACATTTTTTTTGATAACCTAAATCTTCTTTATAATTCCAAGATATATTTAATTCAAAAGACTCAAATTCTTCTTCTTTTATTTTATATGTACTTTTATTTAAACTATCTATTATAACTTCACTTACTTCAGGTAATACTTGATCCCTTTCACCATTATAATTTACTTCTATATATTTATACATTGTATCTTTTGCTTTTAATTTAAAATTATCTACATATTCAGGATATATAAATTCCAACCCTCCTATATCAGTATTTGAAATTTTATTTGATAAAGTATAAAAATCAATAATAAATAATTTACTTATACTTTTAGCATACTCATCATAATCTAAATCTTTTTGATTTAAAATTTTTGACAAATTATCAAATTCTTCTTTATAAATATCTATATCACTTTCTTTAAGAATATATCCATATAAATCCAAATTCTTTATAACATTGTTTTCATTTGTTTTTTTAAAAAAATCTTTATAAATTGTTAAACCAATATAAGAGAATAACACAACGCCTAATACAATAAATAATAATGTAATTATTAAATCTTTGGTAATTTTTTTCATTTTAAATTCCTCTCTTCTTTTCTTATTAGATCATGGGTTATTATATTATTTGATATACTAAGTCTTATTTCAGAATATTGTTTTAATTTTTCGATATAATCTTCACTTATAGGTTCATCGGTTAAAGTAATATAATCTCCTTTTAAACTGTTATAATATATTTTATTTGTTAAAAAATTTCCATTTGGAAAAATGACTATTTTTTCAGAACTATCAAATATATCATGCCCCATAGAATACTTGTAATTAAAGTTAAACATATTAGCCAACGTTGGTAAAAGGTCATACATTCCCATAACATTTTCTATAGTTTCATTATAATTTGATTCACTATCCCATATAATTAGTGGTGTATTTTTAATTAAATCATATTTATAATTTTCAAAACTTATATATCTTTCATCATTTTCAGATAAGATTGAATTTGTTAAAGGATCATAATTATACATAAGATTAAATTCACTTTTTGGAATTCTTGCATCATGATCCCCATATAAAACAATAATTGTATTGTTTAGTATTTTATTTTCTTCTAATAAATCGAAAAATTCACCTAAAGCAGCATCAGCATAATGAGCAGATTTTAAGTAATTTCCCATCTCTGTACCTTCAAGATAATTTGAAACGCCCTTAACTCTTTTACCTTTTTCATTAATATATTCATAAGGTAATGTTAAATCAAGGTTACCATATTTATCTATTTGATTAAATGGCGAATGATTTGTAAGAGTTATTATTTTACCGTAAAATGGTTCTTTACTTTCTTTTATCTCATTTAAAAGAATAGTTACTTGTTTAAAAAATTCTTTATCGGATAAACCTAAACCTATAATATCATCGTCTGTTACTACAAAAGAATCTTTTGAATAAAACTTATCATATCCAAATGTTTTATACATAGCATTTCTATTCCAATAATCTCCATCATTAGCATGCATACTAAATGTATAATATCCCTTATTTTTTAATATATTAGCAAGTGATTCATATTTTCTGTCAAAATAACTTACAAATGTTATACCACTTGTTGAAGGAAGTAATCCCGTTTCAAAAGTAAATTCAGTATCAGAACTTGTACCTGTTGTTATTTGAGGATAAAACTTATTAAAATATAAACTATTTTTAGTAAGCCTATTTAAATTAGGGGTTATTTCTTGATTATTTATTTTAAGATCTATTAAGAAATTTTGAATGCTTTCAGCATGTATAACTAATAAATTCTTACCTTCAAATACACCAGTATATTCATTTGTTTCTTTTTTTCTGTTTTTAAATTCATCCTTATAAAATTCTCTAAATTCATAAGCAGCTGCATCATATCCAATATTAACATCAATTTTAGGTTTTAATGATTGAATAAAATCATTTATTGTATATGTATATAATCCAAATTTTTGCATTACATATTCTCTATTCCAATTTTTAGACATTTTAGAAACATCTATTTTTGTTATCATCATTATACATATAAACATTGTAATTATTCCAGCAAACAACGTATTTTTAAACATTTTAGAAGATATTTCAATCTTTTCTATTTCAAAATAATATTTCTTTTTACTTAGTTTTTTATGTATTATAAAAAATATAATTAAATATACTATATAAATAAAATGAATTAATCTTAATTTATCAAACACAGATGATTTAACATCTTTAAGCATTACCATTGATTCAAGTAAGCTTATTGATAAAAATGATTTATAAAATGTATAATATAAACTGTTTACAATACATAAAAATGTAAAAAATAACAAAATAATAAAAAAGTATTTAAATTGATTGTGGGGTTTAAATAAATATCCAAAAGATCCAATTACTAATGCAATAAACAAATCATATAATATAGGTTTTATACTAAAAGAAATACCAACTGTAAGTGTTCTTAATGTTAAACTTAATAAAATAGAAATAATAAGATAAGAGGAAAACAAAATATTTGTAGAAAAATACTTTTTAAATGTTTTCATAAGTTTTTTAAAATACCCTTTTATCTCCATAACTATAATTAATTATATCAAAATAGTCTATTTATTTCAATTTAATGTCATTATTAATTTTTATCTTTTCTTGTATTTCCTTTAATTTGATTGTATTTGTTTTTTCATTCTCTTCTTCTGAATTTTTATAATTTAATGCAAGACCAACAACAAATACATATGATAATAGCCAAAACCATAACATCAATATAACTATATTAGAAAGAGCACCATAAATTCTACTATAATTTGCAATATTATTAATATAAAATGAATATATTGCAGTTATTATTGACCAAACTAATGTTGTAAATATAGCACCTTTATTAACGTATGAACTTTTAATTTTTTCATCTGGACTCATAGTATATATTATTTTAATGATTACAAATATTATAAATAATGTTAATGGCCACTTCAATATAGGATAAAGTATATTTATGGCTTTCATTGCATTACCTTTAATACCTAGCATTACAAATAATTTAATAATGTGAGAGCCAAAAAGTGGCACAACTAATATAAAGGTTATCAATATAATTAAAAAGATAGTTATTATAAATGATTTTATTGTCTTATTTAATAATGTTGAATCTTTAATATTAAAAACCATATTTGATGCAGTTATTATTGATTTAGAACCATTACTAGTAATATAAAAAGCTATCAAAAAGAAAAACAAATTATTAAAACCTAATGTAGTTAAATTAATGCTATTTATAAGTGTGTCAGAAACTGATTTTGTAAATGTTGAAGATAAAAAATCAGAAATAAGAGTAGTTGGTATATTAAAAAGTGAAGCAACATAAAAAATAATAGTAAATGCCGGAATTATAGATATAATAAAATAATAAGCCAAATGAGCAGGTAATATGCTCATTTCTTTTCTCTTTATTATGTCTAAAAAATCATTCCAAAATTTACTAAATTTATTTTTCACTTTTTTCACCCTTATTAGCTCTCATTCTATTAGATGCATCATTTATAGCATCATCTATTGTATTAAGCTCATTTTCAATCATTGCATAGCCAAGTGCTACTCCATAATTCTTATATGGTAAAGAAGAATTTAATTCTCTAGTTAATTTATGAATATATGATAATATCATTTTTTCTTCATAACCAACTAAATAAACCATAAATTCATTTCCATCAGTTCTCATAATTTCAGAATTTTCTCTTTGTGTTTTTATAAGAGCATTAGCAGCTGCTTGTATTTGTCTATCGCCTTCTTCGTGACCATATTTATCATTCAAATCTTTTATTTGATTTAAATCTAAAATTAGTATTGCTTGCGGATATACTTTATTTTCACTCCAATATTTAATATTATCATTTAAATAATTTCTATTTTTTAAGTTTGTTAAAACATCAATATATAAAAGCTTATCTTCCTTTTTAATTCTTTTATTTAGTCTCACTTTATGAGCAAATTTGTGTATTAAAAATATACTAGCAGCAAGAATCAAAATAATATATACTATATTTCTCAAAATAAAGCTTAAAATTATATTACTTCTAGCATCAATATATAACTTTTGAGTAGCCCTACTTATCATCTCACTGTCACTATTTAATGTCATATAGAAATTAAATAATCTGTTTAATGCAGTATTAGAATTTTTTAATAAAAATGTATTACTTATATCTTGTGAATTATTATACTTTATAACATAATTTCTTAATTTAGTATTTTTGTAATATTCATAGAATTCTTTTTCAACTATAATAATTGAATCTTTATTTATTTTTTTAAATAATTCTTTTGAACTAGAATACTCTTTAACATTAAATAATCCTTTTGCTTTAATTAAATTTGTTAAATTCATTCTACCAAGCATTTCAATTGTTGAATTTGATAAAGTGCTTAATGTTTCAACTGTTAATGGATTATCTGCATGTGTTAAAACAACATAATCTTTTAATCTAAATTTATTAGAATTTGTATAATTACTTGCTCCTAATGAATAATAATTAGCTACTATATCTATCTTTCCTTCATTTAAAGCTAAAACTAATTCATCAATTGATCTATATGAATGATATTTATATGTTACTCCTGAAAAATTAGAAAAACCACTTAAATATGCACTTGTTATTCCAGTAAAAATATTATTAATAATTCCTTCATAAGGAAGATTATTAATATATCCAACGATATAATCATCACTTATTATTTCACTTTTTTCTATTTCAGTAAAATTTTTAGCGGAATAGTAAAGAGATAACAAATGTTCATTTCTTTTTTCAATAGATTTCTTTGACCACCTATCATAAAACTTCTGCATTATTCCATTCAAATATTTATTGTTTTGAGACAAAGTAAGAATATAATACGCATTAAAACCATCTATGTGGTAATTAATAATATAATTTTCTTTTATAATGTCATTAATAGCCAAATATAAAGGAAGTATTGCAAATTCACAATCTCTTGAATTAAAAGCCACTTTAAGATCTTCAAATGTTCCATATCCCTTATAAGTAATATTATAATCACTTAAATTTTTTCTTATAAAATCATATTCTGATAATAATACGCCAACATTTCTACCTTTTAAATCTTGAAGTGAATTTATATTTTTATTTTCTTTACTTATAACAACATAGTGGTCTTCATAAAATGTAATAGCATTTTCATTATTACTACTTAATTTCATTGAATATTCTGAATTATTTTGATAAATAATATTAAAAGAAATATTGGCATCTTTTTCCAATGCATTTAAATAGTCATAAAAAACGCCTATACCACCTGATGAAAAAACTGGCAAACTATTCTCAACATAAATATCTATAACATTGTTAGCATTTTCACTTAGCCACTTTTTTTCTTGGTGGGAGTAACTTTTATCATTTTTTAAATAATAAATTATAATTGCAATAATAGATACTAATAATATCCCTAATATTGAATATAATAAGATTTTACTTTTATTTTTTTTCATAATTAATTCCTTGTCCAAATCACTTCAGTTGATGAAGAATTTTTATATCCCATAATTGGATATAACAAAGTTTCAGCAGATTGCTCTACATCACACGTTACTATAAATTGAATATCATAATAAGATTTTTCATCATCACTAAATTTATCAAGTGATTTTAATACTGAATTTTTAGCATCTTCAACTTTAATAACTTCTGATAATTCAAAAGTAATATATATTATTTTACCACTTGATTTAATACTTTTTAAATTTAATTTAGAATCTTTATATAATTCTTTAATTTCTTCTTCTAATTCTTTGTGAATTTTATGTGCTTCAATTCCATCTAATCTATCACCATATTTACTAACATTATCCCCTACATAAAAATATTTAAATAATACAAATAGTATTAGCGCAAAACATACAATCAAAATTATTGCTAAAACTAATAACACTTTATTTTCTTTTATTTTTTTCATACTTCCTCCGGTATTCCAATTATACTATAATTTGTTATTTTTTTCCACAAGTAGTTATTTATAAGTTTAGATTCTCTTTCATTTCTTTTTCTTTCCATATATTAATATTATATTCTATTGCTTTATCATATTTGCTTCCTGGGTTTTCACCAACTATAACAACATCTGTTTTTTTAGATACAGATTCACTAGTTCTACCACCCATTGACTCTATCTTATCTTTTATTTGATCTCTTTTAATTTCGCCAAAAGAACCAGTTATTACAAAAACTTTATCAGTTATTAAATCATTTTTAATTATTTCTTTACCTAGATATTTCATGTTAATACCAAGAGATCTCAATTCATTTATTTCCTTAATGTTATTCTCATCTTTAAAGAAAGAAATGATATTGTTTGCTAGTATTTCACCAATATCATAAATACTAACCAAATCTTCAAAAGAAGCATTCATTAATTCATCCATTGTTTTATATTTCTTACATAATATTTTAGCAGTTTTAGCTCCTATACCAGTAATACCTAATGCATAAATAACTCTTTCCAATGAATTAGATTTACTATTTTCTATACTTTCTAATAATTTATTAACACTTTTATTGCCAAAGCCTTCAAGTTCCATTAATTCTTCTTTTTTATCTTTTAAATAGTATATATCTTTAAATGTTTTAATATATCCCATATTATAGAAGTCTTCTATTATTCTTTCACCTAATCCATCTATATTCATAGCATCTCTTTCTACAAAATGAATCAAACCTTCTATATTTCTAGCTGGGCAATTATCATTAGGACAAAATATATCAACAATTCCTTCTTTTTTTAGTAAAAGAGTTCCACATATAGGGCATTTATCTATCATTTTAAATTCAGTAGTATTATCTCTTCTAGACCTTTCTACACTCACTACTTCAGGTATAACATCTCCAGCTTTTCTAATGTATACATAATCTCCTACTCTAATATCTTTTTTAATTACATAATCTTCATTATGAAGAGTTGCGCGAGATATAGTGGAACCCGCTACCTTAACTGGTTCAAGTACTGCATTTGGAGTAATATTACCAGTTCTACCTACTGTAAATATTATATCTTTAACTTTAGTTAATACTTCTTTAGGTGGGAATTTATAAGCAGTAGCCCATTTAGGAACTTTAGCAGTAAACCCTAGTTCTCTTTGCCCTTCTATATCATTAAGTTTTATAACAATTCCATCTATTTCATAAGGTAAATTTGGTCTTTCATTAGTCCAATACTCAATAAACTTTTTTACTTCTTCAATGTTTTTACACAACTTAGTGTTAGGATTTACTTTAAACCCTAACTTTTTAATATGTTCTAAGCTTTCATAATGAGTTTTAAAAGGTGTCAATGGATAATGATACATAAAATTATCTAAATTTCTGCTAGCAGTAATTTTGGAATCTAATTGTCTAACACTACCAGCAGCTGCATTTCTTGGATTTTGAAATAAAGATAATCCTTCATATTCTCTTTTGGCATTTAAAGTTTCAAAACTTTTTTTACTCATGAATATTTCTCCACGAATAACAATGTCTTCAGGAGAAGTTAATTTTAATGGAATAGAAGATATAGTTTTAACATTATGAGTAATATCTTCTCCTACAGTTCCATCTCCTCTAGTTGCCGCTTGATAAAGAAGTCCATTTTTGTATTCAACAGTAACTGCAAGTCCATCTATTTTAAGTTCACATACATATTCTGGATTATCGATAACTTTTCTAATTCTATTATCAAATTCTTCTACTTCTTCAGCATTAAAAACATTACCTAAACTAAGCATTGGAACATTATGAGTTACCTTATTAAACTCACTTATAACCATTCCACCAACTCTTTGTGTAGGAGAATCTTCTCTTTTAAACTCTGGATATTTTTCTTCAAGAACAATTAACTCTTGCATTAATCTATCATATTCAGCATCAGATACACTTGGATTATCTAAAGCATAATATTCATAATTATATTTATTTAAAAGCTCAACTAATTCATTTATACGATCCATAAAAATCACCTATAATTATTATACACTTAAAAGGCGTAAATAAAAATATATATACTTACTTTTATTCTAATTCTTTTAAACTTGTTTTTGGAGTTGGTAAATCTTCTGGCATAGTACCTCCTAATTCTTTAATTGTATTTCTTACTTTTTTACCTACTTCATAGTGAACTGAATTTGCAGTATATTCATTATCTACATTATCTCTTTTTAATTTAGCATCTGTTTGAGCAATTCTAAATATATTATCTGCAAGTTCTTCACTACCCATATTATCTAATATATCTTCTCTATATCTAAGTTTCTTTCTTTTAAAAATATCATCTGCTGTTTCACCATTATAAAGTCCTTTGTATCCTGCATTATGAAATCTAGCTAAATCTTTTACTCCACTTTTAACAGCTATTTTATTTAAATTAAAATTACCTCTTCTTGCTTGATTTCTTCGATATAGTCTTTTTTCATCTTCAGTAAGTTCATTGTACTCTTTTTCAGAAAGCTCTTGCTTTCTTGTTTGAATAGCAAAATAAGTTTGGCCTAAAGCAACCATTTTCTTTTTAGGATTAGCATTTTGAACTATTAAATAACAAATATATCTAGATAATTTATAATCTTTAATAAATTCTTTCTTGCCCTTACCAGTTATTATTGGCTTCCTGACTTCGGGAAACCAATATGAATTCTCATTACTACTATTTCTATATGCCACAATTGCTTTTTGAATTACTTTATCAAAATTTTCCCATTTATTATATTCAAGTAATGGCATTAATTCACGAGCTAACCAATATTCATTACCATCTTCATCTATATGCTTAATATCTTCAAACACTTTTTGATTATATTTTTTTATTTTGTTCATTTTATCTTTTTCTCCTTTATTTAATACACTTAAAAAGAATACACAATTATGTGTACCCTCTATATATATTATCGTCAAAAAAATTTAAAAACACTTTTTTATTTAATTTTTTTCTTTATTTATTAAAAAAATAGTGCTATATTAAAATTAAGAGGTAGGGTTATGGGAAAAGAAAGTGCTAGAGAAATCACAAATCAAATGATTGAATTGTGGGACATGACGAATACTGACTGGATGGGTTATGAAAAAGAGAAAAAGGATATTTTTAGTTATCATCATTTGAGAGTTGCTAAAAGAAATGGTGGACCAATAACTATTGAAAATGGGGCTATACTTTGTGGCGATACTGCACATCCATATTTACATGTTGTAGAAAGATATGACAGAGATAAATTCTTATATCTTACTAAAGTATTAATTGAAGTTAATGATCAAAGATTTATGCCAACTTATGATCAATTAGTTAGAATGGATGATGTTTTAAATGAATTTGAAAGAGAACATTCTAGTGATATAAACAAAAAAGGACACTATTTAATAAGAGACTCTTTTACTAGAAGGTTAGTAAAAAAGAAAGATTTCTATTTTTTTGAGTAGCCCTTGTATAAAAGGTGCTCTATAAATAAATTTAGGATTATCAGACATAATAGAGTCTTCTATCTTACTTACAATAGAATTTAAATTATATTGTTCAATGAATCTAAACAATTTAGATTCTTTTTTTCTAATACTATATTCTTTATTTTTAAAATAGATACTTTTACTTAAATATTTATATTTATTTTCAAGCATTACATCATTAAAACCAGTTTTATAAGCACCTGGTTCTATTAAAGATATTTTTATATTTTTAGAAATAAGTTTAAGTTCTTTTTTTAAAGCAATTGATAAATTAATTAAAGATGATTTAGTAGATCCATATATACCCATAAATTTAAAAGGAACAACTCCTATTAAAGAAGAAACAACTATTATTCTTCCATAGTCGTTATCTACCATGTTTTTAATAACTGATTTTATTATATTAATAGTTCCAAATACATTTACTTCATAACATTCTTTTATATTCTCAATTGGTATATCTAACACACTTCCACCCACTCCAATAGAGGCATTTAAAACAACTATATCAAAACTATATTTTTTAATCTTTTTTATATCTTTTTCATCAGTAACATCTAACTTTATAGCTTTTATATTTTTATAATCCTTTATTTTGTCTCTTGCATATTTAAGTTCATCATCTCTATGCACACCAATATAAACTTTATGATATAAAGATACTCTTTTAGCTACCTCAAAACCTATGCCACTATAACCTCCAGTTATTAATACTCTCACTTATTTCACCCTATATTTAGTATTAACTATATAATTGTTTTAATTCCTTTTATTTTAAGTATTATTTTTCTAATAATATCAATTGGTATTACTGTGAAAGATAAAAATATTACTATATTAAACTCTATAAAAGTAAGTCCAGTTGTTCTAAAAATTTCTCCTCCAAAATATATTAAAATTATTTGGACTATTGATATTAAAAGTATTATAAATATAAACACTTTATTTTTAAGAATATTAGCTAGTATATTTATTCTACTAGTTCTTGCATTAAATAAATTAAATATAGCTAAAAATATAAAAAGTCCAAAGAAAGCAGTCATTAAATATTTATTATTGCTTCCTATTCTAAATAAACTAGTTATTATAGGATTTTTTAAAAATAATAAACAAAGTATTGTACAATATAAACTATCAAATATTATTTGAATTAACATATGTTTATTAATAATTGCTTCATCTTTCTTTTTAGGTGTTTCTTCCATATATTCTATTAGTGGTGGTTCATAAGAAAAAGCAAGAGCTGCTAGCGTATCCATAACCATATTAACCCAAAGCATTTGAACTACTGTTATAGGAGAGAGTATTCCAAAATATGGTCCTATTATACTTAAAGACATTGCACAAAAATTTATTGTTAACTGAAATATAATAAATTTTCTTATACTTTTAAATACAGTTCTACCAAATAAAATAGCATTTGATATAGATAAGAAATTATCATCAAGTATTATTATATCTGATACTTCTTTTGCAACTTCTGTTCCACTTCCCATTGCAAAACCAACATTAGATTTTTTTAAAGCAGGAGCATCATTTACTCCATCTCCTGTCATACCAACAGTAAGTCCTAATTCTTGAGATAATGTAACTAATCTACTCTTATCTTTGGGAAGACTTCTAGCAACTACTCTAAGTCTAGGTATAATCATTTTTACTTCTTCATCAGACATTTTATTTAACTCTTCAGAAGTTAATATAATACTATTACTATCTATCATGTTTAATTCTTCTGCTACACCTCTTGCAGTATTCTCTGAATCTCCTGTTATCATAATAGTTTGTATTCCTGCACTTTTAACTAATTTTATTCCTTCAATTGCTTCAATTCTTACTTTATCTTTTAAATACATAAATCCAAGTAAACTATATTCATTATTTTCTTTAATAACTAATGCAAGTATTCTAATACCCTTTTTAGCATCCTCATTTATTCTATTTATTAAATTAATTTTATCATTTAATACTTTTTTATCATTATCACTATCATAATAGTATTTACATTTATTAACTAAAGTTTCATAAGCACCTTTTATAAATGTTTTATTCTTATCATAACTTGTTATTACACTTGAATATTTAATTTTACTATCAAAATGTTCTTTTTTTATTACATCATATATATTTTTATAATTTTTAACATATTCAATAACTGCTTTATCAGTTGAATTACCTCCTATTATGTTAGAGCCTTCTATTATAGATTCATTATTATAATATAAAGAAATATTTATTAATTCTTTTAATTTATTATTTAAAATACTATTAATATTTTCATAGTAAGATCCATCATAATTCATATAACCAATACATTTAAGTTTACCTTCTGTTAACGTTCCAGTTTTATCAGTAAATAAAATATTTAGACTACCTGCAGTTTCAATACCCACTAATTTTCTAACTAAAACATTACTTTTAAGCATTCTTTTCATATTAGAAGATAACACTAAAGTAATCATCATAGGTAGTCCTTCTGGAACAGCAACTACTATAATAGTAACAGCCATTGTTAGGGCATATAAAATATGAGGCATTATTATACTTAGATTACTTACAAAGTTTATTATTTTATTTATATCAAAATTATTTTTAATAATAATTACATTTATTAAATAAGAAAAGAAAGTTAAAAAAGAACCAATATACCCAATTTTACTTATCACTTTAGCAAGGCCTCTTAATCTTAACTTTAAAGGACTTTCTGGAGCATATTCTTGTATTTCACTAGCAATACCACCATAAAATGTTTTATCCCCTACTTGAGTTACTTTAAGTATCCCACTATTATTAACAACAATAGACCCTTTATATAAAATATCATTTATATTTTTATTCTTCTCTTTAGTTTCACCTGTTAAAGATGATTCATCAACACTAATACTACCACTTATTAATATCCCATCTGCGGGTATTTTATCTCCATTAGATAAATGAACTATATCCCCAACTACAATATCTTCTATATTAATACTTTGTAACTTATTATTTCTTTTAACATTACATCTTATTTTAGAAGCTTCACTTTCTAACTTCTCAAATGCTTTTTCACTACCATATTCTGATATAGTTGATATAAAAGATGACAAAAAAATAGCGATGACTATACCAACAGTTTCATATACATTAGAATCTTTAAATAAAAAAACTATTTTTATAACTAAAGCAATTAAAAGAATTTTAATAATTGGATCATTTAAAGACTCTATTAATAAACTAAAAAAAGTATTCTTCTTTTTATGAGTTAAAACATTACTACCATATTTTCTTCTAGCTTCTATTACTTCTTTATCTGATAGTCCACTTTCTATTTTACTCACCTCATAAAATATTACTCATTTTATCCTTTTTTTAGAATATTTTTTCATATAAAAAACTTGGCTTATTAATACCAAGTTTTTAAAATTATTTTTTTATCTAATTTTTGTAATGCCTTTTGGTAACATGATCAAAATATTCTTGTACTCCCACACTATTCTCTAGTTTTGGATATTCATATAAAACTAATTTATCTTTATCACTATCTAATAAATCTCTGCAATTTGATTTAGCATATTCAAAATGCTTTTCTTTAAAATAATTTATTGCTTCTTTTTCAGTATTGAATTCATGTATGCCCTCTAAATCAAAAAATGCATGTTCAAACCAATACCATTTATTATTATCTTTATATATTAAAAATGCGTGTGTTGGAAAACCATTTTCTCTTCCAACTTCAAACCAAGCAAATATTGTTTTAAATATATAATTATTCTTTTCAAACCATAATCTTTCTAATTCGGTTTGATCATAACATGTACCAATCCCAGATTTAATTACTTCTTTTCCACATTGAACAAGACACTCTTCATACCAATTGCTTGAATTTGCATCAAGATACTTTTTACCATTTTTACCTAAAAAGCCATAAGTAATATTCTTATCCATATAAATAAGTAATTCTTCTGGACTTTTTATATAATCAAACTCATTCATACTTACTCCTTATTTATATATTTTTAACTTAGTTTTTATAACTCTTGATTTTATTTTTAAATGCTTCTAGAGTTTTCTAAATCATTTTTAATACTTCTTATATTATTGATTTTTAGTTCAACTCTTTCTATGTTAGTATAAAGTCTTTTAAAGTATGGAAGTAACGAATTATATAGTTTTCTTCCTTCATCTACATCTTCTTCTAACAAATCTTGAATCATTTTAAATTGTTCTGCTGCTGAAAAAATTCCAATTAGTTGTCTCTGATGTGGATTGTTTTTAGGATTACTAAATATTGAAGTAATATTAGATGTTTTAGTTGCTTCACACATAAATTCAGCTATTTTTTTATCAGCAAATATACTTTTTACAGCACAATTCATAGTTCTATTATTTTTCTTAGTATAAGTTAATCCAAGACAAGCTCTATTATATTCTTTATTTTTTGATTCTGTAATAATATAAGCATCACAATCATTTTGTTTATTTGCGTTAGGAATAACATCATAATGGACTATTAAAGGCTTTGGCGAATCTATTAATCTATAATTCTGAAACATAAAATTTTTGTATTTTACTTTTGCAAAAGACAACGTACCACTTTCCTTTTTAGTTTTTGCTTCAACATCTGCACTTGATAAACTCGGATCAGACATTTCATAAATTAATTTCATTTTTTTAAAAGAACCATTTCCAACATTAGGTATTCCTAATAAATGTGGGAGGTTATCATCTTCTATTTTAAATGATATGTGTCTTTTTTCTGGTAAGCATAAAGTTATTTCTTTATTTCTGTATTTTTCAAGATAATCATAATACGAGCTTCTTATCCACCTTGACATTTCTTTCATCTTATCAATTGAAATTTGTTCTTTCTTTTCCTTTATTCCGTCTTTTATTTCTTGAGGTTTAAGAGTAGATATTTGCCCTTCTTTTTTTTCAATAGATATCTTTTCAGATATACCATATATTAATTCCTCAAATATTATATACTCTTCATCTAGCTCATTAATTTTCTTCTTTAAGTCATTAATTTGGGCTTCATCATCAGTGTTTAATAAATTATATATATGCTCATAATACCCATAATAATCCGCTAGAAACCCTAGAACTATATCCGTATTATACATTGTTTCTTTTGTACCATCTTTTCCAGCATATTTTATGATTATTTCTTCTACAGTTACATTCATTTTATTTGCAAAATCTTGCATATAACTTTCAAACTTTTCTTGTAACCTTTTTGCCTTTGCTTCCTTAATACTCATATTTTCTCCATAATATATTGTCTCTAATATATAGTTTATAATTTATAAGTTTTAAAAACAATCTTTTTAATAATATTTTACATAAGCTAATGTAAAATGTTATAATTTATTTAAGGTGGTAAATATGTTTAAAGATGAAAGAGTTACATTAAAAATAGTTAACGTTGTTAATAAAAAAGGTAAATTATTAGATTTTAATTTGGAATTTCCAATAAAAGATGAGAATTTTATTATTCCAGAAGATATTGTTCTTTTAGATTTATTTGAATATCATGAAACAAATGAAGGCAAATATTGTAAAAAACTATTTAAAATTTGTGTTGGTAAAGTAAATACTTGGGAATACTTTTGTATTAATGAACCAGATAAAATTAATGCTACTTATGAAGTTATTAATAGTTTAGGAAAAGATAATAATAAAGTTTGCTATTTTGACAAAAGCGATGGAAAACATTTTATATTCACTAAAGTTAATCCAGAAGATGTAGTAGTTAATAATACAGAAGAATTAAAAGAAATACTAATTTATATTTCTAATAATTCTAAAAATACAAATGAATCTATTTCAAATATTAAAAATATAAGTAATGATTTTGAATTTGTTGGTGAAGATAATAAAATATACAAGAAAATTAGAAAATAATTTTGTTAAGAGGTAGGTTATGAAATTAGATATAATAGTTCCTTTATATAATGAAGAAGAAAATTTGGCTGATTTTTATAATGAAGTAAAAAAGACTTTAGAAAATATTGAATATAGAATTATATTTATTAATGATGGATCATCAGATAATTCATTAAAAGTTTTGAAAGATTTATATAAATTTGATAAAAAAAGAGTTAGAGTTGTAAGTTTTTCAAGAAATTTTGGCAAAGAATCTGCAATATATGCAGGACTTAAAAACTCTAATGCGGAATATACTGCAATTATAGATGCTGATCTTCAACAAGATCCTAATTACCTATTAGATATGCTAAATAAGTTAGACAAAAACAATGATATCGATTCTATATGCATGATTCAAGCACAAAAAAAGAATAGATTCTTTCAAAAATTATTCTATAAATTTATAAACAAAATATCAAAGACTAACTTTGTAAATGGAGCTTCTGACTTTAGAATGTTTAGAAAGAAAGTTGTTGAAAGTATTTTATCATTAAGTGAAAAAAATAGGTTTTCTAAAGGAATATTTTCTTGGGTAGGATTTAATACTTTATATTTACCTTATGTTGTTAAAGAAAGAAAAAAAGGTAAATCTAAATGGAATTTCTTTAAGTTATTAAATTATGCAATTGATGGATTTGTAGGTTTCTCTACTTCACCATTAAAATTTTCAGTATATTTAGGATTATTATCAAGTACATCTGCATTTATATATTTAATTGTTATATTAATTAAAACTTTAATAAAAGGTAAAGATGTTCCTGGGTATGCTTCAATAATATGTTTAATTTTGTTTATTGGAGGATGTATTTTATTAAGTATTGGAATACTTGGAGAATATTTAGCTAAAACATATTTAGAAGTTAAAAATAGACCAATATATATAGAATCAGAAAGAATTGGATTTGAAACTGATATATTATAAAACCAATAAGTTTAACTTATTGGTTTTTAGTTTTTTTCTTCGTCATTGGTAAAGTCTCACCAATTTCATTTATTGGAAGAAACCTTGTATAATGGTACATTCCATTTTCATCTCCCAAAGTTGTTAATTCTTGCCATTCTCTTAATGTATGTTTAACTTGATTGTCTTTGTGATACTCACAAACATAACCATATGTATCATCACAGTCACATACTTCTTCAATTGCTTCTTGCATAGATAGCCCGCATAAATAAGCTACCTCTGGAAGCGTAAATTCTTCATCTTCTAATCTTGACATAACTACCCTCCCTTATATCAAGTATACCACAAATATTATTATATCTAATATAATTTTACGATAGTTTACATTAAAATATTCCCCATATATCTTTATTAGGTAATTCCAAATTGAATGTCAATAATTCTTTAGTTATAGGATGATAAAAAGATATAGATGTTTCATATAAAGCAAGCTGTTCATTATCTTTAACATTCTTATTATATTTGTGATCTCCATATAAAGGATATCCTCTTGAAGAAAATTGTACTCTTATTTGATGAGACCTGCCAGTCTCTAAGTTTATTTTAACTAAAGAATAATTATTAATTTCTTTTATTACTTTATAAGTAAGAGATGAATATTTACCAGATTTATTAACAGTTACTATATTAGTTTTTTCATCCTTTAATAAATAATCTTCTAATTTGCCTTCTTTAGTTTTAAGAATACCACAAATAACTGCATGATATTCTTTTTTCATTTGATTAGTTCTTATTTGTTCTGAAAGTCTTGATGCACATTTACTAGTTTTTGCAAATACCATTATTCCACCAGTTGGTCTATCTAATCTATGAACTAATCCTAAATAAACATTTCCAGGTTTATTATATTTTTCTTTTATGTATTCTTTTAACATTGTAAGTAAATCTTTATCTTTAGAATTGTCTTCTTGTACTGGAATATTTATTGGCTTTTCTACAACTAATAAATGATTATCTTCATATATAATATTAATCATTTGATACCCATTTTCCATATATACCACAAGGCAAAACTAAATCATCTCTTGAAACTGGTAAACCAATTTCACCTGATTCGATAAATCCATTTGGGTATTTTTTTAACATTGTAGTTTTCAATATATTATTTAATACTGTTGAAGAGATACCAGTTGTATATGAGTTTATTAAAAAGAATAACGGTTTATCAGAAAGTATTTTTATACAAGCATCAATTAATGTGTATAAATTCTTTTCAAATTTCCACATTTCTCCATTAGGGCCTCTTCCATAACTAGGTGGATCCATTACAATAGCATCATATTTATTTCCACGTCTTTCTTCTCTTTCAACAAATTTTAATACATCATCTACTATAAATCTTATTTTATTATTCTCAAGACCACATAATTTCATATTCTCTTTTGCCCACTCAGTCATTCCTTTTGAAGCATCTACTTGAGTAACTTCTGCCCCTACTGAAGAACAAGCCATTGAAGCAGCACCAGTATATGCGAATAGATTTAATACTTTTATAGGCCTATTAGCTTTTATAATCTTATCCATCATAAAATCCCAATTAGCTGCTTGTTCAGGAAATAACCCAGTATGTTTAAAATTAGTAAGAGATACTTTAAAAGTTAAATGTTTATAAGTTACAGTCCAAGAATCAGGAACTTTTGATTTATATTCCCAGTGTCCTCCACCTTTTTCACTCCTATGATAAAATGCAGAAGCTTTATTCCATTCTGAATAGTTTTCTACATCCCACATAGCTTGTGGATCTGGTCTTCTAACTATTATTCCATTCCATGATTCTAATTTTTCACCATTACCACTATCTAAACACTTATAGTCTTTCCATTCATTACTTATTAACATAAATACCTCTTATATAACAATGTTTACTATTTTATCTTTAATAACTATTATTTTTTTAATTTCTGAAGAACCAATAAAGTTTTTAACATTATCTATATTAAGAGCAATAGACTTTAATTCTTCTTCATTTGTTCCTTTATTTACATCAATTTTTCCTCTAATTTTACCATTAACTTGAACAACTAATTCATATGTATCTTCTTCTAATTTAGATGAATCATATTTTGGCCAAGAAGAATAAGATAATTCTTCTTCTTTATTTAATGCATTATGCCATAATTCTTCAGTCATATGTGGACATATTGGATTTAATAATTTAATAAATCCTTCTGCATATTCATTAGGAAAACTACTTTCTTTATAAACTGCATTTATAAATATCATCATTTGACTAATAGCAGTATTAAAGTTAAGTGATTCGAAATCTTCAGTAACTTTTTTAACAGTTTGATTATATATTTTCTCTAAATTTTTATTATCACTATTTGATATTTTATTTTCTTCAGTATAAAGTCTCCATATTCTATCTAAGAATCTTCTAGAGCCTTCAACTGCATCATTATTCCACGGTTTATCTGCTTCAAGTGGTCCCATAAACATTTCATATATTCTAAGAGTATCTGCTCCATATTTATTAACAATATCAGTTGGATTTACAACATATTCTGGAAATCTTTTACCCATTTTAATTCCATTAGAACCTAAAATCATACCTTGATGGACTAATTTTTTAAATGGTTCTTCTACTGGAGAAATACCTTTGTCGTATAAAAATTTATTCCACATTCTTGCATATAATAAATGCCCTACCGCATGCTCTGGACCACCAATATATAAGTCTACTGGCATCCAATGTTTAAGTAATTCTTTATCCGCAAGTTCTTTATCATTAAATGGATCAATATATCTTAAAAAATACCATGATGACCCTGCTGAACCAGGCATTGTTGATGTCTCTCTTTTTCCTTTAACTCCATCAATATTTACATTTACCCAATCTGTTGCTTTATCAAGCGGACTAGCGCCACCTGCTGGTTTGTAGTCTTCTAATTCAGGTAATACTAACGGTAAATCTTCATCTGCAAGAGCAATATCTCTTCCATCTTCAAGATGTATAATTGGAATTGGCTCTCCCCAATATCTTTGTCTAGCAAATATCCATTCTCTTAATTTATAATTTATTTTTTTAGAACCTAATTTATTTGATTCTAGAAATTCTAACATTTTATTAATTGCATCTTCTTTATTTAATCCATTTAAGAAATCAGAATTTATGTGTAATCCATCACCAACGTATGCCTCTTTAGAAACATCTCCACCATCTAATACTGGGATTATTTCTAAATTAAACTTTTTAGCAAATGCATAATCTCTTTCATCATGAGCTGGAACTGCCATGATAGCACCTGTTCCATAAGTAGAAAGTACATAATCACTAATCCAAATAGGAATTCTTTTATTGTTAACTGGATTAATAGCATAAGCCCCTGTAAATACACCTGTTTTATCTTTATTAAGCTCAGTTCTCTCTAAATCAGACTTAGTGGCACATTCTTTCTTATAAGTATCTACTTCTTCTTTTTTATCAGGAGTTGTTATAATGTCAACCAATTTATGTTCTGGTGAAAGAACACAATAAGTAGCTCCAAATAAAGTATCACATCTAGTTGTAAATACTGTAAATGTATAATCAGTATTATCTACTTTAAAATTAACTTCAGCACCAATACTTTTACCTATCCAATTTCTTTGAATTTCTTTAGTAGATTCTGGCCAATCAACTTCATTTAATCCTTCAAGTAATCTTTCAGCAAAAGCTGGAATATCTATTACCCATTGTTTCATATTTTTACGAATTACTGGATAACCTCCTCTTTCACTCTTACCATCAATTACTTCGTCATTAGCTAGTACTGTTCCAAGTTCTTCGCACCAATTAACAGGCATATCTATATATTTAGCATATCCACTATTAAATAACTCTTTAAAAATCCATTCAGTCCATTTATAAAATTTAGGATCAGAAGTAGATACACATCTATCCCAATCATAACTAAAACCTAATGATTTTAATTGAGAAGTAAATGTTTTAATATTTTGATTTGTAAATATTGCAGGATGATTACCTGTTGAAATAGCAAATTGTTCTGCAGGTAATCCAAAAGAATCAAATCCCATTGGATGAAGTACATTATATCCTTGCATTCTTTTCATACGTGATACAATATCACTTGCAGTATACCCTTCTGGATGTCCAGCATGAAGTCCTACTCCTGATGGATAAGGAAACATATCAAGACAATAAAATTTAGGTTTTGAAAAATCTTTTGTATCAGTTTTAAATATCTTTTTTTCTTCCCAATACTCTTGCCATTTTTTTTCTATTTCAGTGTGTTTATACATATAATTCACTTCCCTTTAAACATAAGTAAATTATAATACATTTAATACTATTTATCAAATAAAATATTAATTAAATGTGTTGACAATGACAAAAAATCATGATATATTTTAATCATCCTAGATGCTATAAATATATAATATATTTAATACTACAGTATTAAATTAAAAAATATCTATATGCTAGAACTAATAAAAATAATATTTGTTTTTAAAAACACACATCTATTATTTTATTAACTCATTATCTAATAGGATATTTACTTCAAAAAAGTAAATGAGAGAGATACTCATAGTAATGAGATAATACAAACTAGGCCCGGTAAAACCTAGTGTTGATGTTCTACAAAATATCAATATTTTATTTATTGAATATTACTAATTATATTTCTTAAATTTTAATACTTAATATTCTTTATTAATTATTAACTTTTATTCAAATAATAATTAAATAATGTTCTCCTAAATATTGGGAATATGTAAAACTATATACCGTATTATATTAGTTTAAACTCAGTATTTTTATAATTTCTTTACCAAAATTATATTATTACTTTGAAAAAAAGGGAATTAATGAAACATTTTAATTCCTTTTTTTTGTGTTACAAAACTTCAGTTATATTTTTATCTTCTTTTTTATTAAGACTAACAATAATTAAGTAGGTTGTTAAAAGTATACTTGATATAGAAAAAGCATTTTTAATAGATTCAATTAATACATAAGTAGGATCAATAATACCCATTTCTATTAAATCAACTATTTTATTATTATAAGCATCATAACCAGTATTTAAAGATTCATTATCTAGTTTTGAAAGAATTTCTTTTACATCTCCACCACTATTAATAATAATCTTTTTTATAGGTGATTCTAATACTTCTTTCATAATATTATTTTCCATATTATTGGAATTTAATATTTTACTCATATTATATAAAGTTTTTCCACCACCAAGAGAATATCCATACTTTATTACAGACTTACATGCATTAACCGCATCTTCTATTCTCATTTTATTTAATATCATTTCAGACTTGGTTTTAGCCCCAACATATATAATAGATGTAGAACCTGATAAATAAGATAATCTTGATTCTAATATGTCTTTTTTAAAATCATCTGTTTCGTTAATAATTAATTTTTTTAGATATTTAATTCTTTTTTTTATATTATCATTTATATCATTTTTAATTACCGAATTATTTCTATTAATATTAATACTATTAGATACTCCTAAATCATTAATATTTACTTCTTCTAACACATTACCTTTCTTAGAAGAAATAAGCTTAGCATTTGTATAAATACAAATATCTTCTAATATATCTATTTTATTCTCAGAGTAATTAGGAGCTTCTATTCCTATGACATTAATTATATTATTTGATTTTAATGATGATAAATACTCTATAACTTCTTCATTAAATGAATCTGCAATTATTACTAGTGATTTATTTTTCAAAATATCAATGATATTTTTTATTTGATCAATATACTCTATTTTATAATCTGTTACTAAAAAATATGGATTTAATATTGTCTCATTTTCTAACCTATCTTTAATCATATAAGAAGAAACTACACCATTTTCAATAAAATAGCCATCAATATTACTTATGCAAGTCTCATCTTTATCTATTTCTTCTATAATAATTTTATTTATTAATTTATTCTTTTTAAACAAACTAGAAATTAATTTACCATATTCTTTATTACCACAAGAATTTGTAGCAATACTTTCTATATCTTTTATGCTAGGCTTTTTACTACTATTAATTAATTTATTACATATTTCATTTATTAAAATAGATAATTTTTCTTTAATAATATATGGACTTATACCTTTTTCTATATATTTTAAGCATTCTTGGTACATTGATTTTAATAATATTAAAGAAGTAGTTGTACCATCACCAACTTTATCATTTGTTTTAATAGATGCTTCCTTTATAATTTTAGCTATTACTTCTTCTTTTGGACTAAACTCCAAATTCTTTGCAATTGTAACGCCATCATTTGTTATAAAAGGTTCAGTATAGTCAGTATCTATAATTGCATTATATCCTTTGGGTCCTAAAGTCATACCAACGTAATCACATAATTTTATAACTGTATTTTTTATTAATTCTTGTGCTTCTTTACCACTTATTATTTCTTTATTCATTATTATCCTCCATCTCAGTCATATATTTCCAATACTTTTTAGGCATAAAATTCATTTGACATCTTAAATTCTTTCTTTCATTAATAGTTACACTTTTAATAAACGATTTCCATAAATCTTTATATTCTTTATCATTTGATTTAAATCTATCTAAATTTAAGTTAATTGTCGAAATTAATTTATATTCATTATTTTTATAAAATACTGCTTTTTTTCTTTTAATATCTTCTATAATCCAAGTTTCATTACTAAGTCTATTTTTAAAATGAGGTACTAATAATTCTAAAACATCGTGTTCTGGAGATAACTTAGAATATAAAATATTATTAAAATCTTCAAATCTAACAAATCCTTTTAATTTATGCGCTTCTCTTCTTACCATATTTGAATATTTTTGAACTTTTATAACTGAATCAATATCTTTTATTCTATTTATATTCTTGCCATATTTATATCCATTTATTAAATAATTAACTATATTAATTTCTTTATCATTTTTATTAACTAAAAAGGCATTATAAACATTATATAAAGTTAAATCACCCATTCTTTTAGGAATAGATTTAAATATCTTATTAGATAAATCATAATCAGTATCTACATTTATATATTCTTCAAACAAACTAGGTTTATAAATATCTTTTATTACGTTTAAAGGTATTGTTTTTTCTACCATACATTTATAAACAACTGTAAATAATCCTTCAATAGTCCCATCATAAATATAAACTTTATTATTCATAATTACTCCTCAAATAAATTTAATTGTTTATAACTTACTTTTTTAATATCTTTAGGCTCTTCTAATAACTTTTGTATATAACTCTTATTAAATAAAGAACTACTAGCATAATACTTTCCATCACAAGTTATAAAATATTTAGCTCTTTTTAAAACAACACCTAATTTTTTTAAAATATCAAAATTTATTTTAGTAAACCTTCTAGAACTAATTATTCTTTTAGCAGAAGTAACTCCAATACCAGGAACTTTCAAAAGAGTATTATAAGATGCTGTATTAACTTCTACTGGATATAAATTTATATGTTTAAGAGCATAATCAGCTTTAGGATCTAATAAAAGATTAAAATTAGGGCTTTCTTGAGTTAAAATATCATCTACCTTGAAATTATAATACCTAAGTAACCAATCAGCCTGATAAAGCCTATTTTCACGTTTTAAAGGCACTTCTTTAATCATTGGTAAAACATTATCTTTATTAACTGGTACATAAGCAGAATAGTATACTCTTTTAAGTTTAGAATCATTATATAAATTTTCAGATAATTTCATAATACTATAATCACTATCTTTAGTAGCTCCGATTATAAGTTGAGTTGTTTGACCAGCAGGTACAATACTTTTACTTCTAATACTTTTTATAGTAGACATAGTATTTTTAATCTTGTCTTCTTTTTTATCAGGTGCCAATAGCTTTAATGATTCATTAGAAGGAAGTTCTACATTAGTACTTATTCTATCAGCTAAAGCACCTACTTTTTTAATTAAATTTTCATCGGAACCAGGTATTGCTTTTACATGAATATATCCATTAAATTTATATTTAGTTCTAAGTAAATATAACGTTTGATACAAAAGTTCCATAGTATAATTAGGACTTTTAATAATAGCGGATGATAAAAATAATCCTTCAATATAATTTCTTCTATAAAAATTAATTGTTATATTAGCAATTTCCTCTGGTGTAAACATTGCTCTTTTTACATCATTACTTTTTCTGTTAATACAATATTTACAATCATAAATACATGAATTAGTTAAAAGTATTTTAAGAAGTGAAACACATCTTCCATCAGAAGTAAAACTATGACATATACCACTATAATGGGCATTACCAATGCCACCTTGTTTATTATTTCTATTAGATCCACTTGAACTGCAAGAAGCATCATATTTAGCGGCATCTGATAGTATTTCTAATTTATCTTTTAATTCCATAATTACCTCTTATAATTATTCTACCACTCATTATACGTAAAAGCAAACAATTGTTCCATAAAATGTAAAATAAAAAACAAGAAATTATTTTCTTGTTAATACTTTTTTAATATCTCTAAAATCATTTACTACATATGTAGATAAATCATATATATTTTCTTTTTTGCTATTATAATCTACCAATAATGTGTTATATCCATAGATTGATGCTTTTACATCAGATATTGAATCTCCTATAATTAAACATTCTTCTGGTAAAAGATTGTAGTCATTAGATATTCTTTCAAAATGCTTTTTATTAGGTTTTGGATAATATAATTCACAACTATATATTTTTTGAAAGTATTTTAATAGATCATATTTATTTATTTTTGCCTTTTGCGATTCTTCGAACCAATTTGTAGATATTACTTGAGGATATTCTTTGTATAAATAACTTAAAGTATTATTAACTCCTTTAAACACTTGTGTATATTTATATTCTAAATCTAAAAGAGTTTTTAAATAGTCTTTACCACTTAGATTATACTTCTTTATTATTTCAAAGTTTTCATCAAAAGAGTTAGACAGACTTCTATGACCAAAATCAGTTCTATTTTCATTTAAAGATGTTGAAACAGCTAAAACATATTCATCAAAGTATTCTTTTTTAAATGGTATTCCATGAATTTCAAAAGATTCTTTTAATAAATAAAATAATGTTTTAAAATACACTAAAGTGCCATCTACATCATATATTAATAATTTTATATTTTTAGTATTTAAATTATCCTTTATAATCATTTTTTCTTATCAATTGCTTTCTATAATTTTCTAAATCTTGCTTTATTGTTGGTTCAATTAGTTTACCTGATACAAATTCATCAACATTTAAACCAAATAAATTAAATATCTCTTCATAACTCATAAGGGTTCTAGTAGATAGATAATAATTCCAAGCTTTATTAAATTCTTTAGGATCTTGTTTTTTTAATTCAGATAAATGAAGTGCTAAATAAGAACCTAATCCATAAATCAAAGGTCTATAGAATTCAAACTCCAGCCAATATTCTAAACCATCTTTATCACTTTCTTTTTTAAATGGCCTTATAATATCCCTTTCTTCATTAACATAAAAATCATCACTTGAAGAAATAAATTTTTCGTCATCTTCTACTATTTCTTTAGTATCACTATACACTAACCCCTCTAAAAATGAAGAAGTAAAAGAATGAAAATCATTAATTGCATTAATAGTATCTTTAATATTAATTCTATTTCTTTGCATGTATCTTAAAAATTCTAATTCATAAAACATAGAAGCTACTTCACTAAAAGGTAAATTTCTTAATTTATAAAATTCATTATATCTATTTTGCATATAGCTAGCTTCAATTGCATGGCCAAATTCGTGAGCAAAATCTACTAATTGAAATAATGTGTTCTTATCTTGAATACCATCAACAACAACATATGGTTTTATATTTGTGTCAGTTATAGTACAAAATCCAACATAATCCAAGTTTTCTAGTGATGAAGTACTTACTCTTTCTTCATCAAACATAGATTTAACTATTTTTAACTTATCGGTCCCCTCATCATTGAAAAAGTCTAATAATAACTCTTTCATTTTAAGGTCACTATAAGTTCTTTTACAGTTAAAATAGGTATAAAAAAAATTATTGTTTTCAAGAATCTTTAAGTAATTTTTTGACATCTCTAAATAATATTTTTGGTATTTACTTATCAAATATGTATATTCAGTAAAATCCTTCTCATAATCTCGACAAAAAAATTTATCATAATATGGGTTAAAATAATCATATAATTCAAAAAACTTGCCATATGTGACAAGGTATAAATGATTTAATCTTGCCACATCATCATTAAATAACTTATTTTTTGAATAAGTTGGGTTATATGTTAATGAGCAAACTTCCCCCATATCGTTTAATATGTTATCTTCATTTATTTTCACAAAACCCTCCGTAATACTTAATATTTATTACACCACAATTTTTATGAAAAGTAAATAAAAATTTTAAATCAAAAAAAAAGACTGGCAACTTGCTATCTTCGCTTACACTATTTTCGCCGTTAAAGTGCTTAACTTCTCTGTTCGGGATGGGAAGAGGTGTGTCCACTTTGCTATCGTCACCAATCAAAATATATTATACAATAATCATTCTCTCAAAACAAGATAATGTAATAACTATCAAATTAAAATAAGATTAAATTGTCGAATTATTAGTACTAGTCAGCTCAAAATATCACTATTCTTCCACCTCTAGCCTATCAACCTTGTAGTCTACAAGGATTCTTATATCTTAAAGATAGGGAAAACTCATCTTGGAGAGGGCTTCCCGCTTAGATGCTTTCAGCGGTTATCCCTTCCGCACATAGCTACTCTGCACTGCCACTGGCGTGACAACAGATACACCATAGGTGCGTCCTTCCTGGTCCTCTCGTACTAGGGAAAGATCTCCTCAATTTTCCAACGCCCACGACGGATAGAGACCGAACTGTCTCACGACGTTCTGAACCCAGCTCGCGTGCCGTTTTAATGGGCGAACAGCCCAACCCTTGGAAGCGACTACACCTCCAGGATACGACGAGCCGACATCGAGGTGCCAAACCCCACCGTCTATATGAACTATTGGGTGGGATCAGCCTGTTATCCCCAGGGTAACTTTTATCCGTTAAGCAACGACCCTTCCATTTGGAATCGCAAGATCACTATGCCCTGCTTTCGCATCTGCTTGACTTGTAGGTCTCGCAGTTAAGCTCCCTTTTGCCATTACACTCTTCGAATGATTTCCAACCATTCTGAGGGAACCTTTGGGCGCCTCCGTTACTCTTTGGGAGGCGACCGCCCCAGTCAAACTGCCCACCAGACACTGTCCTCCACCCAGATAATGGGCGCAAGTTAGAAATCAAATGAATGAAGGGTGGTATTCCAAGGTTGACTCCACTGAAGCTGGCGCCTCAGTATCAAAGTCTCCCACCTATCCTCTACATCATACACCTGATTTCAATATCAAGCTGCAGTAAAGCTCCATGGGGTCTTTTTGTCCAGTCGCGGGTAACCTGCATTTTCACAGGTATTAAGATTTCACCGAGTCTATGGTTGAGACAGTATCCAGATCATTACGCCTTTCGTGCGGGTCAGAACTTACCTGACAAGGAATTTCGCTACCTTAGGACCGTTATAGTTACGGCCGCCGTTCACTGGGGCTTCAGTTCGAAGCTTTGTTTTATCGACTTGCGTCAAACTAACTTCTTGCCTTAACCTTCCAGCACTGGGCAGGCGTCAGCCCCTATACATCAGCTTACGCTTTAGCAGAGACCTGTGTTTTTGTTAAACAGTTGCCTGGACCTATTCGCTGCGGGTGTATCGCTACACCTCCCCTTATTCCGAAGTTACGGGGTTATTTTGCCGAGTTCCTTAACCATAGTTATCTCGCTCACCTTAGGATTCTCTCCTTGACCACCTGTGTCGGTTCTGAGTACAGGCACCTATATGATTAGCCCTAGAAGTTTTTCTTGGAAGCATAGCTTCAAAAGAGTTAGAAGTCCGTAGACTTCGTCCCCATCACACTTCAACTTACACAGTATACAGATTTACTCATACACTTGTCTTTGTGCTTAGACCAAAATCCAATAATTGGCTCTTTTTAGCTTTCTCCGTCGCTCCATCAGTCATATAGGTGGTACGGGAATATAAACCCGTTGTCCATCGGCTACGCTTTTCAGCCTGGCCTTAGGTCCTGACTTACCCTGGGTAGACGAACTTGACCCAGGAACCCTTAGTCAATCAGTGGGAGGGATTCTCACCCTCCTTACGTTACTCACACCGGCATTCTCACTTCCAAACGCTCCAGTAGTCCTCACGATCTACCTTCAACGCCCTTGGAACGCTCCCCTACCAGACAATACAAAGTATTGAATCCGTAGCTTCGGTGTTATGCTTAGCCCCGGTACATGTTCTGCGCAAAACCACTCGACTAGTGAGCTATTACGCACTCTTTAAAGGATGGCTGCTTCTAAGCCAACCTCCTAGCTGTTCAAGCAATTTCACATCATTTTCCACTTAGCATAAACTTTGGGACCTTAACTGACGGTCTGGATTCATTTCCTCTTGCGTATGGACGTTATCACCCATACACTGACTCCTCTAAATACATCCCCAGCATTCGGAGTTTGATTACAGTTAGTACCGCTAGACGCGGCCCTTCCATATTCAGTGCTCTACCTCCGGGGTGCTCATTAGAAGGCTAGGCCTAAACCTATTTCGGGGAGAACCAGCTATCTCCGAGTTCGATTGGAATTTCTCCGCTATCCACAAATCATCTCCGCATTTTGCAATATACGTGAGTTCGGTCCTCCATTGGGTTTCACCCCAACTTCAACCTGTTCATGGATAGATCACTCGGTTTCGGGTCTACAGCATCGTACTTGTCGCCCTATTAAGACTCGCTTTCGCTTCGGCTCCATATCTTCTACTTAACCTTGCACGATACCATAACTCGCCGGTTCATTCTGCAAAAGGCACGCTCTCACCCATTAACGGGCTCGAACTTTTTGTAAGCACATGGTTTCAGTATTCTATTTCACTCCCCTCCCGGGGTTCTTTTCACCTTTCCCTCACGGTACTTGTT
>CAMVPB010000009.1 GCA_947169285.1 uncultured bacterium | reverse complement strand
TATCAAAAAAAGTAAACAGTTCTTTTTCTGTCTACTTTTATCTTACAACTTCATTTGTAATGCTATTTCTTTTTATTAGATTTTTGAATTTCTTCAATTATTTTTTTAGTATCTTTATTTGATTTAATTAAATATAAGCAACATAATGATAAAGTGCATATAATTATTATAATAGTTGAATTATTTAAGTCAATATTGTTAGATTTTTTTATGCAGTTTGTTTTACCTTTTTCAATGCATGAAACAACGTCTTTATCACCTTTTTTATATGCTTCACTAATTGTATCTTCAAGATTTGTATTATATGAAGCGGCTGCATATATATCACTTATAACAACAAATGGTGTAGCTTGATAAGTTGCATCTTGGAAACCAGCTGCTTTAAATGCTTCAGCAACTTTTTTAGCAAGTTCAAAATCCTTTCCATTTTCCCAATCAACATGATCAACATATGCTTCTTTTTGAACAATAATAAATTCTTTTTCATAAGAATCCAAACCTTTAAGATATTCTATTTCAGCTTCACAATAAGGGCAACCGCCTGCTTCAAATATATATACTTTTACTGGTTCTTTTTTAGCACTCACAAAAGGTATAAAGCAAAATAGTGCACAAATTGTCAATAATACTTTTCTCATAATTCCTCCTTAAATATTATTATACAACACAATAATACAAAAATCTAATATAATCATAAAACTATTGTTGTTGTAAATATAATAATGTATAATAAATTAAGGCTTATAAGGAGAATATATGATTAAAATATTAAAAAATTTACAAAAAAAAGAAGTATTATTTATAATAATTTCTATAATTTTTATAGTTTTACAAGTATGGTTAGATTTAAAAATACCAGAATATATGTCTAATATAACTAGATTAATTCAAATGAATAATGCAAATATAAATGATATTTTAAAAGAAGGATTGTGGATGCTTGCTTGTTCATTTGGAAGTTTAATACTAGCTATATTTGTAGGTTACTTTGCGGCTTATGTTGGAACTTCTTTTGAAAAGAAATTAAGAAGAAATATGTTTGAAAAAGTCGAGTCTTTTAGTATGGAAGAAATACAAAAATTTTCTACCAGTAGTTTAATTACAAGAACTACTAATGATATTACACAAGTTAAAATGTTTTTAATATTAGGTATTCAAATGTTTGCAAAAGCTCCTATAATGGCATCTATGGCAATAATGAAAATAATTGGTAAAGAATGGACATTTTCTTTAATAACAATTATTGGAGTTTTAATCATTTTAGTATTGAGTGTTGTATTAATTTTTGTGGCAATTCCTAAATTCAAGAAAGTTCAAAAATTAACAGATGATATTAATAAAATAACGAGAGAAAATTTAACTGGTATAAGAGTAGTAAGAGCATATAATGCAGAGGATTATCAACTAAACAAATTTGAAAATGTTAATGATGACTTAACTAAAACTCATATGTTTACACAAAAATTAATGGCAATAGTTAGTCCGGTTATGTCAACTATTATGTCAGGAATATCTTTAGCTATTTATTGGACTGGTGCCTATATGATAAATAAAGCTTTATTAATGGATAAGATAAATATATTTAGTGACATGGTAGTGTTTTCATCATATGCAGTACAAGTTATAATATCTTTTATGCTATTAGTGGCTATATTTATAATATATCCAAGAGCCTCTGTATCAATATCTAGAATTAATGAAGTATTAAATACTAATAGTAAAATAAAAGATGGTACTATTTCAAAGGGAAATAATTTAAAAGGTGATGTTGAATTTATAAATGTTAGTTTTAAATATCCTGATGCAGAAGAGTATGTTTTAAAAGATATAAGTTTTAAAGTGCATACTGGAGAAGTAATTGGAGTCATAGGATCAACTGGATCAGGTAAATCTACATTAGTTAATTTAATACCTAGATTTTATGATGCTACTGAAGGTAAAATACTAGTAGATGGTATTGATATTAAGGATATGAAATTAGAGTATCTTTATAATAAACTTGGCTATATTTCTCAAAAAGCTATTTTGTTTAAAGGAAGTGTTAGAGATAACATTAGTTTAGGTAAAATAAATAATAAAAAAGTTAATAAAGATGTTATTAATGAATCTTTGAATATTGCTCAAGCTGAATCTTTTGTTAACAAGATGGATAAAGGAATAAACTCAGATCTTTCTCAAGGTGGTACTAATGTATCTGGTGGACAAAAACAAAGACTTTCAATTGCAAGAGCAATAGCTCGTAATCCTGAAATTTATATTTTTGATGATTCTTTTTCGGCTCTTGATTATAAAACAGATTATAATCTTAGAAAAAAATTAAATAAGTATACTAAAAACTCTACTAAATTTATTGTTTCTAGTAGAATTGGAACAATTAAAGATGCAGATAAAATTCTTGTACTTGATAATGGTATTTTAGTTGGAATTGGTTCACATAAAGAGTTACTTAAAACTTGTAAAGTTTATAAAGAAATAGCTGAATCTCAATTATCAAAGGAGGAACTAGAAAATGCATAATAGAATGAATATAGAAAAAACATCTGATTTTAAAGGTTATTTAATTAAAGCATTATCTCTTAATAAAAAATATACTCATTTAGTAATTATTTCTTTAGTATTATCAATGTTATCAAGTATACTAACAATTATAGGGCCTGATAAATTAAAGGAAATAACTAATATTATTACATTAGGTCTTATGACTAAAATAGATATAAATAAAATTAATAAAATAGCAACTGTGTTATTAATTATTTATATATTAAGTTTTATATTTAATTATATTCAAGGTTTAATAATGGCTAGTGTTACAAATAAATTTTCAAAAGATTTAAGAAGTAATATATCTAATAAAATTAATAAATTACCACTTTCCTATTTTGACTCTACAACTATTGGAGACATATTATCAAGAGTAACTAATGATGTTGATACTTTGGGACATAATTTAAACCAAAGTTTAGTAACATTAATAAGTGCATTAACAACCTTTTTAGGTTCAATAGTAATGATGTTTTATACAAATGGAATACTTGCTATTACTGCAATATTATCTAGTATAATTGGGTTTTCTTTAATGATTGTTATAGTTAAGAAAAGTCAAAAATATTTTACAAGTGTTCAAAATGAATTGGGTGAAGTTAATGGACATATAGAAGAAGTATTCTCTGGTCAAAATATTGTAAAAGTTTATAATGCAACTGATGAAATGATGAATAAGTTTGATAAGTTAAATGATAAATTATTTGAAGACTCTAGAAAAAGCCAATTTTATTCTGGTTTAATGCATCCTATAATGGGATTTATTGGTAACTTTGGATACATTGCAGTATGTATAGTAGGAGCCTTACTTGTAATAAAAGGAAATATTTCATTTGGCGTAATAGTAGCGTTTATGATATATGTAAGATTATTTACTAGTCCTTTATCACAATTTGCTCAAGGAATGTCTACTTTGCAATCTGCTTCAGCTGCTTCTGAAAGGGTATTTAAATTTCTTGCAGAAGAAGAAATGATCAATGAAACTGACAATGTAAAGTTAAGTAAAAAAGATGTAAAAGGAAATATTGAATTTAATAATGTTAAATTTGGCTACAATAAAGATAAAATAATAATTAAAGATTTTAATGCTTCAATAAAATCGGGTCAAAAAATTGCAATAGTTGGGCCTACTGGAGCTGGTAAAACAACTATAGTAAATTTACTCATGAAATTTTATAACATTGATTCTGGAGATATAAAAATAGATAATGTTTCAATAAATAAAATAACTAGAGAAAATATACATAATTTATTTACAATGGTACTTCAAGATACATGGATATTTAATGGAACAATAAAAGATAATATAGTTTATAATAAGAAAAATATAAGTGATGGAAAAATAAAAGAAGTTTGTTCTTTAGTCGGACTTGATCATTATATAAAAACACTTCCTAATGGATATGATACAGTTTTGGGTGATAATGATAATTTATCTTCTGGTCAAAAACAGCTTCTTACTATTGCTAGAGCAATGATAGATGATAAACCTTTTATAATATTGGATGAAGCAACATCTAACATAGATACTAGAACAGAAAAAATAGTAATATCTGCAATGAATAAATTAACTAAAAATAAAACAAGTTTTATAATTGCTCATAGGCTTTCAACAATTAAAAATGCTGATTTAATATTAGTTATGGATAAAGGAAATATAGTTGAACAAGGTACTCATGAAGAATTAATTAATAAAAATGGTTTTTATGCAGAACTATATAATTCACAATTTCAAACTTCTAATTAAATAAAAAAACCATATATTTTATTATGAATAAGGGAGTAGAAAATAAATTAAAACAATTAAAAGCAGAAGATAAAATATGGTTAATATATATTGGTATAATATTTTTAAGTTGGTTTGCTAATAGCTTAGAAAGAAAATATTATGTATTTAATGATCAAATAAGTAAAGAAAAGTATAGAAAAGTAATGATATTTATATTTAGTATTTTAATAATAGTTTATTTTTACTTCTTAAAGTCATCTTTAACTGATATAAAGAATATTAAGCCAACTGATTCAGAAAGAAAAAAAACATTAGTTTATTTATCATTCTTTGGTTCGTTTTTCATATTAGTAAGTGGACTTATATTTTTATTTATCGCTCTTGTGGATGATGATTTATCAGTTGAACTTGCATTTAATTAATGCAAGTTTTATATTGCAGGAGAACCGGCAAAAGAAGATTCTCTAGATTGAAAATAGAGTAGGCATACTGCACCAGCTATTAAAAAGGAAGAGCCTAATAGTTTTATTATGAAAATATGCTTTTCATGTTCTTTTGACATTCTATATGAATGATAGTTTCTTATAAAAAAATATGAATATATAAATATAGTTATTAATATTGTGAATTTAAATATATCATTTGCTTTATTTTTATATATAGTATTATTTGTTTTTATATAATTTTTTTCATTTTGATTTCCATATATATTTAATAAACTTAGTATAATAAATATTATTAATAAGAAGTCTTCAAATTTTAATCTATTTAAACTATTAATTATTCTATCATTCATATTAAATTATAAAAAAATATAAGATGTTTATGCATCTTATATTAAGTTAATTAAATTTATTATAAATCCACTTATTGAACCAATTAAATATATAATTAATAGTATTTTAAAGTTTTCTTTTAAATCATGATTATTTTTAAATAATACTAGTATTGCAACTCCACTACCTGTTAAAAGCCCTGAAATAAGAGCTCCAAAGGATATGGCATTATTTATATAAAGTTCTGTTATCAATACACTAGCACCACAATTAGGTATAAGTCCAACTATACTTGATATAAAAGGTGAAAATAATGAATCTTTTAAGAATAATTTTTCTAAAAACATACTTCCTTTATATTCCATTATTATGTTTAATATAAATGATATAATTATTATAAATATTATAGTTTTAAAAGTATGAATTAATGCAGATTTAAATGGACCGGATTCTTCACAATCACAATTATCATCATTGCATAATTTATAGTTTATTTTATCTTTTTTATTTTTTCTAATAATAAAATCTATTATAAAACCAGAAAGCATACCTATAAATATTTTAATTAATAAAATTAATAATATAGATAAGAAATTAGCTTTGTGAGATATAAGTATAGGCAGCATTTCGTCACTTGTTGATAAATAGATTGATATAAGAGTTCCTAGAGATATAATTCTTGTTATATAAAAGTTTGTAGCTAGTACTGAAAAACCACATTGTGGGAATGCTCCAAATATTGATCCTAATAATGGACCATATTTCCCAGATTTTTTTATTATATTTTCAGTTTTATTACTTAATTTGTGTTCTAAAATTTCTATTATAAAAAATGCTAGAAATAAAAATGGTAATAATTTTAAAGCATCTATTAATGTATCAAAAATTATATCTTTCATCCCTTTTCACCTCGTAGAAATTATATTATAAAACTTATAAATAGTCAATTTCAGAAAGACAATAATATTTACATAAATCTTATAAGATGCTATAATAATAAAAATGGTGGTTGGATGAGAGCGTTAAAAGAGTATTTTAAAGGGCTAAAAAAGAATCATAAAAAAATTTTTATAGATATTAAGAAAATAATAATAATAAATAAAGCTTTAATTTTTATGTCATTTTCTTTTTTTGCAATGGATTTATTTACTAGAATTTTAGGTAGCAGTATAGGCTTTTATAAAACATATAGGTTAGTACCCAATTTGTTTACTATTGGGTATGTATATTTGTTTATAGGAATCGTTTTATCATTTAAAAAGAGTTTAGGAAAATGGATGTATTTATTTTTAAATATAATATTTTTAATATTTTATTTAATAAACAATGTATATTTTTCGATGACATCTAATTTTTTTACATTTAATTTAATTGAATCTGCTTCTGAAGGAGCACCTTATTTGCTTGAGGCAATTAAGAATTGCAATATATTTGTATATTTATTATTAATACCAATAATTTTATTAATTATAATGGGGTATAAAAATATACCAAATAATAAAACTTTTAATGGTAAAAAACTATTAAAAGTTATCATTGTATTCTTGATTTTACATATTATAACTCCTTTATTATTGGGAAGGGCTAATTCTTCGCTTGTATGGAGTACATGGAAAAATCCTAGAAATATATACAATCAATATAATGATGCTAACAAGAGTATGAGAGTAAGTGGGTTATATGAATATACATTTAGAAACCTATATGTAACATATTTAAGAAAAGAGAAAGTTAATGAAGAAGATTTAAATTATTTATCTAATATTTATTCTGAAGAAAAAATAAATTCTAAGAATAAATACACTGGTAAATATGAAGGTAAGAATTTAATATTTTTACAGCTTGAGGGAATTGACAATTGGTTAGTAACTAAAGATACAATGCCTAATCTATATAATATGATGAAAAATTCTATAAATTTTACTGATCATTATTCATTTTATACTGGGGGAGGTTCTACATTTAATTCTGAATTTGCTGTTAACACAGGGTTTATTGTGCCACTATCATATAATCAAAATGCATATTCATTTAATAATAATTATTTTCCATATTCTATGGCAAAGTTATTTAAAGAAAGAGAGTATACTGTTAATGCTTTTCATATGAATCATGGGGAGTATTATTCAAGGAGTATTAATTATAAAAACTGGGGTTATGATAATTATTATGGACTTATTGACATGTTTAAATATGATAATAATGAGTATGAATTAGATAGAGAATTAATTTTAAATGAAGAGTTTTCTAATCTAATGTTTCCAGAAGAATCATTATTTGTTGATTATATAATTACATATTCACCACATATACCATTTAATAACAAAAAAGGTGTATGTAAAATGCTTTATAATATGGATAAAGAAAAAACAGAAGAAGAAACTTCATCAATATCTGAATTTGTTCAAATGAGCGAAGAAGAATGTGTAAGAAGGCAAGCAAAAGAAACAGACTATATGATTTCATTATTAATTGATAAATTAAAAGAAAAAGATTTAATAAATAATACAGTAATAGTTGCTTTTACTGACCATTATTTATACACTATGGAAGACCAATCTATTATATATAATTATAAGAAAACAACTAATAATTTAATAAATAAAACACCATTTATAATATGGGATAATGGGAAAACAAAGGAAAATGTTAAAAAAGCAACTTCTCAACTTAACATACTTCCAACAATATTAAATTTATATGGTTTTGAGTTTGACCAAAATAATTATATTATGAAAGATGCGCTTTCTAATAAGTATTCAGGAATAGTATTTTTTAGCGATTATTCTTGGTATGATGGTAATGTTTATGTTGATGGTGGAGAAGTTACTAACGGAAAAAAGATTAGTAAGGAATCACTAAATGAAAAAAATATATTGGTTACTGAACTCGCTAGAAAAAATGATTTAACTTTAAAATATAATTATTTTAAAAAAATAAGCACTAATAAGTAGTGCTTATTTTTGTAAATCATCAATTGTTACTTTAGATTCATGAGGAATTGGTTTCCATTCAATTTTTTTAAATAATGCTATATATTGAGTATATCTTCCGATTATATCGAATGTTGGCCAGGTAAAACAATATAAAATTTTTTTATAAAAAGGAATCTTTATAATTCTTTTTCTTTCAATGAAAAATACATATATTGCCATCCAAGTATTTTCAATGTAAACAGTTATTCTATAAAATATTCTTAACCATATTGTAGTCCAAAGGCCAGCAATTAATGATACAATTCCAGGTGTGAAATTTACTTTAATGTTAAATTCACTTCTAAGTAATTGGGCTATATAAGTTCCACCAGCAAATATATTAAAATTTTGTATTCCATTTATATATGAATAACAAGCATACATGATTACTGAAACGATTAACCATCTTATAATATTTATAATAGAAAATGGTGTTAGTTGCATTAATGTATCATATGATGCAAATCTATGCCTAATTGATTCAATTATTGATAGCATAATTTTTTTGAATGTTTTCTTTTCTTTTTTCTTTTTTTCATTATTCCATTTTGTTTTTAAAAATAGCTTTCCAAAAAAAATATTTATAAATAAATATGGACCTGTTTCAACAAATGCTTCTAAATGTCCTCTTGACCAACGTAATCTTTGTCTTAGAGCAACTTTTAGGTTTGTTGGCTGCTCATCATAAAATATTGCATCATTATTATAAGATATTTGATATCCTTGAGCTACTGCATCTGCAGTTAATGCCCTATCTTCTGTTAATGAAGTATATTTCCACCCATCTTTTATTATCTCATTACTAAATAAAAATCCGGTTCCTTGAATATTAGTTGCAAGTCTTAAAAAACTTCTTGGTCTATGATTAATTCTTATTGATCTTAACCAGTGCAAAGCATAAGTAGAAGATATCCAACTTTCATCAAAATTTTTAGTATTTCTATAAGAACAAATAATTTTACAACCAGCATCAAATGAATCATTCATTCTTGAAATAAAGTCTTTATTTAATAAATTATCGGCATCAAATATAAAATAACCTTCAAAAGACATTCTGCCATAATCTTCTTCAATTTTTTCACATAAATATTGAAGCGCAAATCCTTTTGTTTTTCTTTCGGTATCATGCCTTTCATAAACAATTGCACCATGTTTCTTAGCAACTTTTGCAGTATTATCAGTACAATTATCTGCTACTACAAAAGTAGTTACTTTTTTCATGTCATAATCTTGCTTATTTATACTATCAAGTAAATTTCTAATAACTTTTTCTTCGTTTCTAGCTGCAATTAATATAGCATATTTATGCTTCTTTTTAGCAGGTTTAAATTTTCTTGTAAAAAATATCCCAATAATTATATATATCGTTTTATAAGCAAGCATTATACTAAAAATCGAACCAATTAAATTGTTTATTTCTTTTGCATTATGATAAACTGAACCAATAGATGTAATAATATTATTAAGCATATACACACTTCCTTACCACTTTTTATAAAATAATAATATCATAATATAAAAATAAAAGATAGTTAAAAAAGCATATTAGTGATATAATTAAATAGAAATAGGGTGATAAAATGAAAAACAAAATTAGAAATTTATTTTGGTATGGTTTTTTAATTATTTATTTAGAAATAATGTATAGAATATTTATATTTAATACATTTTTAAACTTAGATTTATTGTATTTAGTTTTATTTAGCATTCCAATCGCTACATTCTTTTATTTGATTACTAATCTATTTAATGAAAAACTTAATAAAATTCTAGTTACAATTTTATCATTTATAATTACCATTATTTTCATGGCACAAGCAGTATATTTTAATTTTTATCAATCAATGTTTTCATTCTTCTCACTTATGAATGGAACTGGTCAAGTAATGGCTTTTGTTAAAGATATAGTTAAGATAATGGCTGGTATTTGGTATGTTTTATTGATAATGTTAATTCCATTTATATTATTTTTAATATTTAGTAAAAAGATATTTAGCTTTAAAAAATTAGGTTTTAGAAAAGCTATGATATATTTAATAATAACTATTATGTTTTATTTATCGACTTTGTTAGTTATTAAATTAGATAATAAAGGCTCTTATTCTTTGAATACATTGTATGCTAAAACACATGCTCCAATGATAACGGCTAAAAAGGTTGGACTTCTTACTATGACAAGATATGATTTGGTTAGATTTATATTTGGTTTTGAAGAAAAAACTGAAGTAGAAGATATTAAACCAGTAGAAATAATTCCTGAAGTAAAATACAACATATTAGACATAGACTTTGATGAATTACTAGAGAGTGAAACAAATGAAACTATTAAAAGTATGCATGAATATTTTAAAAATGTAACACCTACTAAGCAAAATGATTATACAGGAATGTTTAAAGATAAAAATTTAATATTTATAACAGCAGAAGGCTTTGATACTCTTGCGGTTAACGAAGAATTAACACCAACTTTGTATAAACTTGCAAATAATTCATTTGTATTTAAAAATTTCTATCAGCCATTGTATCCAGTAAGTACATCTGATGGAGAATATTTAAATATGACTGGATTAATTCCTAAAGAGGGTGTATGGAGTATGTATAGAAGTAGTTTTACATATCAGCCATTTGCTATAGGGAATATATTTAAATCAATAGGTTATAAAACAATGGCATATCACAATAATGCTTATAAATATTATGATAGAAATTTATCTCATCCTAATATGGGATTTACATATATAGGATGTGGGAACGGACTAGAAAAAAGAATGAATTGCAAGATATGGCCTGAAAGTGACTTGGATATGATGAAAGTCACTCTTGATGATTATGCTTATAATTTAAATAAAAATACTATAGATGAAACTGTTTCAAGTATGATTGAAGAAACCCCAATAGAAGAAAAAGAAATACAACATTTTGCAACTTATTACATGACTGTAAGTGGGCATTTAAATTACAGTAAAATGGGTAATTCAATGGCATATAAACATTGGAATGAAGTGAAAAATCTTCCATATAGTGAAGCAGTAAAAGCTTACATTGGATGTAATATGGAATTTGATAAAGCCATGGAATATTTATTACAAAAATTAGAAGAATATGGAATTTTAGATGACACAGTAATAGTTATATCTCCAGATCATTATCCTTATGGTCTTAAAAATGAAAGAAAAGAAATGAGTAAAATTTTAGGATATGATAGAACTGACAAATTTGAAAACTATAGAACAACTTTTATACTTTATAATAGTGCGATTACTGAACCAATAGAGGTTACTAAATATACCACAAGTATTGATATAATACCAACTGTTTATAATTTATTTGGTCTTAACTTTGATTCCAGATTATTTATGGGAAGAGATATGTTATCTGATGATGAAGAAGGATTAGTAATATTAAGTGATAGAAGTTGGATAACTGATAAGGGAACATACAATTCTATAAAAGGTGTATTTAAACCATTTACTAAAGAAGTAACAAATGAAGCAGGGGAAGTTGAAAAAATACCTGTCGAAGTACCTGAAGGATATGTTGAAGAAGTAACCGCTAAAGCAAATGGAAGATTTAGAATGTCAAACTTAATATTATCAAATGACTATTATAAACATTTAGGATTAGATAAACATGAAGAAAATACTGAAGAATGATATTAATTTAAAGGCCACTTTATTAAGTGGCCAAGCATTTAGAATAAAAGAAGAGTTTGATAATAGTTTTACAGTTATTTTAAATGATAGAATAGTCAATATTAAAGAAGAAAATGAATATTTAATACTTAATTCCAATGATGAAATAAATCTTGAAGAAAAAGTAATAGAATATTTAGATTTAAATAGAGACTATAATAAAATAAATAATCAAGTATTGCGTAAAAATCCCAATATAAAAAATATTGTTGAATACTCAAAAGGTTATAAAATTTTAAATCAACCAGATTTTGAAATGTTAATAAGTTATATAATAAGTCAAAATAATAGCGTTAAAAATATATCTTCATCTATAGAAAAGCTATCTAGAAAATATGGTAAAAAAATTTTATTTAATAATAAAGAATACTATTTATTTCCAACATTTGATGAATTAAAAGATATTACTGATGAAAGCCTTAAAGAATGTAAAGTGGGTTTTAGAAGTAAATATATTATTAATGCTTTAAATGAAATAAAAAAAGATAGTAATTACTTAAATGAAATAAATAATTTATCAAGTGAAGAAGCAATGAATAAATTAATGGATGTAAAAGGAATAGGAATGAAAGTTGCATCATGTATTCTTTTATTTGGATACGGTAAATTAGATACTTTTCCAATAGATACATGGGTAAAAAAACTATTTAATGAAGAAAATCAATCTATAATTAAAAAAGAAGCAGTTAAAAAATATGGAGAATATTCTGGATTAATTATTCAATATATGTTTCATTATTCTAGAAATAAAAATGTATTATAAATAAATAATAACCCATAATAATAGTATGGAAATAGATAATTTAAATAAATACCAAAAAGTTTATCTTGCTTATAAAATATTTGATTATTGGAATAAGGGTAATATTATACATAAAAACAAAAAATTGTTGCCAAGTAAGTTTAATATAAATAATATTAATGATATATTAAAAGTATATTTAAATTGTTCTAAAATTAATTTTGATGAAGAAATAAATACATTAATTAATTATTTTGATAAGTTAGATATATATGAAAAATTAGATTTTATGATTTATTTATTTGATATAGTTAATGATATAGATATTGTTCCCAATCATTTAACTAATAATTTAAGCCTTAAAGACTTATCCAATAAATTAATCGAATATAAGCTATCTTTATAGCTTATTTTTCATATGGAAAAAAATAAATTAAAATGATATAATTAAAAAAGAATAAATAGGAGTGAGCTTATGAAATATATGTTAGTTACTGGTGCTGCTAGTGGAATAGGTAAATCTATTACTGAAACAATGGCGAAAAGAGGATGGAAAGTTTTTGCAGCTGATCAAAATAAAGAAGTATTAAGAAGTATGGAAGCTAAAAATATTATTCCTATTTATATGGATGTTACAAAAGAGAAGACTATAATAGATGCTTTTATAAAAGTTGCTAAAGAAACATTATATTTAGATGTAATAATTAATAGTGCAGGTATAAGATACATAACTTCATTAATTGAAGAAGATTTAAATAAATTACAAAAAGCAATAGATGTTAATTTAATTGGCATGATAAGAGTTAATAATTTGTTTTTTTCATTATTAAATAAAGAAACTGGAAGAATAATTAATATTAGTTCAGAAAGTGGTTGGATAAGTCCTTCTCCATTTAACGGAGTGGATTCAATAAGTAAACATGCAGTTGATGCATATAATGATACTTTAAGAAGAGAATTAAATTTTTTAGGGGTTAAAGTTATAAAAATTGAACCAGGGACTTTTAAAACACCTATGAGACAAAATACAATAGATAGTTTTAAAGAATTAATTGATAATACAAAATATTATAAGAATGAATTAAAAAATATGTCTAGATTAATGAAAAATGAATTTAAAAGTTCGGAAAATATAAAATATTTATTATATTCAATAGTTCAAGCATGTGAATCTAAAAAGCCTAAAATACGTTATAGAGTTAAAAATAATATTAGTTTAGTTTTAATGAATTTATTGCCCGAATATATAATAGATAAAATTTATTATAATAAATTAAAACCAAAAAAAGCAATTAAATAATTGCTTTTTTTATTTCTTCAACTTTATCCAGTTTTTCCCAAGGGTAACTATCCCAACCAAAATGTCCATATGCAGCTGTTTTAGAATATATTGGAGAATTTAAACTTAATGATTTAATAATACTTGATGGCCTAAAATCAAAAACTTTATCAATTACTTCTAAAATTTGATCATCTGAATATTTACTTGTTCCATATGTATTAACATATAAACTTACTGGTTTAGCAACACCTATTGCATATGCAACTTCTATTTCAATTTTATGGGCGATACCAGCAGCTACTAAGTTTTTAGCAACATATCTTGAATAATAAGCAGCGCTTCTATCAACTTTAGTATAGTCTTTACCAGAGAAAGCTCCGCCACCATGTGCACAAGAGCCACCATATGTATCAACTATTATTTTTCTTCCTGTTAAACCAGAATCACCAGCTGGGCCTCCAATTACAAATCTACCAGTTGGATTTACTAATATTCTAGTATTTTCATCTAATAATTTTGAATCGATTACAGGCTTGATAACATATTCTTTAATATCTTTTGCGATTTGTTCAACACTAACATCTGGGTTATGTTGAGTAGATACAACTATTGTATCAATTCTTTTAACACTTCCATCTTCATTGTATTCAAGTGTTACCTGAGTTTTACCATCAGGTCTTAAATATTTTAAAGTTCCATCAAGTCTAACGTTCATTAGTCTTTTAGCAAGTTTATGAGCTAACATTAATGGCATTGGCATATATTCCGGTGTTTCATCAGTTGCATAGCCAAACATCATTCCTTGATCACCAGCACCACGTTCTATTTCGCTGCCATTCTTAGTCTCTAGTGAGTTATCAACTCCCAATGCAATATCTGCTGATTGTTTATTAAGTTCAATAGTAACTTTACAAGTATTGCCATCAAATCCTAATTCTGGATCATTGTATCCAATTTCTACAATTTTATCCCTTACAATTTTTTCTACATCCACTGTAGATTTACTAGTAATTTCTCCCATTACTAGAACTCCTTTACAAGAAATAGCTGTTTCACAAGCAACTCTTGAATCTGGATCTCCTTTTAAATAAGCATCTAACACAGCATCTGAAATTTGGTCACAAACTTTATCAGGATGTCCATTAGTTACTGATTCTGATGTAAATAATTTTTTCATTTCTACCTCCCTATAAGCCTTAAAAAAACTTAGGATGAATCCTAAGTGAATTACATTTTTATAATCTCATCTTTCGGATTACCGTAGGATTTAGCACCAACACCTTTCAGGCAGGTTGCCGGACTTCACAGGGCCTATTCCCTCAGTCTCTCTTAATAAGGCTAATTTTTATTTACATATATAAGTTTAATATAATTTAATATTTTAGTCAATATATCCATTGAGAAAAAATGATAAATATTGTATAATCTAATTATGAAAAATAAGATGTATAAAATAATTCAAATTATTCTTTTGGTTATACTTGTTATTACAAGCGGTTTTTTAATTTACTCTTTAGTTCTATTTACAGGATTAAAAAAATTATATATTAATCTTTTAATATTTTTAGTGTCATATATATCTTTATTTATTGGATATATAGTAAACAAAAATTATAGGTTGAATAGACCAAAAAGATTTTTAGTATCTTGTATACTTGTAGTAATTATATGTGGTATTTATGGCGCAGTCATTTATTTGTTAAATGGCGTTCATTCAAAATTAAACTTTTTTAAAAAAGAAGAAATAATGTATAAAACAGTTTTATTAACATTTGATGATAAATATAAAACTATTAAAGATGTGCAGCAAACTAAAATAGGTATAGTCGATGATGAAGAAGATATTGAATTATACTTATTGCCTAAAAAGGTTATAGAAAAGAATTTATTAAATGAAAATAATAGTATTATCAAGTATAACAGCATTATTGATTTGATGGATGCCTTGTATAATAAAGAAATTGATTTAATATTTATAAATAGTAATTATAAGGACTTATTTATTAATTTTGAAGAATATGCTGATTTATCTGAGAAAGCAATAGAGGTAATTGAATATTCAGAAAAGCTAGAAAATAAATCTATTGAAAAAGAGTCTAATATCAATGAAGGCAAAACTTTAACAAATCCTTTTACATTCTTAATATTAGGTGTTGATTCTGTATCTGATGTAAATGCTGCATTTAATGGAGATACTATAATGATAGTTACATTTAATCCGAAAACTTTAAATGCTACAATGTTTTCAATACCAAGAGATACTTATGCTAAGATTGCTTGTGGTAATAGACAATTTCAAAAGATAAATACATCTGCTTATGGTGGAGCAAAATGTGTTAAAAAAACAGTTGAGAATATTACAGGATTAAATATTGATTATTATATAAAAATCAATTTTAAAGGAGTTGTGGATCTTGTCGATGCTTTAGGTGGAGTAGAAGTTGATGTTCCATATGCTTTTTGTGAACAAAATAGTACACGTTCTTGGGGAGATAAAACAGTTTATGTAAATCAAAAAGGGCTTCAAGTATTAAATGGTGAACAAGCTTTAGCTTTATCTAGAAATAGGCATTCAGCAAGTGAATATTCTTTAATGAAAAAATATTGCCCTACTTTTACTGAAGGACCAAGAAACGATTTTATTAGAGGCAAAAATCAACAGTTAGTTATAGAGGCAATATTAAAAAAGGTTAAAGAGATTAGGAATGTCAACAAATTATTAGAAGTATTAGATGTAATAAGTAAAAATATAGATACTGATTTATCTACTAATGAAATGTTTTCATTCTATGAGGTTTTAGAAAATTTAATTGGTGCTAAAGATTTAGAACTTGTTAATATTCAGAAAACATTTTTAAGAGGTTATGATATGAATGTTTGGGAGCCTAATGTAAGTGGCTATAGATATGCTTTCTTTAACTATAAAGGAAGTATGAATGACATTGTTAATTTAATGAAACAAAATCTTGAAATAACTAAACCAAATATTGTAAAAGAATTTTCTTTTTCAGTTAATAAACCTTATGAACAAGAATTAGTAGGTAATAAAACTTATAGTGAATCAAAGTTACCCACTGTTCCTAATTTTTCAAAATATAGTTATTCTCAAGCAAAAGATTGGGCAAATAAAAACGGAATAACAATTCATTTTATAAATTATGATACGAATGAAGAATTATCTAATATAAGTGGAATGAATTTTGTTAGTCAATCAATGCATGAAAGAACACTAGTTGTAAAAGCGGGGAATACATTAAATTTATATTACGCTAATAAAAAGGTTGAAGAGAAACCTCAAGAACAGGAAACTTCTGAATAAGAAGTTTTTTTATTATAATTTATTAATTTTCACAAACACTAATAATAGGTGATTATATTGAAAACTATTAGTATATGGGATGATATAGAAAGAAAAGAGTATCCTAGTTTAAATGAGAATAAAAGTGTCGATGTTTTAATAATAGGTGGTGGGATAACTGGAATAAATACACTTTATAATTTAAGAGAAACTAATTTAAATGTTATATTAGTTGAGCAAAATAGGATAGCATCTTCGATAACATCTAGGAGCACTGGAAAACTTTCATATCTTCAAAATGATTTAATTGATAAAATAAGAAATAAATGCGGAGATAAGATAGCAGCTAAATATTTACACTCACAAATAGAAGCAATCCAAAAAATTGTAACTATTATAAAAAAAGAAAAACTTGAATGTGATTTAGAGAAGGTTGATTCAATAATATATACAAATAATCAAGAAGAAATAAAAAAATTAGAAAATTTAAGAAAATTTTTAGAAAAGAATAATGTAAAAACATATAATACCACTAATTCACTCATTATAAATAAATATATCTTTAAAGTAAAAGACACTTATATTTTTAATCCAGTAAAATATATATTGTTATTAGCAAATAAATGCAATAATATTTATGAAAATACAAGTATAAAAAAGATAGAAAAAAATAGTAATTATTACATATGTTATAGTAATAATGCTATTATAAAAGCAAAGTGGGTTATAATAGCTTCACATTATCCATATTTTATTTTACCCTTTCTCTTCCCTTTAAAAAGTAGTTTAGAAAAATCATATTTGAGTGCATCTAATTATAACGGAGATAAATTATCATTAATAAGTTATAGCAATCCTTTTGTCTCTATAAGGACTTATAAAAACAGTTTAATATATCTTAGTAATTCTCATTCAATAGAGAAACACATTTGTGATAAAAAGAATTTTAATGAATTGATGAAAAAATTAAGTAATTTAAAATTAAAACCCAATTATTCATGGAGTAATGTAGATATAATTACTAATGATGGATTGCCATACATAGGAGTATTAAAAGATAATATAATGATATCAACAGGTTATAATACTTGGGGATTATCTACTAGTTTTTTGGCAGGAGAAATACTTAAAGATATAATTTTAAACAAAAGGAATTCATATATAAAATTGTTTGATCCGTATAGAAAAACAATATGCAGTTTTAAAGACTCATTTATTAATGTTTGGAAAAATGCTATTGGTTTTGTAAAAGGTTTAATTAATATTAATAAGAAAGAAGATAAATCAATATCTAAAATTTGCCCTCATTTAGGGTGTAAACTAATATATAATGAAGTTGAATCCACGTGGGATTGTCCTTGTCATGGGTCTAGGTTTAATAAAGAAGGTATGGTCATAAGTGGACCAGCTAATAATGATATAAGAAGGATTTAAATCAAAAAAGCATATTATGTATAGCTTCATTTAACAAATTTTTCTATATTTCGATAAAGTATGCTAAAATATAATTAGAATATTTATTATAGGTGATATAAATGATTGATTTAGCAAATATAAATGAAATTTTTGATAAAAACAAAAATCTTTTAATTGAAATGTTAATAAATTATTATGGACAAGAGTATTCTGAAATTATTAAAAAAAGATTAGGAAATGTGTTTTTTGATTTTTCTAGTACTCCAGAGGATGATTATAAATTCTTAAAAATGCATAGTGATGAGTTCGATAATCAAAAAAAACAATTAATAGAATTAAAATATGAAGAATTTGCAAGAGTAAGTGAAGAGTGCAAAAAAGAAAATAGAAAGTTGCTTTTAGAATATTTAAAACAGAATTTTTTAATAGAAAATATTGATGAAGATAATTTGATAACATTGTTTATGGATGATAACTTTAATACTGGATATATTGATGCATTTAGTACAAATAGTATTAATTTATTAAATAATGCTGATACCCCACAATCGATCAAGGATAATATACTACATGATCAAGCTTGTTTTAAGATGGTTGTTCATTTTGGAAATATAAAGATTAAAAGATTATCTTCAAGTAGTGTGGATGAAATTGTTAAATTTATAAAGACACTACAAATAAATTATAGAAATAGTGTAGCAAAACATTCTGAATATGGAAAAAGTATATATAATAGAGCTGAAAGAGAATTGGGAATTAAACTGTCTTTTGAAAATATTAGTAAACTTATTTTTAATACCAATCCAGTCGCTATGACTGTCTCTTCTAAAAATTCAATAAGTGTTAAAGATTACCATATCATTAGAGTTCCAATATCTCATATGGTAAATATAGGATGTGAGGCATTAGATGTTAGTGCTATGCATGAAATTATTCATAAAGTTGAAACAGATGAAAATAGTGTCGGAATAGCAATGTTAGATGACACAAATAGTATAGCAAACGAAATAAGGACGCAAAAGCTTGCAATAAAAATGACAAACGAATTGCACAAAAGAGGAATATTCATGTTTGATAATCCTAATAATTTTACACTTTTAGGATCGTCAGCTTATGAGAATTTATTTCCTTTAGTGGGAGATTTCTTTGATAAATACGAAATAATATTTTCTAATTGTGCAATTAATGGCGTACCAGAAAAATTATATGATTTTTTTGGAGAGTCTTGGGAAGTTTTTAGTGAAGAACTTAACAATATATTTTCTAAACATGCGCATTTTTATTCAAAGAATAAGCATATTATAAATGATGTTAACAATGATATTTCAAAATTAATTGCTAATATGGAATCATTCGAAAAAGGAGAAAACATACATGTTTAAAGACTTAATTAAATAATTATTTCTATGAAATGATAATTATTGACAGCAATAAAAAAAATGTTTCTATAAATAAAAAATATAGTAATTTATCATTAAAAGATTATGAAAAGTTTGTAAACATCTTTTTTAGAATAATAAGAGAATGGAAAAGTTATTATAATAGAATAAAAAAAGATAAAATATTGATTGTTGGTGTTATAGAGAAAGATAAACAATACGATTTATATATAGGAAATAGCGTACCAGATAATTTCAATAGTTTTTTAGAATTAATATATAGTTTATTTTAAAAAAAGTGTAATATTAAAACACTATACTTTATTAAAAATAATAAATTATAAATATAAAATGAATTAAAAAAATCACCGAATTTCGATGATTTTTGTTTTTGGTATGTCTAATTATACATCATTTCTAAAAATTTTAAAAAGCATTAAAATCAAATGATAAAATAATTTTGACATAACATATTAAATATTTAAGAATATATATAATAATTTATTTTTTTAATTATTAATGCTTTATATTTTTGAATAATAATGTGTTTGATAGTTTTTTTGATATTTTATATTATGGAATGGAAAGGAGAAATAAATGAATAGTGGAAAACAAAATGAATATGATTTTGTGCTGATGTTTAATGGAAAAAAAATATCAGAATTAGATCCAAATTCATATGATTTAATACATGCAATATATAATAATATTAATGATGGTAATGTTGTTAAAGCATGGAAAAATCATTACAAGCAAAAAACAGATATAATGATAAAACGGAATAATAAAGGGAATAAGCATAAAAAGCGGGAGCAAAAATTCGGTACATGTAGAACCCCTTAGTAGTTTTTGCTATTTTTTGGAAAATAATGGCATTTCATTAGACATTATTGACACATATTTGTATTATCACTTTGGTGATGGAACCTTTGATGGAAAAGGAAAAAATCGTGTGAGTAGTGAAGAATATAAGAAATCGCATCAAAATGATATTGATTTATTTAATAAAAGAGTTAATAATAACAAAATTGTAGAAAAGGCAATAGAAAGATTTGTTATTACTGGAACTAATTCTAAATATGGTATTGATGCAATATGTTTGGGAATACCGAATGATTATTTATGGATAACAAAAGCTGATATTATAAAAGTATTAAAATACAAAATTAATGAGTATTCTACTGGTATCCATTTCAGCAGTTTATTTTGCCAACCGCAAGCGAGAAATTTGAATTATAATCCTTTATATGAAAAGAAAAGGTTTTGTGTTCAAGTAAAGTGGTATAGTTTGTTTGATGATATATTATTAAATATGTATTTAAAGAATTCTTCTCAAGACTGCTAATGTGGGTCCGGGAGTTTTTTTCAATGAAAAACTGGTCATATGACCAGATATATTTTTTATGGAGCAGGTGATGGGAATCGGACCCACGTTAGCAGCTTGGAAGGCTGAAGTTCTACCATTAAACTACACCTGCGTTTTAAATTACATATAATATTCTACACAATTTTATTATTCATGTCAACTTTTTATTATAGAAAAAGAAGAAAAATATTATTTTTTCTTCTTTTTTGAATTCTTATTTTTAATATCATCTTTTTTTTCTTCTTTTTTTGAATTATTTTTTTCTACATCTCTTTTAAATTCATTATTATTTTCTTCAATTATAGTATTTTCTTTCTTTTCATTTTCGTATTTTTCTTTTGCTTCTTGTAATTTCATTTTTTTTCTTTTGTTATGTAATGCTTTATTTCTTAAAAGAAGAATTAGTATTATAAATAAGATAAATGTTTCAGCAAGTAAACCTATAATTATATATGAATATGTTTTTAATTTGCTTTCTAAATTCTTTTCTATTTCTTCGTCAAGAAATGTAACTGTATTATTCCTTAAATCATATTTGTAATAATTCTTTTCTCCGTTTTGAGTATCTAATGCATATATAATCGCAAATTTAGAATCATTACTATGTTTATATGCTTCTATTTCCTCATCATTAATTTTAATAGTAGTATTTATATAATCTTTATAATTGTTGCTTTTTATAGGTAATAAAACTAATTCATTCATTTTTAATTCTGTATATTTAGTAAATGTGTTTTTATCTTTATCATAAATATATAAGTTAATTTTGCCTTCATTATTTTTTAAACCCACTAATATAAAATTAGTTATTTCACTTGTAAAAGCGGGGACTTCCTGATCGTTAACGAAAACAGTAGTTTCTTTATATGATTCTGGTGATGTAAGCAATGCCTTTCTTTTAACTACAACTAATTCATTTCCTTTGGTGTCCTTAACGGTTATTGGGTTAGGATCCACAACACTTGCTATTAAATTATATGTTTTTGTTGAACCATTTTCGGCAGTAACGATTATTTGAAATTTATTATCTCCCTCAGTAACTTCAAATGTTCCAGTTCCTGACACGTGTGCTTTTGAATCGTTGGGAGAAGCTTTGATGGATATTGAAGTTGTATTAGCTCCTAATTCGACTTTGTAATCTACTATGTCTTTTGAAAAAGTAGGGGATATATTTGCTCCTTCAACAGATAAACTTTTTAAATTGTTGTCTTTTGAGTAAGAAGCTTGTAATTCTGCTTTTGTAATAACTTTAACAGATGTTCCAGAAGCGGAACAACTAAGCGCTTTTTCATCCCAACCATAAGCTGCATATGATTTTACAGATATATTTGATTTGCCAGCTTTAATTGCTTTAAAAGTGTATGTATAAGTTTGAGATTTTTGACTTCCATTTCCTGGATCAGCAACTGCTTTTTTACCACTGATCATTTGAATAATTGAACCATCATAATTAATAGTATATTCCCAACTACCAAGCACTGAAGAAGATGATACTTTGACTGTAACTGTAAATGTATTTCCAACTACAACGCTTGATCTATTGGATGTGGTTTTAAATGTAGCAGAAGCTGCTTTTAAACCTGGAATAAATAAACATATTACTAATAAAGCTGATATAAATTTTAAAAATTTTTTCATTTAATTCCTCCTATAATTTTTTTCCTTCAACTAAATGTTTTTGAACTTGTAATAAATCTAATATTGTTATTTTGCCATCACCACTGGTATCTCCCGCTTCAAAGTAAGCATTAGATAATTTTTTTGAATTTAATATGTGCTTTTGAATTTGTAATAAATCTAATATTGTTACATTTCCATCACCACTGGTATCTCCTTTAACAATTAATACTAGATCTCTATTTTCATTATTAGCGGTTTTTATATTTAATATTTGTCCAGTTGCTAACTTATCTGTTGAAGCAAGCAAGGAACCTGATGAATTTGTTATTGTTATAATTGCAGAAGGACTATTTCTTTTTATATTTGTAATTAAATCATTAACTTTTGTATCTTTTGTAATATTTTTTATATAATTATTTGATAATTTAACTTCTAAATTATTAAATATTTCTTCAATTGTTTTAGTGTCATCAACTTTTTTAACTGTTACTGAATATATTTTTATATTGCCATTTTGAGAAGTAACTTTTATTGTAAGAATCGTTTCATCACTATCAAGTCCTATTTTGCCAACCCCTTCAACTACACTAACAGCACTTGTAGGGGTAGCTTTTATTTCAACCTCCTCAGTATCTTTTGTTACAAAGTATGTGTAACTTAAAACATCTGGATCAAATTCTGAAAGTTTATTGTCATTTATAGAAATTGAACTCAATGTATTTACTATATCTCCGATTGCGGGTAGGGAAACAACATCTGGCATATTATTGTAAATTGGAATAGCAAATACATAAGCGTTATCTAATAACCCATTTGAATTGTATGAATTAAACAAATTACTTCCTTCACTGGTTGGAGCTTGTACATTTGTCATATATTGGTGTGTGAATCTACTATAATTAGAAGTAGGGGAAGTATTAAATTTTTCAAAGTATAATGTATATTGACCACTTCCAATATAACCATTACTGATAAATTCTGCACCACCATAAATTGCTTTCTCTCTTGTGTTCCATGGCCTACCTAAAGATTTACCATCTCCACCAACTAATCCTGCTGCATATGCAAGGCCTCTTGTAACTGGGCTTGATGTATATGCATCGGCATATGCACCAATATTATAGTAGTTGTAAAATCCAGTAAGAGAATGTCCTCTATAAGTTTGAGTAGAAGTTCCTGTTATTGCAGCATAATTGCTATTTGCACCACCTTCTTGAACAACTCTAGCTGCAAGATGCACTGGACTAACGTTAAATTTTTTACCCGCCTCAATAAAATAGTTTGAATATTCATCTGTTGCTAGATAGCTTGATCCAAAAACGGATTTTACTATTTCTAATGTTTGAGTTTCTTCATCAAATTGTAAATTTTCAAACATAAATATAAATTTTTCTGTCAAAAAATTTCTAGGGTCTATAAAGAAAGCATTGACTCCATCAGTTGCTTCAAACCAGCTTCTTCCTTCCGCTGGAGTAGAAGAAGTTCTATATGCTTCTTCAGAAGGGTTCTCTATGTAATTCTTACCGCTTTCACCACTTATAACATTGTCCCATTTCAAATTGGTTTGTATTGGTTTAAATATCCAATTAGAATGTTTTTTATGTAATGAAACTAAATATGGAATATAACTATTAGGAAATCCAAGATTGGAAAGAATAGTTTCATATTCAGTATCGTTTGCAATCATATTTTCTTTTTTTATTACGTATGTTCCACATATGTATCCAATTTTATTGTTATGAAAATTTACTTTATACCATGAATCATAACATCCATTTCCAGAAGGCAATGTATCTAATATAGTAAGGTTTGTTCCATTTAATAAATTTGTAATTTTGCTAGCACTTGATGAAGCATAACTTCTAACAGAAACTGAATTTGCATAAACCCTAGCATCAAAATCAGCGGTGTTATAACTTGAATTTATGTTACCTAATTTTATAAAAGTACTGCACACATATCCTTGGATAGAATTCTTTTCAATTTTATACCATCCATCATTACATCCTGTTCCAGCAATTTTATTTTCATCTATCACAGTGATTGTCTCACCATTATATATTTTAATTAAAGTGTTTGAATCGGTTGTTGGTTTTTCTCTAACCCTAAGAGCAGATGTAGAAACATATGCTTCAGTTTGAGCATTTAAATATGGCAAAAAAGCAAATGAAACTAATACAGCAAATGTTATAAAAATTAATTTTCTATTTCTCATGTTTTCTACTCCATTCTTATTATCAATTTATATTATACCAAATAAATTTTATAAAATAAATTGGATAAAACTAATTGACATTTTTTTACAAAATATTTTACACTAGTAAAAAAAATAAAATAGTTTATAATATATTTAGAGGTGTGACATGAAATTAGTTGTTAATGGTCATAATGCTTTATTAATATTATTTGTATGCTTTATAAGTTCAATATTGCTTGTTTGGCTTATGAAAAAAGTTGCAATATATTTAGGAGTTTATGATGTTCCAAATGAAAGAAAAATACAAAAAACTCCAGTGCCACTACTTGGCGGGGTTGGAATATTTTTAACATTTTTGCTTGGATATATATTATTTGGAACTCCAAGTGATATTATGTCTTCAATATTAATAGCATCTTTTTTGATTTTACTTCTTGGAATATTTGATGATATAAAACCAATCCCAGCTAAATACAAGTTTGTTGTTCATCTACTTATTGCTTCAATAATAGTGTTTTATGGAAATCTAAGACTTGATAATGCTAGTTTGTTTGGATTGAATATTAAATTTGGCATAGCATCTCCATTAGTAACAATTTTACTTGTTGTTGGAATCATAAATGCAATTAATTTAATAGATGGGCTTGATGGACTTTCTGGGGGAATAGCTTCAATTTATTTTTTAACTACTGCAGTTTTAGGCTTTATATTAAATAGATTTGGTGGTTTAGATATAACTATATCGATTATAATGCTAGGTGCTACATTAGGATATCTTGTTCATAATTTTCCTCCAGCAAAAGTATACATGGGTGATGCTGGATCTACTTTCATTGGATTAATGATTTCAATTATAATGTTGATAGGTTTTAAAACCCTTACATTAACGTCATTAATTATACCATCTTTGTTGCTTGCAATTCCTATTTTAGACACTTTATTTGCAATTATACGTAGAAAACTAAAACATAAACCTGCTATGCAACCTGATAAAGAACATTTACATCATCAATTATTAAAAATGAATTTATCAAAAACTAAAACATTATTAATAATATATTCAATTAATGCATTGTTTTCAATAACAAGTATATTTTATGCAATAGGATATCAATATGAAATGATAGTATGCTATGTAGTTTTGTTATTTTTAGTGCTATTTTTAATCTTAAAAACAAATATTATATTTGAAAGAAAAAAATAGTTGGCTATGCCAACTTTTGTTATGCTATAATTGTTATAGAGGGTTAATATGGAAAAAGTTTTATTAATAATACCAGCTTATAATGAAGAAAAAAACATTAAAAAAGTCTTAAGTGAAGTAAAAAGTGAAATTACGTATGCAGATATAATTGTTGTAAATGATGGTTCAAATGACAATACCTCTACAATAGTAAACAAAGAAGGCGTTAAATGTATTGATATGCCTTTTAATAGTGGGTATTCAAATGCGGTTCAAGCAGGAATTAAATATGCGTATGAAAACAACTATGATTATGTTATTCAATTTGATGCTGATGGCCAACACATTGCAAAAGAAGCAGAAAAATTATACAAGCATATAAAAAAAACAAATTGTGATATTGTAATAGGCTCAAGGTATTTAAAAGATTTAAAATATAAATGTCCTTTTTTTAGAAAAATAGGTACTAAAATATTTCAAATTATGATTAGAATTTTTTGTCATAAAAAAATAACTGATCCGTTATCTGGATTTCAATGCTTAAATAAAAAGGTTATAAAAGAATACTCAAAAATATCTGGTTATCCTGAATATCCTGATGCTAATTTAATTATTGAAATGTTAATTAAGGGTTATAAAATTGAAGAAATACCTTCAAAAATGAGAATAAGAAAATATGGAAAAAGTATGCATAGCGGTATTATTAAACCGATTAAATACATGGTACAAATGATATACACAATAGTATTTATAGTAATAAAAAATATAGGAAAAAGAAGTGGTTTAAAATGAAAAATGAATATTTTGTAATAATGTCAATTTTTATAATTGTTTTTATTGTATTTGAAGTTAGAAAAAGTCATTTAAGTATAAAAGAAAGTTTTTATTGGGTAATGGGTTCTATAGCAGTTTTAATTCTTTCTTTATTTCCAAAAATCATTGATAAAGTTGCAAAGTTTTTTGGAGTTGATTATCCGCCTTCTATATTTTTTGTTTTTGTAATATTGTTTTTATTATATCTATTATTTAGACTAAATAAAATACAAGCTTTACATTCTGAAGAAATTAGAGATTTAATACAACAAATAGCAATATTAAAAGAAAAAGTAAATAGAAAAAATAGATAAAAATTATTTATCTATTTTTTTTAATATTTTGTTAAAAATTTTGTTATTAAAAAGTAAATTAACTATTATTTTCGTAATTATAAGATTATATAAAAAATTTGAATTAATAAGTAAATTAACAAGTTTATAAATTAAGGATTTTTTGCAATATTTATTATTTTTATAATCTAGAGTTTTTATGAACAATAAAACTTCTTCTCTTATTATTTTTTTTCAACTCTTTTTAGTAGTATTCCTTTAAATCCTCTGTATAAAGAATGTGTTAATAAAACATAATCAATTTCTTCTTTGCTTTTTATATATATTGTTTTCTATAAATTTAATTTTTAATAATTTTAATGTTTTAATACAATTCTCTAATATTTGAAAACTATTCCTATTAGATACACTATTATTATCTCTAACATAATTGTAAATTGGATTATCTATATATTCTATATTATTTGTGCTAGCTAATATAGGGAGTGTTATATACATATCTTCGCCAATTTCAGTAAATATGAAATCTTTTTTATTAATTAATTCTTTTTTAAATATTTTATTCGACAAACTGGGTTTATATAAAAGAATATTATATAAAGAATCAAGTAATTTTTTAATCTTACTTTCAACATTATAAACTGGAACAATAATACTTATTAAAACTTCTTTCATACAAAAATTATACCAAATATAAAAAAAATATTATATAATTAAATAGTGATTAGTATGAAAAAAATAAAAGATGCATTTAAAATGTTTATAAGAAAGGTAGATTATAAGGATATTATAATATTTTTAATACCTTTTATTTTCTTTGGAATTTATTTAACAATTTTTTATCCTGGGGTTTTATCATATGATTCTTATAACCAATTGCATCAAATAAAAGAAATGACTTTTAATTCATCTCATCCATTTTTTCATACATTTATTGAAATGGTTTTAATGAAAATCATAAATACTCCAGCTATGATTGGAATATTTCAAATATCATTTTTTTCAATACTTTGGAGTAGAATTTGTAAATATAATAGGAACAAATACAATAAGCTTTCTTTGGGTTATCAAATTTTGTTAACAGTAATAATATGTTTTAATCCATTAAATAAAGTTTTATCTATTACTTTATGGAAAGATGTCTTATATTCTTATATGTTACTTTGGTTTTGCTTTGAAATGGAAAAAGTAATTGATAAAAAATTCAAATTGGAATTAAAAGATGTAATAAAAATATCACTTATGTTAGCTATAATCCCTAATTTGAGACATAATGGGTATTTAATAACATTATTAATGTCTATAATCTTATTTATAATTTTTATTGTTAAAGACAAAAAGAGATATAATTATTTAAAACTGGCTGGTTTTGTTGTTGTATTTTTATTAGGTTTTAAAGGGCTTAATAAACTTTATAATGTTGATAAAGGTTTAAGTGTTACTGGTATAGGGAGCATTATAGATTATAAAATGATAGCAGTAACTGGTGAAATTGGAAGATACGGAAATTATACAAAAGAAGAAGCGACCGAAATAGACAAATATATAAATTTTGAGTGTATGAAAAGGGTTAGTAAATATAATCTTTTAGATCCTTTATGGTTGGATTGCAAAGGAAAACCAGAAATAATGGAAGCCAATAAGGTTAATATGTATAAAACAATATTTAAAATGATGTCTAAAAATGTTTGGGTTTCTATAAGATATTTTTTAAAGGAATGGGGTTATGTTTGGAGAATAGTAAGATATAAGGATTCTTTTGGAAATATCAATTATTTAGGAATATATTCTTATAATGCTAATGAAATGCTATATAGAAGGCCATTTGAAAGAACGTTTGCATATGATCTTATCTATAAATATGTAATATTTTCTAGAGAAAATGTCATATTTCAGACAGTTTTTTATAGCGGATCTTTGTGTTTGTATTTATCAATTTTAATTTTAATTTATTTAAAAAAGAAGGAAAAAGTTAGTATGTTTTTGGTGTTTTTACCAACATTAATAAATACTATAGGAATAGCTTTAACTGCAAGTGTTAATGATGTTAGGTATTATTATTCGAATTTTTTGGTATTATATTTAATGGGAGCAATATTAATAAAATATTGGTTAAATAATGAAAAATAACACATTGAAAAAAGATTTTGTATGGAATACTTTGGGAAGTTTAATACATGCTTTTAATTCACTATTCTTTTTAATAATCGTTACTAGAATAAATGGATTAGAAAATTCTGGTATTTTTTCTTATGCTTTTACAATATCAAATATATTTTTAATAGTGGCAACTTTTGGAGGAAGAAATTATCAAATAACTGATATAAAAAAAGAATTTAGCGATAATGTTTATAAAAATTTTAGATATTTAACAACTATAATATCTTTGATTTTATTTGCATTATTATTTTTATTATTTAAATATTCTATATATAAATATTTAATAATAATATTTCTTATAATTATTAGAAGTTTTGAATCTTTAAGTGATGTTTATTTTGGAATATTTCAAAAAAATAACAAATTGTATTTAGTTGGTATCAGTTTATTTTTTAAAAATTTTTTAGCGTTAATTGCTTTTATAATTACAGATTGTATATTTAAAAATTTATATATTTCACTTATTTGTTGGGGACTAATAAATTTATTGTTTTTAATTTTTTTTGATATATTTAAATCGAAAAAAATATCAAGAGAAAAATTTAAATTTGAAAAAAATTATAAAAGAATATTTAGTAAGACTTTATATTTTTTCTTATTTAATTTTATATATATTTTTATATTTAATATTCCAAGATATTTCATAGATTTTTATCTTTCTGATGAACTTCAAGGAATATATGGAATAATAGTTATGCCCGCTACAATGACTGCGCTTTTGAGTCAGTTTATTCTTCAGCCTTTTGCTGTAAAATTATCTGAATTAAATAAAAATAATATTAGTGATTTTAAAAAGCAAACTAAAAAAATACTTAAATACACAATATATATTTCAGTGTTTTGCTTATTACTTGCATATTTATTTGGGATACCAGTATTAAATTTAATTTATAATTTAAATTTAAGTAATTATAAGTATTATTTATTATTAGTTATGCTTGGTTCAAGCTTTTATGCTTTAAATAATTTATTAAATCTTATTTACACTATTAAAAGAAAGACTAAATTTCAATTTATAATTTACTTTATATCAACAATACTATCTTTGCTTATTGCTTCTTTTTTGGTAAGTAGATATTCATTGTTGGGTGGAGTTATTAGTTATTTATTAACAATGTTTATTATTTTTGTACTTTATATGATTAGATTTAAAAAAGTAATTAATACAAGTTATCACAAATAGTGATAACTTTTTAAAATACAAATAAAATTTATTATGTGGACTATTTTAATAATATATTTATTAATACTATCATTTTTTTTATCTATTAAACTAAGATTTAAAAATTATAGAATAAATATTAAGGAACTTATTAAAAAAGATAAGACATCATTGTTTTTAACACTTGGAACTAAAATAGGAGTGGGTTCTATTATAGGGACTGCTTCATCAATATTAATTGGTGGTTTTTCATCTTTAATATGGATTATAATATTTTCTGTTTTATTTACATCACTAATTTATTATGAAAGTTATTATGGTAATAAATATAAGAAAAATAATATAGGTGGCCCTTATTTTATAATTAAGTATGGTTTAAATAAAAAAACGCTTTCAACAATAAGCTTAATTTTACTAATATTTGTTTATTCGTTTTTCTTTCAAATGATTCAGTTTAATACTATTAGTTATATATTGATAAATAGTTTAAAAATATCGAAATTTATAATAATAATTATTAGTTTAGTTTTATTAATAGTCACTCTTAATTTGAAAACAAATGATATATTAAGTGTTTTAAATAAAATAGTTCCATATATGTGTGTATTTTTTGTTTCGGTTTGTATTTTTGTAATAATAAAAAATATAAATAATATAAATTTAAATATATTTTTTGAAGATTTTAATTCTATAAAAAGTATTTTTATTGGATTAGTGATTGGGGTTAAAAGAAGCATATTTATGAATGAAATTTTAATAGGAACAACTTCCACTGGAGCTGCTAGTGACAAAAATAATATTAATATATCTATAAAGTATCAAATATTAAGTACTTATTTTATATCTATAATTATTACAATATTAGTAGCACTCCTATTACTTATTTATATGAATGGAAATGTAATACCTGATGATTATAATTTACTTATTAATAATGTTTTTGATAATCTATTAGGAAAATTTGGTACATATTTTTTATTAATAATATATTTGCTATTTGGAATCACCACAGTTCTTAGTGGATATTATATAGGACTTTCAAATGTTGAATTTTTGAAAAATAAAAAAGTATTTATCCTATTATTTAAATTATTATTTATTATTTCTTGTATTTTGGGTATTGTTTTAAAAAATAATTATATATGGAAATATTTGGATATATTAATATTTATTATGATTATAATTAATTCTTATAGTATAATATGTTTAGTGATGCGTAATGATAGGAAATGATTGGGATACTATATTAAAGAGTGTGTTTGAAAGTGAAGGTTTTAATAAATTTATGAATGTTGTAAAAAGCAAGTATGAAAATACAATTTGCTTTCCTAAATACGAAGATATATTTAATGCTTTAAAACTAACCCCATATAAAGATGTTAAAGTTGTAATATTAGGACAGGATCCATATCATGGAGTAGGAGAAGCCCACGGACTTTCTTTTTCTGTTCAAAAGGGAGTTAAATTACCACCATCTCTTCAAAACATATACAAAGAACTTTATGATGATTTGGGTATAATGATAACTGATACTGGAGATCTTACGCCTTGGGCTAAAGAAGGAGTTCTTCTTTTAAATTCAGTTTTAACTGTTGAAAAAGATAAACCAGCTTCTCATAAAGATTTGGGGTGGGAGATACTAACGGATTATATTATTAAATTATTGAATATAAAAAAAGATCCAGTTGTTTTTATACTTTGGGGAAACTTTGCAAGAAATAAAAAAATGTTTATTACTAATCCTAAACATCTAATAATTGAAAGTTCTCATCCATCTCCATTTTCGGCAAGAAATGGTTTTTTTGGAAGTAAACCTTTTTCAAAAACAAACGCCTTTTTAAAAGCAAATGGTATGAAACCAATAAATTTCAAATTATAAAAACAGGTTTATATATCAAAACCTATTTCTAATTTTTCATTCATAACATTATCAATGTATAGTTGTTTATATTGATATTTGTTTTTAAATAGTTTATATGGAAAACTCTTAGATAAGTTATTATATTCTGCAGCATATTTATTATAAAATTTTTTGCCACCTATAAGTAGGGTATCTAAATCTTTTATATCACTTATTAAACCTTTAAAACTTTTAATTTTTTCTATTTCTTTATAATCATCCTTAATGTCAAAAATTTCATCAGCTGCTTCAGAAAGTAAATTATCAAAAACTATACTATTTATTTTTTCGTTTCTTATTTTTTTAACTGCTTCAAATTTCTTACTTTCTATTTTTAATTCTCTTTCAATTATATTAATGCTCCTTATTATTAAGTCTAATTTATTTTTCAAATTTTCATTAATACTTGTTTCTGAAACTGTCATTTTATATTGTAAAGACTTTATTTTATTTTTAAAATTGAAAACTAATATGGTAATAATTGCACTAATAAAAGTTAACATTGAAATGGTTATTAAAATTATTAATCCCTTTTGCATATACTCTCCTTAAAATAAATTATATCAAAAAAAAAAGGACTTTTATAGTCCATAATTTATTTTTTCTGAAAATTCTACGTAGTCTAAATAAATTAACAATATTAAATACCATTTTCCTGTATTTGGATCACTTAAAATCAAATGATCTCTTCCTGCTTGCTCAATAATACCCTCAAATACTCTATCTCTCCATTCAACTGAATCAGAATATGATACAAATGCTTTTACTTTTTTTCCTTTATTCATTCTGAGAATGTTTTCAACGTAGCTTTGCTCTGTTAAAAGTTCTGGCTTTGTTACTGGAGTATTTATATATGTATCAGCGGGTCTCATATTTGATGGATAAGTTGGATTTTTATAATAACTGCCATTCATATAATCACTTCCTTTTTCTAATCTATAATATGAAAAATATTTGAAAATATGAATAAATATAGTATACTTTTAATAGAGGAGTGATTATGAAAATACCAGTAGGAATTAGCAATAGACATGTGCATTTAACAAAAGAAATAAAAGATATAATATTTGGCAGTGATTATGAACTTGAAGTTAAATATCCTTTGAAACAATTGGGACAATTTTCAAGCACATCTAAAGTGACAATAAAAACAAATAAAGGGAAAATTGAAAATGTTAGAGTGATTGGCCCTTTAAGAGAATATACACAGGTTGAGATATTAAAAAGTGATGAAGATATTCTTAAAATTAAAACTGATTTTAGAGATAGTGGTGATTTAAAAAATACACCTGGTATAACTATTGTGGGTCCCAAAGGAGAGGCATATGTTAATTCTTGTGTAATGATTGCTAATAGGCATATTCATATGAGTTCTTATGATTTAAAATCATTTAATATGCATAATGGTGAAATAGTAAAAATAAAAAATGGTAGTACTATAATTGATAATGTTCATATAAAGAGCAACTCAACTTGTGTTCTTGAATGTCATTTAGATAAAGATGATGAAATAAAATATAATATACACACGGGTGATGAAATCGAAATAATTGATTAGGAGGTTATATGCTAACATTTAAGAATTTGTTTTTTGTTTTCTTCTTTTATTCAATAGTTGGTTGGATAATTGAAGTAATTGATTGTTTAATTTATGAAAAAAAATTTATAAATAGGGGATTTTTAATTGGACCTTATTGTCCTATATATGGTTTTGGCTGTGCATTTATAACAGTTTGTTTAAATGAAACTGATGATTTTGTATCTTTATTTTTAAAATCAGCACTTATATGTTCTGCTTTAGAATATTTTACTAGTTATATAATGGAGAAAATATTTAAATATAGATGGTGGAATTATTCAAATAGAAAATTTAATATAAATGGTAGAATATGTTTAGAAACGACAATTCCATTTGGATTAGGCGCATGCATAATAGTAAAGGTTATAAATCCTATTTTATTTAAAGTACTAGGCTTAATGAGCAATACATTTTCAACAATATTGTTTATACTATTATTAATGTTAATAATTATTGATACAATTTTTTCCAATTTGTTTGTATCAAAAATAAATGATGTTGAAAAAAATTCTGGAGTAGATTCAACTGAAGAATTAAAAGAAAAAATGTTTGATTTTATTAAAAAAGGTAAAACTTTTTATAAAAGAATATTTGATTCATTTCCAAAACTTAAAAAATCAAAATAAAAATCGCTTTAAGCGATTTTTTCTTCTTCTATAACAATTACTTCAGCTGGACATTGTTCTACAGAATTAAGTAATCGTTCCTTATCTTTTGGATCTACTTCTTCTTTTACAACATGACTAAGTCCATTATCTCCAAATTCAAAATAATCAGGGTTTTCACCAACGCAAATGCCACATCCAATGCAGCCCTCTTTAACTACTAATTTTTCCATATTATTCTCCTCAATAAAATTATATAATGAAGTATAAAAAAAAGCAATTGTTCTTGAAAAAAAACTTATTTTAGTATATTATTATATTGGTGAATAATATGAATTCTAGGGTAGAAAGATACAAGTATGAAGAAGAAAATAGTGAAGTTCCTTCAAGAGTTGCAAAAAACCAAAAACTTTACAATGATTTAAGTATGTCTGATTTTTCAAAAATGAAGCCAAATGATAATGTTAAAGTCATAGAAACGAGTGCTAGTAGAATAGATTTGAATAAGATAAAGAATTACATTGAAAACAATAATGAGATAGAAACTCAAAGTAGAAGTGTAGTGGTTAAAGATAATATAGATGATTTACCTCAAAAGGATATCTTTGCCGAAGAAAAGATATATGATATTAATTCTGTATTAGAACTTGCTAAAGAAAAAAAAGAAGTTTATTACGAGGATGAAAAACATAAAAAATTAAGAGATACTCAATATGATATTTTAAGTAAAATTAAATTGTATGATGAAGAAAAGCCCGAAGAAAAAGATTCAATTGAATTAAACACTGATGAGAAAACATTAGTTGATTTAATAAATACAGTCACAAAAAATAAAAAAGATTTGTTTGAAGAATTGAAAGCAGGAAATGATGACACAATAATAACCGCACCTATAAACGAAGAAAAAAATGATGAAATTGTAACAAAAGCTATTAAAGAAATAAAAGATAGCAAAAATGAAAATGAATCGGATTTGAAAGAACTTAATGAAACAAATACAGCAATAAAAACTTTAGATAAATCTTTTTATACTAATTCAATGTCATTTAGTAAAGAGGATTTTGAAGGTTTTGAAGAATTAGAAAAAAACGTTAAAAAGAATAACAATATGGTTAAATTAGGAATATTTATATTAATTCTGTTGGCTTTAGCTACAGTATTTGTGATTTTAAAATATGTATTAAATTTATTTTAATAAATATAATTTAGTGTGAAAAGTAGAATAAAATTAAAAACTAATAGAAAAAAGGTATTAAAAAACAAGGTAGTAATTATATCTATGCTTGTTTTTTTTAATAGTATATTTTTATTAGTGTTGTTTAATAAAAATACGAAACCTTTATTATTGGATTATGCTAAAAATAAAATAGAATTGGAAACTAAAATGTTAATAGTAAAAACGATTAAATATGAATTTAATAAAAAAGAATTTAATTATAAGGATTTTATAAATACAATAAGTAATAATAAAGAAGAAATTATATATATAGACTATGATACTTTAAAAATAGAGAATTTGTTAAATGATATAACTCTTAATTTAATAAAAAATTTAAAAACAATAGAAGAGAGTACTTTTTCAAATAATAATACAATTTATTATATTCCTTTTGGTGCAATAACAAATTTAAGTTCTTCTTCTTGGATTGGGCCTCAAATTCCTATTAAAGTTATGACGTCTGGTAATGTTGAGGCAAAACTTGAAACGAACATTAAAGAATATGGGATTAACAATGTAATGTTAGAAACCTGTATAGATATTAATATAAACACAAATATACTTTTACCATATACAACAAACAATATTAAAGTTAATTATAAATTGCCAATTGTTAAAAAAATAATAGAAGGGAAAATTCCAACTGTATATGGTGGTATGTATTCTACATCTTCAAATATTGTTTCTGATTTAATTGAGTGAAATTTTATTTTATGATATAATTTCATTGGTGATATTATGAAAACTTTGGAACTTGAAAATAATGAGTATAGATTAATAAAAAATTATAATGATGGATTTAATGAAGAAGAATTAAGGGAGAAATTTACTGATTATTTTAATGGATATGATTATATAGTTGGTGATATTGCTTATAGTAAACTTAGATTAAAAGGTTTTAATAAAAAAGGTAACAAAAATTTTAATAGCATTAATGATTTTTCTAATTTGGAGAAGTATTTGAAAGAAAATTGTGCTTATGGTTGCAAATATTTTATTCTAGAAAAAATACAAAAATAATTGATTGTATTTTTTTTTGTGATATAATTATTTTATAGAGTAGAGGAGGGCGTTTATGAAAAAAATAACTGTAAAAAATATGGACGGAACAATGGAAGAAGTTGATTTAGTAAAATCTTTTGGAATAGTTGATATTAATAAAGATTTTGTTATTTTATCAAAAAATGAAACAAATGGAGAAGGGCTTTCAAAAGTTTATGTTTCAGAAGTTTTAGAAACAAGCCCTGGCGTATATGAACTTATTGGAATATCAGATGATGTTCTTTGGGATAAAGTAAAACAAGCTATGAAAGAAATAGTACAAGAATAGAAGGTGCAGAAATTATGAAAAATGTAAAAAAAGGAAAAATAGAATCAAATAATGTGTCATTTTTAAAGCAAGCAGCTTTAAATTTAAAAGCATTATTAGTGAGCCCTAAAACTTTAGAAGCAATGGAAAGATCAAGTTTAGATGAGCCAATTGAGGTTTTGTATGCTAATCAACCACTAGTTAATTCTGGATATTTAAGTGAAGAAAGGCCGGTAAAAGAATCTACATACATTGCCCCAGATGCAAAACTTGTAAATGCCGATTCTTCAAATCCACTTAATAGAGCTGTTAGCAGATTTGCTGGATTTGATGTAACTAGTAATACACCGATTGAATCATCAGTTAGTCCAATTAATAATATAATTCCAGAAGTTTCTATTGAACAGCCTCAACCTTTTAGTCAATCTAATCAATCTTTTGAAGAGTCAATTCCACAAATTAAGCCAATCTCTCAATTTGTAAATGATGAAAATACAGCTACTAAAACGCCAGATTTAGTTACGGCTGCAATAGATTATGAAGTTAGAAGGAATCCTCAAGAAGTTAGAAGAGAAGTGGTTGAGCAACCTCTTCAAACGCCTCAAGAATTTGAAGTTCATGACAATACTAGAGTACAATCTAATACTGCAGTTGTAATTGAAAGATGGAGAGAAGAATTTAAAAAGATAGTTGAAACCGAAAAGAATAATCAGTTGAGAGCTGTTGAAGATAGTAGTAAAAAACTTATGGATGCGATTGATAAGGGACTTAATGAGATAAGCCGTGCTAATGATGCAAGTGTAGAACAAAAAAGAACCGATATGCAAGCCATTAAAAATACGGTAATTAGTAGTCAAAATCCATATGAACAACAAGATTATGGAAATGGTATTTATGGTAGATAAAAGTAATATTTCTGATTCTTGTAGGGAAATAATCGATTTAATTAATTCTAAAATTCAAAGTTTTGAAAAAGTTATAAAAGAAAAAAATGAAAAAATAGAAGAATTAGAAAAGTCATTGGATATAAGTGTAGCCGGAAAGACTGCTGCAGAGAATATGGTCACACAAATTAAAGAAGAGGTTAATGAGGAACTTAAAAAAGCTTATAAAAGTGGTTATGATGCAGCATTATTTAATGCAAATCCAATTGGTGGAGAAACAATTTCACAAGACCAATCAAAAACACTGATTTTGAATAATCAAAATTAGTGTTTTTTTATTTTATAAAAACATAAAATGTTTTAGGGTGGTATTATGAAAAATTCACTTAAATATTATTATAATATTTATCCAAACAAAATATTTAAAAATTCTAATGTGATCTATTTTTATATAGAAGATATCAAATACTATTTAATACCATTTAATAGAAGTATAGATGACCTTAATGCATTAATTGAATTAACTAATAAATTATATTTAAAAGGCGTAAAAGTGCATACATTTATTGAGAGCAAAGAAAATAAATTTTATTTTGAAAATGGTGATCAAAAGTATGTTTTGTTGAGAGTTAATACAAACGAAAATGAAAAATTAGATATCTATGATATTATTAAATTTAATAATATGGAAATAGTAAACAATAATAGCAAATTAAATAGTGCAACTTGGATAACAAGATGGGAAAACACAGTGGATTCTTTTGAAAAACAAGTTAGTGAATTAAATAAGGAATACCCAAATTTATTAAGTGTATTTGATTATTATGTTGGCCTTGCAGAAAATGCTATTAGTTATATTAAAAATATTGATTTAAAAGATAGACAGTTTTATTTATCACATAAAAGAATAAAATTCCCTTTAACAACAGGTCTACTTTATAATCCGATAGGATTTGTATTTGATTATAAAGTTAGGGATTTATCAGAATATATTAAAGAAAGTTTCTTTTATGATAGTATAGATGAAGAAGAAATACTAAAAGTCATAGATGAAAATATTGAATATTATAGTTTAGATGATATTAAATTGCTTTATGGAAGACTATTATATCCGACATATTATTTTGACTTGTTTGAAGGGGTTCTAAATAAAGAAAAAACTGAGGTAGAATTAGAAAAAATAAGAAACATATCTGAACAATATGAATTGTTTTTAAAAGAATTATACTATAACTTAAAAGCAAAGTATAATATTGAACCTATAGATTGGATTGTAAATAAAGAGTAAATGTGTTATAATTTTATTGTGATTTGTATGAGTAAAATTAATGTTGGAGATATTGTTAAAGGCCAAGTAACTGGTGTAACAAAATATGGTGTTTTTATGAGTTTTGAAGATGAATATACTGGACTTGTTCATATTTCGGAAGTGTCAAATAAATATGTAAAAGATTTAAAAGAGAGATTTATGGTTGGAGATATAATTAGAGCTAAAGTAATAGATATAGATAACAACAAGAATCATTTGAAATTATCAATAAAAGAGATAAATCCAAAAGTGAAATCTAGTAAATCAAAAATAGAAGAAAGTGGTTTGGGTTTTGAGTTACTTGAAACTAACTTACCAATTTGGGTTAGCAAAAGAATGGATGAATTAACAAAATAGAAAAAAATTGTTGACATAAATCATTTAAAATGTTATATTTAATAACGCAAACCCAGTATTATATGGGCGATTAGCTCAGTTGGTTAGAGCATCTGCCTTACAAGCAGGGGGTCGGGAGTTCGAGTCTCTCATCGCCCACCATTTAATGCCGAAATAGCTCAATTGGTAGAGCAACTGACTTGTAATCAGTAGGTTACGGGTTCGATTCCTGTTTTCGGCACCATTTTTT
>CAMVPB010000008.1 GCA_947169285.1 uncultured bacterium | reverse complement strand
GGTATCAAATCACTTTTTTCTATGTTTGAGGTGTCACATCAATTGTAACACTACATAAATAATTTTACATATTTGTTTATTTTTCTTGATTTTATGCATAAATTATTGTATATTTAAATAGTTAAGTTTTTTCTTAGTTTAAAGTTACTCCAAACTTTTTACTCAGAATTAACCGATTTAAGAAAAAGGAGGATTTATTATGGCTTTAGATAAAGCAAAAAAAGAAAGTATTATCAAAGAATTTGGTAAAGACAAAAACGATACAGGTTCTGTTGAAGTACAGGTAGCAATACTAACTAGTGAAATTAATGAACTTACTGAACATATGAAAATACATATTCATGATTTTCATTCAAAATTAGGTTTATTAAAGAAAGTTGGTAAAAGAAAAAGTTTATTAAATTATCTTAAAAATAATGATGTTAAAAGATATAAAGAACTTATTAAAAAATTAAATTTAAGAAAGTAGGCACTAGATTTTTGGTGTCTTTTTTTATTAGAAGGAAGGTAAATAATTATGAAAAGAGTTTTTGAATATGAATTTTTAGGTAAAAAAATAGTAGTGGAACATGGAGAACTTGCCAAACAAGCTGGTGGAGCAGTTTTAGTTAGATATAATGACACTGTGATACTTAGTACTGCTGTTATGAGTAATAATGTTTCAACAGCAGATTTCTTCCCACTTACTATTCTTTATCAAGAAAAATTTTATTCGGTAGGTAAAATTCCAGGTGGATTTATTAAAAGAGAAGGTAGACCAACAGATGCAGCAACATTAACAGCTAGATTAATTGATAGACCAATTAGACCAATGTTTGATGAGAACTTTAGAAATGAAGTACAAGTAGTAAATACAGTTTTAAGTGTTGACAATGAATGCTCTCCGGAAATGACTGCATTATTTGGTACATCTTTAGCACTTGGAATATCAAACATTCCATTTAATGGACCAGTTGCAGGAGTAACAGTTGGTAAAATTGATGGAGAATTAGTAATCAATCCAGGAGCAGAATTAATGGAAAAAAGTACTATTAATTTAACAGTTGCCGGTACTAAAGATGCTATTAATATGGTTGAAAGTGGATCTAAAGAAGTTTCTGAAGAAGAAATGTTAGAAGCATTAATGTTTGGACATGAATATATTAAAGAATTATGTGCTATACAAGAAGATATTATTAGTGAAATAGGTGAAGATAAAATTGAAGTTGAATTAAAAGAAATTTCAGAAGATTTAAGAAGTGAAGTAACTAATAATATAAAAGATGATATGCTTGAAGCAATTCAAATTAAGGATAAACTTGAAAAATATGCAAGAATTGACGAAGTTAAGGCTAAGGCAATTGAAGATTATAAAGAGTCTCATAGTGATTCTGAAACATTAGAAATTGATCTTAAAGATGTAAAAACAGTTGCTGATGAAATAGAAGCAGCAGAAGTAAGAAGATTAATTACAAAAGAACATATTAGACCAGATGGAAGAGATATGGATGAAATTAGACCATTAAGTGCTGATATAGATATTCTTCCTAGAACTCATGGTAGTGGATTATTTACAAGAGGTCAAACTCAAGCATTAGCGATTACTACATTAGGTGCTTTAGGGGAACATCAAATATTAGATGGTTTAGGAATAGAAGATTCAAAAAGATTTATGTTCCATTATAATTTCCCTGCATTTTCAGTTGGTGAAACAGGAAGATATGGTGCTCCTGGTAGAAGAGAAATTGGACATGGTGCTTTAGCTGAAAGAGCGTTATTACAAGTTATGCCAGATGAAAATGAGTTTCCTTATACAGTACGTGTTGTATCAGAAGTTTTAGAAAGTAATGGCTCATCATCTCAAGCAAGCATTTGTGCAGGATGTTTATCTTTAATGGCGGCAGGTGTTCCAATTAAAGCGCCAGTTGCTGGTATTGCAATGGGACTTATAACTGAAAATGGAACTTGTGATGGGGATTATACAATTCTAACTGATATACAAGGACTTGAAGATCATATGGGAGATATGGACTTTAAAGTGGCTGGTACTAGAGAAGGAATAACAGCTTTACAAATGGATATTAAAATTCAAGGTGTAACTAAAGAAGTATTAAAAGAAGCACTTACAAAGGCTAAAAAAGCTAGATATCAAATTCTAGACCTTATTGAATCAATATTAAGTGAACCAAGAAAAGAATTAAGCCCATATGCGCCAAAAACTAAGATTATGTTTATTAAACCAGATAAAATTAAAGATGTTATTGGCCGTGGCGGCGAAATGATTACTAAAATTATTCTTGAGGCATCTGGAGTTAATACCGTAAATGATAAAAATGCGGTTAAAATTGATATAGAAGATGATGGAAGAGTAGTTGCATATCATACTGATCAAGCTATACTTGACAAAGCAATGTCTATGATAGAAGAAATTGTTAAAGAAGTTGAAATAGGTGAAATTTATACTGGTAAAGTAGTAAAAGTAGAAGACTTTGGATGCTTTGTGGAATTGTGGCCAGGATGTGAAGGAATGGTACATGTTTCACAATTAGATCACAAAAGAGTTGAAAAACCAAGCGATATGGTTAAAGTTGGAGACGAAATAGTTGTAAAAGCAACTGGGTATGATAAAAGAGGTAAACTTAACTTATCAAGAAAAGAAGCTCTTCCTAAAAAAGAAACAAAAGAAGAAAAATAATGTAAATAAAAACAAAAACAGTTGACTATAATTTTCAACTGTTTTATAATTTAAGTATGAAATAAAATAAGAAAGGAAGGATATTTAAATGAAAAATAATAAGAAAGGTTTTACTTTAATTGAATTATTAGCAGTTATCGCTATACTTGCAATATTAGTAGTACTTGCAGTTCCAGCAATTTTAAAAATATTTAATGACTCAAAAGCAAGTGCGTTTAGAGATCAAGCACAAATACTTTATAAAGCTGCTGAAACACAATATGTTTCTAAACAATTAGAAGGAACAACTATAACTAAATTTACAAACATTTCAGGTGTTACTGGCACAGGTGTGGCTGCTTTAGATCTTGGTTCAACAACAGCAGGTCTTAAATATTGTATAATACTTACTGATGGTAAAGTTACAAAAATAGGTGTTTCAGATAATAATTATAGTATTGCTACAGATAGTATTTCTTCAATCTCTGATTTATCAACTAGAGCTTTTGATACACCAAGAACAGATCTTAATGCTTGTAGTTAATAAAAACCATTTAAAAGCAATTTTAAAAATTGCTTTTTTTGTGTCTATAAATTATAATGTTTATAGGTGGTAAATATGGATAATATTATTATTGGTTCTCATGTATCTTTTCTTAAAGACAGTGAGCTTTATGGAAGCGTTATGGAAAGTGTTAATTATGGTTCAAATACTTTTATGATTTATACTGGTAGTAATCAAAGTGCTGAGAGAAGAGAAATTAATCACGAATTAACTTTTAAAGGGTGGCAAGCAATGAAGGAAAATGGCATAGATATTAATAATGTAATAGTTCATGCACCTTTTATTGTTAATCTTGCTAATAATAAGGATGAAAGAAAATATAATTTTTATATAAATTTTATGAAAAATGAAATTAATAGATGTAAAGAACTTGGTATTCATAAAATGGTATTTCATCCAGGAAGTAGAACTGATTTAGACAAAGATGTTGCTTTAAATAATATTGTATTTGGATTGAATGCTATTATGAAAGATATTAATGATTTTGATTTGTTAATTGAATTTATGAGTGGCAAAGGCACTGAAGTTGGGTGTACTATTGAAGAAATAAAATATATTATGGATAATATAAAAGTTGATAATGTAGGAATATGTTTAGATACTTGTCATATAAATGACGCTGGTTATGACATAAATAAATTTGATGAGTTTTTAGATTTGGTTGATAAAAACATTGGCATTGACAAGATTAAATGTGTTCACATAAATGATTCATTAAATCCGATTGGTTCTCATAAAGACAGACATGCTAATATTGGTTATGGAACTATTGGATTTGATAATTTAATTAGTGTTATATATAATAAAAGACTTAAAGGAATTCCTATGATACTTGAAACTCCTTATGTGAATGATAAAGCACCTTATAAGTATGAAATTGATAATATTAGAAACAAAAAGTTTATAGATTACAAAATTAATCTATAAACTTTTTATATTTTTCATATTTTTCAATTATTTTATTAAATAGTATTGGATTAAAAATGTTTTTATAATTGTTTATAAATTCATAAAAATTACCTTCTAAAATTTCATCTTGATTATTTTTAATTATATTATAAATTGTATTAAGTTCATTATTATTAATATTTACTCCTTCAGATTCACCAAATTTAAGTATATCTTCTTTTGTAATATTTAAAGCATATTTTTTTATTAAACTTTTATTCATAAATCCTCCTTATTTAAGTTTATGTTTTAATATTTTGTCTATACTAATAATATGAGTAGATTATTACCTAATGATAAATTAAAAATAAAAATTTTTCTAATTGGAATATTTACATTTATTTCATTTTCTTTCATATGTTATAAATTATACGATTTAATAATAAATAATGGAGATTATTATGAAACTATATTAAGTATTAAACAAAATAAAACTTATATTGGTAAGTATGCTAAAAGGGGAAGAATACTTGACAGGAATGGTAAAGTTTTAGTAGATAACGAAGAAATATATGTTTTAAATTATACAAAATATTCTAATATAACAATCGATAAAGAGTTAGAAATTGCGGATAATTTGGTGGATTGTTTAAAACTAGATTATAGTAAAGTGAATAATGAAGAACTTAAAAACTATTTTTATATTATTAACTATGATAAATTAATTAAAAGAGCTAATAAAAATGTGATTAATAAATTTAATGATAGGACTTTATCTTCTAAAGATTATGAATTATACTTAAAAAAATTAATTAGCAAAGAAGAAATAAAATCTTTAAGTGAAAAAGAAAGAAAAGTATCCTATTTATATTCATTAATGAATAAAGGTTATAGAAATGATATTAAACTAATTAAAGAAAATATTACTAAAGAAGAACTTGATAATATAAAAGATTATATGAAATATGGTTTTTCGATAGGCATTAGATATAAAAGAATATATCCTTATGGTGAAACATTTAGAAAATATTTAGGTAATGTTGGTAATATTCCTTCTGAACAAATAAATAAATATTTAAAACTTAATTATCGTATGGATGACATAGTAGGAACTAGTTATTTGGAAAAACAATATGAAAGTGTTTTAAAAGGTCAAAATGAAGAATATATTTTAACTGCAACTGGCAAAAAGGAAATTATTAAAGAATTAAAAGATGGTGAGGATATAACTTTATCTATAGATATTGATTTACAAAAAGAAGTAGAAGATATTATTTATAAACAAGTTGTAAACGCAAAAAAAGAAAGAAATACAAAGTATTATAACAAAAGCTATGTAATTATATCTAATCCTAATACTGGTGAAATATATGCTTCTGCAGGAACAGGCATAGTGGGTGGTAAAAATATGAATAGGGTAGATTATTTAACGGATTTAACTAACTATGCTTTAACGCCTGGATCTATTGTAAAAGGCGCATCACATTTAGTTGGATATAAATACGGAGCAATTAAAATAGGAACAACAGTTAATGATTCTTGCATCAAAGTAAAAAATACACCTGAAAAGTGCTCTTGGAAAAAATTAGGTAAAATAGATGATTTAAAAGCTTTAAAATATTCATCAAATTATTATCAGTTTCTAATAGCAATAAAAATTGGAGAAGGTAAATACAAATACAATGGTCCATTGATATTAAACTCTTCTGGGTTTAAAAAATATAGAGAGATATATAATCAATTTGGATTAGGTGTTAAAACGGGACTAGATATACCAAATGAGAATATTGGTGTAGTTGGTAATGATCTAAATTCTGGTGCTCTTTTAGATTATCCAATTGGTCAATATGAAACATATACTCCTATGGAATTAATGCAATACATAAATACACTTGCTACTTCTGGTAAAAGATATTCACTTCATTTTTTAAAAGATAAAGACATAGAATTGTTAAATACTGTTGATGTTGAAGATAAATATATGAATAGGGTAAAAGAAGGACTTAAAATGGTAATGGAAAGTGGAGGAACAGGGGCAAGTCATATTAATAAGAAATATAATGCAGCGGGTAAAACGGGCACGGCTCAAAGTTTTATAGATACTAATCGTGATGGTACAATAGATAGAGAGACAATAAGTTCTTCTTTTGGTGCTTATATACCTTATGATAATCCAAAGGTGAGTATTGTTGTACTTTCTCCAAATGTAAGTGATAAAAGTTCATCTTTCACTTCAAAGGTTAATAGGAAAATTGCTAGAGAAGTGAGTGATTTGTATTTTAATAAATATAATATAAAAAATGAGTAAATAAATTACTCATTTAATTTTGAAATTGCATTTATTAAAGCAAGTTTGCCATAATCATATGTAAGTGCGCCTTGTTGAAAAATAACATAAGGCTTTTTTAATGGTCCATCAGCAGATATTTCAATTGAACTTCCTTGTATAAAAGATGCACTTGCCATAATTATTTTATTATCATATCCAGGCATATCACTTGGAATTGGTGTAATATTTGCGTTTATTGCACCACCACCTTGTATACCTTCAGCATACTTAATCATTTCATTTTCATTATTAAAATAAATTAACTCAACAATATCAGCTCTTTCTTCATTATATTTTGGTGATACTTTATAATTTAAAGATTCTAATACTTTACTTGTAAGTATACTTGTTTTTAATGAAGAAGCAACTACTGAGGGTGCAAAATATAACCCTTGTAAAAATAATTTATTAGCATTTTCACTAGGCCCAACTTCTTTACCTTGACCTGGAACATTTAATCTTTCTGCACATAATTCAATTAACTCTTTTTTACCAGCAATATATCCACCATTATGAGCAATACCGCCACCTAAGTTTTTAATTAATGATCCAGCTATTAAATCAGCCCCAATTTCTAAAGGCGATTTTTCTTCTACAAATTCACAATAGCAATTATCTATAAATATTATTATATCTTTGTTAACATTTTTTATAAATTTAATAACTTTTTGAATTTTATTAATACTTAAAGATTCTCTTAAAGAGTATCCTCTCGATCTTTGGATATGTATAACTTTTATATTATTTTTAAGTTCTTTTTTTAATAACTCATAATCAAAATCATTATCTTTTAAATCTATGTACTTATATTTAATGCCATAATTAATTAAAGAACTTTTATTTTCTTTAATCCCTATTACTTCATGAAGCGTATCATATGGTATACCACTTATAGAAAGCAAAGTGTCATTTGGTCTTAATATTCCTTGTAATGAGATACTAATTGCGTGAGTTCCAGATATTATTTGAGTTCTAACAAGAGCATCTTCAGCTCCTAAAATACTTGCAAATATTGCTTCAACTTTATCTCTCCCAAAGTCATTATATCCATAACCAGTTGTTCCATTTAAATCACTTTCAGTAACATTATATTTATGAAAAGCATCTAATACTTTTTTACTGTTTTTAAAAGATAATTCATCTATTTTATTAAATATTTCTACTAATTTTTTTTCTTCATTATTAACAAAATCAACATATTTTTTATTCAAATTTAACATCTTTACCACCATCTATTCTTATAACTGAATCATTTATATAACTAGAAGTCTCACTTCCTATAAAATAAACTAATTCTGCAATTTCATTGGGTTCAGCAAATCTTTTTAATAATATTTTATTTTCTTCATTCTTCTTAAATTCTTCATCCATATCTTTGTTCATCGGAGTATTTATCCATCCAGGACATATTGTGTTAATTCTTATATATGGAGCATAGTGATTAGCTAGATTATGAGATAGATTAATGACTCCAGCTTTTGAAGCATCATAATCTAGTGAATATTCATAATAAGTATCAATACCATTAGTTGAAGAAATGTTTATAATATTACCGTATTTATATTCATTCATTAAATCTCCAAAGTGTTTACTCATAAGAAAAGTACCAACTAAATTAACTTCCAATATTCTCATAAATTTTTCTTTGGTTTTATCTTCAAATAAACTATCATTAGATATAGAAGCATTATTAACTAAAACATCTATAGTTCTAAATTTATCAATAACTTTATTTTTTAAATTAATAATATCTTGTTCATTAGATATATCTACTTTTTCACATAAAGTTTCAATATCATACTTTTCTTTTAATTCGCTTTCTAATTTTAAAGCCTCGTTTTTATGATTTAAATATGTAAATATTACATTATAATTATTAGAAGCAAACTTTTTTATAATAGACTCTGCTAAACCAGTTGATCCTGTTATTAAAACACACTTTTTATTCATAGTTTCTCCTTTTTCTACGCGCATATTATATCATACTTTAAAAATAATATATACTAATTTAATTTAAAATGTTAGAATAAAATTAGAGGTAGTAGTAATGAATAATATGTTTTTAGGTTATTTTATGAAAGATGAAAAGGTAATAGATGAGTCTTTGGGTGGACTTGAAATATTTGCTATACAAAATGAAAAAGGCTTATATAACGAAATGTTAACTGGTATTGAATTTGAAAAGGCAGATTATAAAAATAACAAAGGTTTAACCTTTTTGCCATGTCAAAGAATTGATCCTAATGTAAGAAATAAAGATATAATAAGATATAGATTTTTGTATGATAAAGAAAACATATATTCATTACTTGATAGGATAAATTCACTAAAATTAACAAAACATAAATGAGTTAATAAATAACTATGTTTTTAATACATTACATATGTAAGGAAATTTAAGTATTATAAAAGGAAAAAGGGACGTATTTCAAATATCGTGTGTTTTTGCTTTAGAGGTTTTAAATCTTAACGTTCTAGCCATTAAAAATATATAAAATTGAAAGAATTGAAATTTTATAAAAATAATATCTAAATATAACTTTTACTTGTAAAGTTATATTTTATTTGCTATAATCTTTGGTGTTAGAAAAAGGAGGAATTGAAATGGCAAAGAAGGAAAATAGAGAAGGCGTAGCATTACAATGTACTGAATGTAAAGAAATAAACTATTTAACTAGTAAAAATAAGAAAAATACTGAAGGTAAATTAGAAATTAAAAAATTCTGTCCTAGATGTAATAAAACTACTGTTCATAAAGAAAAGAAAGCGTAGGTTAAAGTATGTTTAATGTAAATGATATTAAAAATGGAATGACTATAAAATATGAAGGAAATGTTTACCAAGTTGTTGAATTCCAACATGTAAAGCCTGGTAAAGGCAGTGCTTTTGTTAAAACTAAATTAAAGAATTTAAAAACAGGTACTACTCAAGAAATTACTTTTAATGCTGGTATTAAGTTGGAAAAAGCAAATGTTCAAAAAAGACAATTATCTTATTTGTATAATGATGGATCTAATTATGTGTTTATGGATAATAACACATATGAACAAATGGAAATACCAAATTCTAAATTAGAAGATGAAGCACCATTATTAAAAGAAAATATGGATGTAGAAGTAATGAACTATGAAGGTGAGGTTATAGGTGTATCTCTTCCAGAAAAAGTTTCTTATAAGGTAATTAAAGCTGAAAGTGCAGTTAAAGGAAATACAACTTCTGGAGCAATGAAAGATGTTACTATTGAAACTGGATACACATTAAAAGCCCCTTTATTTATTGAAGAGGGAGAAGAAATTATTATTACTACTAGAGATGGTAAGTATTCTTCAAGAGCATAAAGATATAGAAATATATCTTTTTTTATTGTATAATTTTTTTATGAAAGATTTGATTAAGAAGAATAGAGAAATAATTATGTATTTAATAATAGGTGGACTTACTACAATAGTAAGTTTGGTTTCTTATTATTTATTAACTTTGAAATTATTAGATCCAAGTATTCCAATTGAGTTAATGATTGCTAATATAATTTCTTGGATATGTGCAGTAACTTTTGCTTATTTTACTAATAGAATATTTGTATTTCAAAGTAAAAATAAAGAAATATTAAAAGAAGCTATTAAATTTTATTTATCTAGAATATCAACTTTATTATTAGAAATATTATGTATGTTTTTATTAGTAAACATACTCAAAATTAATGACAAAATATCTAAAATAATAGTTCAAGTTTTAATAATTATTGGTAATTATATTATAAGTAAATTCTTTGTTTTTAAAAGTAAAAAGAGTAAATAAAATAAACTAATGCTATCATTTAGCATTAGTTTTTAGTATAATATTATATGAGGACGTGATTATGAAATTTATAATTGTTGCTGGTGGAACTGGCGGGCATATTTTTCCAGCTTTATCTTTAGTTGAAAAGATAATGGAAAATAAAAATAATGAAGTTTTGTATATAGGAACAACTGATAGAATGGAAAGCGAAATTGTTCCTTCTAGAGGGATTCCTTATAAAGGTATTAATGTGCACGGTTTAAAAAAGAATGTCATTAAAGATTTTAAAAATATATTTGATATAATTTCTTCTATTAAAGAGTGTAAAAAAATAATAAAAGATTTTAAACCAGATGCTGTTGTTGGGTTTGGTGGTTATGTAACTTTTCCAGTTATCTTAGCTGCTCATAAACTTAAAATACCAGTATTTTTACATGAACAAAATGTCATACCTGGTAAAACTAATAAAGTGTTAAGTAAATTTTCTAAAAAGGTATTTACTTCTTTTAAAGAAAGCGACAAATATTTTAATAAAAATAAAATAATATATTCTGGTAATCCTTGTTTAGAAAGATCTAAAAATATAAAAAAACATGATAAAGTAAAGCTTGGGTTTGATAAAAATAAAAAATTAATAATAATTGTAATGGGTAGTGAAGGTAGTACTGCAATGAATGAAATTCTTCTTGATTATTTAAGAGGATTTAATGAAACTGATAAAGAAATACTATTTATAACTGGCAAAAGGCAATATAATGATTTAAATAATAATTTAAAAGTTCCTTCTACTGTTAAATTAATGCCTTTTTATGATGACTTACCAGGTCTTATGAAAAGTGCTGATTTAATTATTTCTAGAGCAGGAGCTTCAACAATAAGCGAAATTATTGGTACTTCTATTCCTTCTATAATAATCCCAAGTCCCTATGTAGCAAATAATCATCAATATTATAATGCTCTTAGTTTAAGTGAAATGGGAATTAGTATTATGATTGAACAGAAAGATTTTACAAAAGAATTATTAAAAAACTCAATAAGTAAAATATTGGATGATAAGGAATTTAATAAAAGTTTAAAACAAAAATTAGAATTTATGGAAAAACCAAATCCTAGTACGATTATATATAATGAAATAATAAAGAATAAATAAGGTGATAAAATGAATGAGACGAAGAAAGTTATTAAAAGAAGAAAATTTAATTTTATAAAATTTATAATATTTGTAGTTATAACTTTTTTCTTTATTTTATTCTTTTCTCATATATTAAAAAAGCCAATTAAAAATATTATTGTAGTAGGTAATAATATGGTTAGTGATGAAGAAATAATTGAAACTGGTAAGATATCTAATTATCCATCCTTTATAAAAACAAATGGTCATAATGTATGTAAAAGAATTAAAAAATTAGATTTTATAAAAGATTGTAAAGTTTCAAAAAAATGGAATTATATATTTGAAATAAATATTACTGAATATAAAATACTTTATAAAGTTAGAAGTAATAATGAATATGTATTAGAAGATAATAAAATTTTAACTTTAGATAAAGATATTATTGGAGTACCTTTATTAATTAATTATATAACCGATGATATAACTGACAGATTAAATGAAAAATTAACTGAAATTTCTAGTGATGTATTAAGCAAAGTTAGTGAAATAGAATATAGTCCAACTAACTATGATGATAAGAGATTTATATTATACATGGCTGATGGAAATATGGTGTATATAACACTTCCAAAAGCGGAGAATTTAAATAAGTATAATGATATTAAAAAAGAATTAGATGGTAAAAAGGGAATATTGTACTTAGATAGTGGAAATTATTTTGAAATAAAGGAGTAATTATGGTAACAATTGATGAATTAAAGGAATATTCAAATAATTTAATGTTTAGAATGAAAGAAGAAGAGTATGAAACATTATCAAATGAATTTGATACGTTTTTAGGATGGATGGAATATATTAATAAAATTGAAGGTCTAAAAGACATTGAACCTATGTATTTTCCCTTTGATCTTGGAAATGTTGAATTAAGATGTGATGAACCTATTAAATCAATTGAAAGTGATTATGCATTAAAAAATGCTAAAGTAGTAAAGGATGGATCAGTTATTGTTCCAAGGGTGGTTGATGGTGAGTAATATAATAGAATTAAAAGAAAAATTAAATAATGAAGAAGATATTAAATTGTTATTTAATGAAACAATTAAAAAAGCAAAAAAATGTAATGAAAAGTATAATGCTTTTGTAACTATAACTGATAGTTATGAGCATATTGAATCAGATTCTATTTTAAATGGAATTCCTTATAGTTTAAAAGATAATTTTTCAACTGAAGGAATACTTACTACGGGTTCTTCCAATTTATTAAAAAGTTATGTTCCTGCATTTGATTCAACTGTATACGAAAAATTAAAAAATGCAGGAGCTGTTTTAATTGGTAAAACAGTTTTAGATGAACTTGCAATGGGTGGAACAGGTACTACTGGTCATACAGGGATTGTTAAAAACCCTTGCAATGAAAGTAGAATGATAGGTGGTTCTTCTTCTGGCTCTGCAGCTTCTGTTGCAGCTGGTGTTGTGCCTTTTAGTATAGGCTCTGATACAGGAGATTCAGTGAGAAAACCAGCAAGTTATAGTGGAATAGTTGGATTTAAACCAACATACGGGAGAATTAGTAGATATGGATTATTTAATTTTGCTAGTTCTTTAGATCATGTTGGAATTCTTTCTAAAACTGTAACGGATGCTGCAATTGTAACAGATATTTTAAAAGGATATGATCCAAAAGATATGACATCTTTAAAAGATGATGGTATTAAATATGTAAATGAAATAAACAATGATATAGAAGGTAAAAAACTATTTTATATAAAAGAAATAATAGATGTTGAAACTGAAGATGAAGATGTAAAAGAAAATATTAAATTATTTTATGAACTAATTAATAAAATTAAAAATATTGGTGTTACTGTAGAAGAAGTATCATTTGATAAAAGTTTATTAAATGCAATCCTTGGTTCTTATTATTCAATAAGTTGTGCAGAATCGACATCTAATAATTCTAATTTAACAGGTCTTCCTTTTGGAGAGAGAATTGAAGGTAAAGATTATAAAGAAATAATGATAAATACTAGAACAAAAGGATTTTCGGAATTAATTAAAAGAAGATTTGTATTAGGAAGTTATATTTTAAAAAGAGAAAATCAAGAAAAATTATATTTAAATGCTTTAAGAGTAAGAAGATTAATAGTTGAAAAAATGAATGAGTTATTTAATAAATATGATGGGTTAATTTTGCCTTCAACTGGAGGAATAGCGCCTTTATTTAATGGAAATGATTCAGATAAATTATCAAATGAATATCTTTTGTTAGAAAACCATATGATAATAGGTAATTTTGGAGGATACCCAAGCATATCAATACCTTATGGCAAAGTAAATAATATGCCAGTTGGAGTTAATATAACTTGTGGAGTAATGAAAGATGCTTTAACATTAAATATAGCTAAAAAATTAGAAGAATTAATTGAATATGATGGAGGTGAATACCATGTATAAAGTAACAATAGGACTTGAAGTACATGTTGAACTTAATACTAAAAGTAAAATGTTTTCCCCTTCTATAAACTCGTATGATAAAAATATTAACACAAATATAAGTGTTATTGATTTTGCTTTTCCGGGGACGCTTCCTACAGTTAATAAAGAAGCAGTTAATAAAGCAATATCTTTAGCAGTTGCTCTTAACACAGATATTTCGCCTTATTTAATGTTTGATAGAAAAAATTATTATTATCCAGATTTACCTAAAGGATTTCAAATAACTCAAATGACTAAACCATTAGGTAGAAATGGATATTTAGAAATACTCGATGAAAATGGTTCTAAAAAAATATTTATTCATCAAATCCATATTGAAGAAGATTCCGCATCCTTAGATCATAAAGATGAGTATTCAGTAATTAATTATAATAGAGTGGGTGTTCCCCTTGTTGAAATAGTAACTGAACCTTGTATTGAAAGTGTAGATGATGCAATCAATTTTTTAGAGACTTTAAGAAATGTAATAAGATACTTAAATATATCAGACGCTGATCAAACAAAAGGCCAAATTAGATGTGATGTTAATGTTTCTTTAAGAAAAGAAGACAGCGCTGAACTTGGTGTAAGAGCAGAAGTTAAAAACGTTAATTCTTTTCAAAGCGTTAGAGAAGCAATTGAATATGAAATTAAAAGACAAACAGATTGTTTAATTAATGGAATAGAGATCAAAAGGGAAACCAGAAGATATTCTCCTGATACAGGTAAAACATATTCTATGAGAGAAAAAGCAGATGCAGTAGATTATAAATATTATGTTGAACCTAATATTCCTAAAATTGATATAGAACCATCATTAATAGAAAATATTAAATCTAATATGATTGTTTTGCCAAATGAGAGAATTAAAAAATATATTAGCGAATATAAGTTAAGTTATAAAGAAGCTAAGAATTTAGTTAGAGAAAAAGAAATATCTAATTTATTTGAAGGAACTGTTAATTTAGGAAGTTCTCCTAAAGAAGCAAGTAACTGGATTACAATGAAATTAACTGAATATTTAAATAAAAACGCATTAGAGTTTAATGAATTAAGTATTACTTCAGAAATGTTAAATGAATTAATAAGTTTAATAAATAATAAAACGATTTCAAATGAGCAGGCTAAAAAGGTGTTTGAAGTAATGATTGGTGAATCAAAAATGCCAAATTTGATAGTTAAAGAACTTGGTATGGAGCAAATTAGTAATGAAGAAGAAATCAAAAAATTTGTTAATGAGGTTTTAGATAGTAATATTGATGCAGTTAACACATATAAATCCGGTAAAACAAATATAGTTGGGTTTTTAATGGGACAAGTTTTAAAAGTATCTGGTGGTAAAATAAATCCAGCTATTGCAAATAAAATATTAAGTATTGAAATTCAAAAAAGATAAAAAGTATAATTCTTTTATCTTTTTTATTCACTTTTCACGATAATTTTGATATACTTATCTATATATAGTAGAGAGTGTGTTAAATGAAACAAATTATTTCAAGTTTAGATATTGGAACAAGTACTATTAAATTAATAGTTGGAGAAATTTATAAAAATAAATTAAATGTTTTAGCTTGCTCTGAAATAAAAAGTAGAGGTATTAAAAATGGGTTAATAATTGATCCGGAATTAGTATACCAAAAATTAACAGAAGTTTTTAAAAGATGTGAAGAGATATTAGAAATTAAAATTAAAGATATTGTATTATGCGTACCATCATATTATGCTGATTTTGAATTGGTAGAAGGGTATACTACAATAGATAGAGAAGGTGGAGTAATAAATGGGAGTGATATAGTAAGAGCATTACAAGCTTCTATATATAATAAAATACCACCTAATAAAGAATTAATATCTATAATGCCTATAGAATATAAAGTAAATGATGATGAAATTGTAAAAGATCCTAAAGGTTTAGTGGGATCGAAATTGTCAATAAAAAGTGTTATATCAGTAGCTCCTAAAAAGAATGTTTACACAATATTTTCGATACTCGACAGTATGGAAATAAGAGTTTCAGATATTTGTTTTAATTCGCTTGCTGATTATCATGAATTTAAAACAGATGATATGGATGATAAACAGGGAGCAATAATAAATATAGGAGATGAAAAAACAGAAGTAAGTATTATTAATAACGGAGTATTAATAGCAACACAAGTATTGGAAATGGGTGGAAAAGATATTGACAAAGAGATAATGTATGCTTATAACATTGATAGAAAAACTGCTAGGAAGTTAAAAGAAACATTTGCTCTTGCTCATACAGATAATGCAAGCACAACAGAACTAGAAGAAGTTGTAGATAAATCCGGAGTTAAAGTAAAAATTAATCAATATGAAATAACAGAAATTATTTATAACAAATTAAAAAGTATATTTGAAATATCTAAAAAACAAATAAATCTCTTAACAAAAAAAGAAAATAGTTATATAATTGTTACAGGAGGTACTACTGAAATAAAGGATATTTTTAAAAACGTTGATGAATCGTTTGGAAAAATAGGAATTCTTGGTAATATTAAAGAACTTGGTGTTAGAAATAATAAATATAGTAGTGTTCTTGGAATAATTAAATATTATTATAGAAAGTTGTCATTTAGAAATAAAAATGCTTCAACTATTACTGATGAAGATCAACAAATAATATTTAATGGTAAGAAAAAGAATAAAGATAATACATTACTTGGGAAAGTATTTAGTTACTTTTTCGATAATTAGGAGGAATAGTGTATGAATAATAATCCTTTAGAAATGGATCAAATAGCAAAAATAAAAGTTATTGGTGTAGGCGGCGGAGGATGTAATGCCGTTAATAGAATGATAGATTCTGGGCTTAAAGGTGTAGAATTTATTGTTGCAAACACAGATTTACAAGTAATTAATAACTCTAAAGCTGAAACAAAACTTCAAATTGGACAAACTATAACAGACGGGCTTGGAGCTGGTGCTGACCCTGAAGTTGGTAGAGAAGCCGCAATGGAATCTAGAAATGAGATCGAGGAAGTGTTAAGGGGCGCTGATATGGTGTTCATCACTGCTGGTATGGGTGGTGGAACAGGTACTGGTGCTGCTCCAATAGTAGCGGAAGTTGCTCAAGAACTTGGTGCTTTAACTGTAGCTATTGTTACAAAACCATTTAAATTTGAAGGTAAAAAGAGAATGGATAATGCCCTAATGGGAATAGATGAACTTAAAAAGCATGTAGACACATTAGTAGTAATTCCAAATGATAGATTAAGAGATTTAATTGATAAATCAACACCTATGGTTGATGCATTTAGAGAAGTTGATAATGTATTAAGACTTGGCGTTCAATCAATCTCTGATTTGATAAGTGTTCCTGGTCTTGTTAACTTAGACTTTGCTGATGTTAAAGCAATAATGGAAGCAAGAGGAAGTGCACTAATTGGTATTGGTATTGGAGTAGGTGAAAATAGAGCAGTAGAAGCTGCTAAACAAGCTGTAACTAGTCCACTTCTAGAAACAACAATAAATGGAGCAACAGATTGTATTATAAATATAACGGGTGGTAAATCATTAACATTATTTGAAGCAGAGGATGCTGCTGAAATAGTAAGGGCTGCTGCTAATACAGATGTAAATATTATCTTTGGTGCTGTTATAAATGAAGCATTAACAGAAGAAGTAATAGTTACAGTAATTGCTACTGGTTTTGAAGAAGATTCTGAACCATTATATCAATATACTACTGAAACTCCTGCAAAAGAAAAAACTACAAGAGTTGAAAAATTTGATGATGAAGATGATATAGACATTCCAGTATTTTTAAGAAATAGAGATTTATAAAAAACAAAAAACACAGATTTGAAATCTGTGTTTTATTTTTAATTTATTATCTGTTGTAGAATTCTACAATCATAGATTCGTTAATATCCATATTTAGTTCTTCTCTTTCAGGATATCTTAAATAAGTTCCTTCTTGTTTCTTATCATCCCAACTAACATATGAAACTCTATTAGTTGTATTTGATAAGTTTTCAGTAATAACTGGATGATTTTCAGTTTTAGCACTAATAACCATACCTGGTTTTACTTCAAAAGATGGAATATCAACTCTTTTACCATTTACAGCAATATGACCGTGATTAACAAGCTGTCTAGCAGCAGCTCTTGTTTTAGCCATACCCAAACGATAAACGATATTATCTAATCTGCTTTCTAGAGCGATTAAGAAATTAGTACCGTGAATACCTTTTTTCTTACCAGCTTTGTCAAAAGTTTTTCTAAATTGTTTTTCAGAAAGGCCATACATGTTTTTAACTTTTTGCTTTTCTTGTAATTGAACACCATATTCACTTAATTTTTTTCTACTAGTTCCATGTTGTCCTGGAGCAGTAGGTCTTTTAGCTATTTCTTTACCAGTTTCTAGAACTGAGAAACCTAATCTTCTGGATTTCTTATAAACAGGTCCTAAATATCTTGACATAAAAAATACCTCCTTTACAAAATTGTAAACCAAGGCAATATAAATATTATCATTCATAGGGTGTTTATTTTAATGCTTTCGCTTTGGCTTAGTTACTTACAAACAATTAATTAATAAACACATTACAAACTTAAATATCACTGCCAAATTAAATTTACTAATACATTATATAAAAAAACATTAAAAATATCAAGTGTTTATTGAAAATAAGGTGTATTTTTGATAAAATGAATATGTCAAGGAAACTTGAATATAATAAAAAAGGACACACCTTAAAGAGTAGGTGTGCTCCACTTTCGTAGCTCACACTATCCCTTATCAAGGATAGTGTGCTTTTTATTTAAATATCAATGCTATAAACAAAGATACAAACAAGAGGATGATTATAATAAAATATGGAAATTCGCGTTTAGTCATAAATCATCACCTCCTTTACATTTATAGTATAAAGGAGCACACACTAACCTCTATTAAGATGTGTCTAAGTCATATTAACATATTAAAAATAATGCTGCAAACGAGTATTTTTGAAATTCAATAATATAACTAATATACACAATTTAGTTTCTGTAAAAAGCATTTTTAATTTATAATTATATAAAATATAAATATGTACAAATTTCAATAAATTTTATAAAATTATATTGGTGATGTTATGGAAGAATTAAAATTACCTAATCATATAGGTATTATAATGGATGGAAATGGAAGGTGGGCAACCAAGAGAGGGCTACCCAGAAGTGCTGGCCATAAAGCGGGAGCCGAAAACCTTAAGAAATTATGTAAGCATATAAATAAACTTGGTCTTAATTATTTATCTTTATATGCTTTTTCAACAGAGAATTTTAAAAGAGAAGCAAGTGAAGTTAATTATCTAATGAATTTATTTATTGAAATGTTTACTAATGATTTTAAATTTTTAATTGAAGATAATGTTAAAGTATTATTTTCCGGAAGAAGAGAAGGACTTCCTAAAAATGTTGTAAAAGCTATTATAAAAATGGAAAATGATTCTAAAAATAATACTGGAACAGTTTTAAATATTTGTTTGAATTATGGATCTCAAGACGAAATAGTTGATATGGTTAAAAAGATTTCTAATAAAGTAAAAAATAGTAATATAAATATTGATGATATTGATAAAGAATTAGTAAATAAAAATATGTATTATGAGCTTCCACCAGTAGACTATGTAATAAGAACTAGTGGAGAAATGAGAATAAGTAACTTTATGTTATGGCAATCTTCATATGCAGAATATTATTTTCCAGAAACTTTATTTCCTGATTTTAATGAATTAGAATTTGATAAAGCAATAGAAATATTTAATAGAAGACATAGAAGATTTGGAGGAAATTAAAATATTTTTTAATTTCTTTTTTTTAATTATTGTATTTATAAAAATTATAATATATAATTAATTTAGAGTAAAAAAAATAGAAAGGGACATAAGTAATTTATTTATATTTTATTTATGTCTTTTAATTTGGAGGGCTTATGGAAAATAATGAATTAAAAATTAAAGAAGAATGTTTAAATTTATTAAAAGATTCTATTGAAAAAGAAAGAACTTTGGAAAGTTTATCTAGAAGTTTAGGTAAAACTGAGCTTGAGGTAATGGGATATATTAGAGAACTTAAGGATAAAGGAATGAATATATCTTATTATGAAAAAGATGGTAATGCATATGTTGTAAGAAATGACCACCCTGATCTTGCTAAAGAGAATACTTATAGAATTGAAGAAGATTTAGATGACCACACTAAAATTGGATTCATATCTGAACTTAGATTTGGTTCTAAAAATGAACAGATATCTGTTTTAAATGATATGTATAGAAAATTTGCTTCAGAAGGTATTAAATATGTAGTTGTTGCTGGTAATTTAATTGAAGGAACTTATAGAGGCAAAGATGCTTTAGAATTTGGTAGTAGTTTAATTACTAATGATGCTAAAGCACAAGCAGATCATTTGATAGAATATTATCCAGAAGTTGAAGGTATAAAAACATTATTTATAACCGGAAATAATGAACATAAATGTGCTAAGCAATTAGATGTTGGTAAGTATATTTCTGATAGGAGAGAGGATATGATTTACCTTGGGCCTAAAAGTTGTACTTTGTTCTTTAACAACGTTTCATTAAAGGTAGAACAACTTAAAAAAGGAAGCAAAGCATATACAATTGCTTATCCTCCTCAACAATATAGTAGATCAATGCCATCTTATGAAGACTATGATGCTATTATATTAGGGGGAACTCAAAGTGAACAACATTTTCCACAAATAAGAGATACTCAAATATTTACTGCACCTTCAGTTGCATCACGTACTCCAAAAATGAAAGATGATTATGAGCAAAATGTTGTTAGTGCTTTAACATTGGATATAACTTATACCAAAACGGGTAAGTTAAAAAAATTAGTTCCAGAGTATTCTCCATACTATATGCCATCTAAGAAGACTTATTTAGATACACCTAAATTAAATATTAAAAAAGATGATGAGAATAACTTTGTTAGAGTAAAAGAAAACACTAAGAATTCTCATGCTTATTTTGAACTTGCTGATAAATTTTATAGATTGATGAGAAAAGAAGAAAGCTTTTCATCTTTAAGAAATAGATTTGAAATGTCTGATGCTGAACTTATGGGTATTTTAACTATTCTTCAAGAATATGGAAGAGAAATTGAAATAACAGATGTTGGTAATGATATAGTAATTCATAAATTTACTCATAAAAGAGTCCATTCAGAAGTTAAACCTCCAAAAGAAGAATTAACTAAAAAAGAATTCTTAGTGGTATCTGATACGCATATTGGAAGTATTTATTCTCAACCAAGTATGACTAATACTGCAGTATATGAAGCATACAATAGAGGTATTACTGATATATTTCACGTTGGAGATATTACTGATGGAGATTATACTAGAGTAAGACCTAAACATGTTCATGAACTTTATGATCTTGCAATGGGATATAGTGGCCAATTACTAGAAGCTGCTAGATTACTTCCTAAATATAAAGGAATGAAATGGCATGTTATACAAGGTAGTCATGATGAAACACACTTATTTAATTATGGTCAAGTTTTAGCTGAAAAACTTTCTGAAATAAGACCTGATATTGAATATTTAGGACAAGATAAAGCATTTTATAATTTTGATAATTGTAAGATGGAAATATTTCATCCAGGAGGAGGAACATCTAGAATCCTTTCAACTAAACCACAAAATGGTATAGACCAAATGGCATCTAATACAAAACCTAATATTTCTTTAAGAGGCCATTATCATAAAGTTTATTATATGCTATATAGGAATATTCATACATTTTTATGTCCTTGTAATGTAGATGTATCTTCATTTATGATGAAACAAGAAATTCCTAACTTAATGGGAGATATATTTATAACTATCTGGTATGATGAACATGGTGATATCCATTATATTAAAGAGGAACCAATGATATTTGATCAAAATGACGTTAGAAAGAATGATTGGGAAAACCCTAAAAAATACATTAAAAATAAAATATTAACATTTGAAAGATAAGATATTCTTATCTTTTTCTTTATAAAATTAATAAAAAATTATATAATTATACTATGAATAAAATTAAAGAAGTAAAATATGTTATAAATACGAATAAAAATTTAAATAAAAGGATATGCTTAATAAGTGATATTCATCATGATATTGATTCCAATAATAGTTTATATAATGAATTATTAATTAAAATTAAAAATTTAAAACCGGATTATATAACTATATCTGGTGATATATTGGATAAATCCAGTGTGCTTGAAAATGTAAATTCTAAAAATATTATAGAAAACTTTATTAAATCTTTAGGTGAAATTGCTAAAACATTAATAGTAATGGGTAATCATGATCAAAGATATTCTTATACAAATTATTATAAAGAATACTCTTTAAATTGGTTTTATAGTTTAAATAAATTTAAAAATGTTTACTTTTTAAATAATGAATCAATAACTTTGGGGAATATAGACTTTATAGGATATGTTCCTTCTGTAGAGTGGTTTAATGATAGAAATAAAGATAATTTTTATAAAGAATTTTATAGACATCCAGTAAATATAAATAAAAATAATAATTATAAAATAATGTTACTTCATTCACCATATTCAATAACTAAAAAGATTAATTATGAGAATTTGCCTGATATAACTAATAATATTAATTTAATATTATCTGGTCATATGCATAATGGTGCTTTACCTGAATTTTTAGAAATAAGAAAAAACGGTAGAGGATTAATATCTCCAAGTCTTAAACTTTTTCCTAAATATGTAAGAGGTGTTCATAAAATTAAAAATATGAACATAGTTATTTCTAAAGGTATAACTACATTTTCTCATCCTGAATTTTTAAAAAAATTTAACTTTTTATATAATAAAGAAATAACAATTATTGATTTAAAATGACAAATAGATTATAATATCAATCAAGTTTGAGGTGAATATGGAGTATAGTGAAGATTTAGTAGATAATATAACGTCTTTATATAAAATGTCAATTGGTATTAATTATTCTGAGCCTTTAATAAAGAATATTCCAATTATAAAAAGTGATGGAATAACTTTAACGGGAGAATTCTTTAGAAAAATATCTAATAATGATCAAAAAGTATTTTCTGCTTTAAAAAGATATATTTATTCAATGAAAGAAGTCCCTTGGACTGAAGGTGGAATGCATATTAATGAAAATAATGAAGTTAGGATACTTACGCCAACACTTAAGAATGCTTTTTCAACTTCTATTTTAGTTCACGAATGTACTCACGCTTTAAATAATGAAAATATTATCAAATTGGATTGTGAAGAATCTCATAGTGAAGTATTACCACTTTTAAATCAATTTTTATTTATAGATGGTTTGAAAGATTATTATGATATTAATGAATTAAGGAAAAGTTATATTGATTATGTAATAAAAAGTATTCTTTTATTTAATACAAATAAATATGTAGAATGTGCTGATAAAGAAATAATAGATTATGAAGGCATTGAATATCATTTTAAATATGTTTTAGGAAGTTTATATTCAATTGTGTTATATGAATGGTTTAAAAATGATAAAGAATTTATGGATAATTATTCCAAAATATATACAGGGAATGGAACTTTAAAATCATTGCTTGATTATTATGAAGTAAATTTAGAAGATAAAAGTAATGTAGAATTTGTAAAGAGTTTAACGAAAAAGTAAAATATGATAAAATATAAATAGTAGGGTTGGTGATGATATGTTTATAGATGAAGTAATAATTAAAGTTAAAGCTGGTAATGGCGGGGATGGTTCTACATCTTTTAGACATGAAAAATATGTTGAATTTGGAGGCCCTGATGGTGGTAATGGTGGTAAAGGAGCAGATGTAATTTTTAAAGCAGTGAGTGGCTTAAAAACTTTAATTGATTTAAGGTATAAAAAAAATATAAAAGCAGAAAATGGTGGCAATGGTTCAGGAATGAATAAGACGGGTTTTACTGCTGAAGATACTATAATTGAAGTTCCAATTGGGACATCTATTAAAGATGAAGAAACGGGACTTGTTATTTGTGATTTAGTTAATGAAGGACAAACTTGTGTTATAGCAAAAGGTGGAAGAGGTGGAAAAGGTAATTATGCTTTTAGAACTAATAAGAATAAAGCACCTTTTACTAGCGAACTTGGTGAACCTGGAGAAGAGAGAATAGTTAAATGTGAATTAATGCTTTTAGCAGATGTTGGACTTGTTGGATTTCCTTCTGTTGGTAAAAGTTCATTAATAAGTGTAGTAAGTGCGTCTAAACCTAAAATTGCTGCATATCATTTTACAACATTATCACCAAATTTAGGTGCTGTAAAAGTACATGATGATTCATTTGTAATCGCAGATCTTCCAGGACTTATTGAGGGTTCTTCTGAAGGAGTAGGTCTTGGTGATAAATTTTTAAAACATGCATCTCGTACTAAATTAATTTGTCATGTATTAGATATGAGTGAAACTGATGGAAGAAATGTAATTGATGACTATAAAATAATAAGAAATGAAATTAAAAAATATAGTGAAAAACTATATAACAAAGAAGAAATAATAGTTGCAAATAAAAAAGATTTGCCAACATTTGAAGAAAATTTAAATAAGTTTAAAAAAGAATTTCCTGATAAAGAAATTTATGAAATAAGCGCTGTTACTCATGAAGGAGTAGATAAGTTAATAAATGCTATTAATGAGAAACTTAAGTCTATTCCTGATGAAACTGTTTACAAAGAGCATGAATTAGAAAGTTATGTATTATATGAATTTAAAAATGAAAAACCATATAAAATTACTAAAGAAGGAGATACTTGGATAATAAGTGGAGAAAAGTTAGAAAAACTTTTCAAAATGACAAGATTTAATAGTGATGAATCAGCTATGAGATTTGCTAGAAAATTAAAACATATTGGCGTTGATGATGAATTAAAGTCTCTTGGTGCTAAAGAAGGAGATATAGTAAAAATACTAGATTTTGAATTTGAATATGAAGATCATATTTATTAATATGATCTTTTAATATTTTTGAAAAAAAGCAAACAAATGTGCTTGACACATAATTTTCAAATTGTATAATTAAGATAGTGGTTAAGTATGGAGAAGATAATATTTCATATTGATGTTAATAATGCTTTTTTATCATGGACTGCAATTGATTTATTAAATAAAGGATATAAAGAAGATATTAGAAATATTGTTTCTGTTATTGGTGGGGATGAGAAAACTAGAAATGGAATAGTTTTATCTAAAAGTACACCTGCTAAAAAGTATGGAATTAAAACTGCTGAAACTTTATACTCTGCAAGAAAGAAATATAAAGATGTAAAGGTGTTTCCAGCAGATCATAAATATTATTCAATAATGAGTAAAAAGTTGTTTAAATTATTATCAAATTATTCACCAGATATAGAAGTAGCATCAATAGATGAATGTTATTTGGATTATGGTAAAATTAAAAATTTATATGGTGATGAATTAAAATTTGCTTATATGTTAAAAGATAAAATTAGAAGTGATCTTGGTTTTACTGTAAATATTGGTATAGCTAATAACAAATTGTGTGCTAAAATGGCTAGTGATTTTGAAAAACCTGATAAAGTTCATACATTATACACGAGTGAAATTAAAGATAAAATGTGGCCTTTACCTATAGAAGATTTATTTGGAATAGGGAGATCCAGTGCTCAAAGATTAAAAGAAATAGGAATTAACACGATAGGTGAATTAGCAAATATAAATATTAATAAAATAGAAAAGATTTTTAAAAATCAATCAAAACATGTAATTGAGATTGCTAATGGAATTGATGATAGTGAGTTAGAATTATTTTGGGAAGCAAAGGGAATAAGCAATGAAATAACTTTGCCTAAAGATGAAAGAAATATTGAAGTTTTGAATGAGAAACTATTGATGCTTTCTGAAATGGTATCAAAAAGACTAAGAAAAGAAGGTAAATATGCAAATACTATATGTGTTATATTAAAAGATAATAATTTTATTAGAAAATCTCATCAAAGATCTTTAAAAAATCCTACTAATATTACTAATGAAATATATATTACTTCTAAAGAAATATTAAGAGAATTTTATAAAGGAGAAGGTATACGATTAATTGGATTAAGATTAGATAATTTATCAATTAAAGAAAATTATCAAATAAATTTATTTGAAAATATTGAAGAAAAAAACAAAGATGAAAAAATTGATAGAATAATTGATGAGATAAATGATAAATTAGGAAATAATACAATTACTAAAGCAAGTTTAAAAAATAGTAAGAAATAATTTAATTTTAAAAATAAATATGATAAAATATAAATATATAAGAGGTGAATAGGAATGTTTGATGAAAATGATGTAAAAATTAAGATGGATAAAGTAATAGAATCTATGGAGAGTAGATTTACAACTGTTAGAGCAGGAAGAGCAAATCCTAATATTTTGAATGGTGTTATGGTCGAGTATTATGGTGTTCCAACTCCAATTCAATCACTTGCAACAATTTCAGTACCAGAAGCAAGACAATTGATAATTAAACCATTTGATAAAAGTGCTTTAAAAGAAATGGAAAAAGCTTTATTTGCAGCTGAACTTGGTATGGCTCCAACTAATAATGGCGAGATGCTAATTTTAACTGTACCAGAATTAACTGAAGAATCTAGAAGAACTTATGTTAAACAAGTTAAAGATATGGTAGAAGATGCCAGAATTGCTCTTAGAAATGTAAGACAAGATGCAAATAATGCAATAAAGAAATCTGAATATAGCGAAGATGAAGAAAAGATATATTTAGAACAGGTTCAAAAATTAATTGATAAATACAATGTAATTGTTGAAGAAAAATTCAAAGAAAAAGAAAAAGAATTAATGAGTATATAGGTGTTTTATGGATGAATATATAAATAAAATTGAAGAATATATAACGTATAGGGAAAAAGCACATTTTAAAATATTATTAGGATACTCACTATCGAATACTGAAAAAAAGCAATTAGATATTTTAAAAGAAGAAGCAATTAAAGCAAGTTATTATATTAAAGAAGAAAATAAAAGATTAAAAAAATTAATAAAAAGTATAAAATAATTGTACTTCTTTATAAAATTTGTTATAATCTTATTGTCTTTGAAAGGACAAGTAATATAAATATTTTATTTGTAGAGAGTTAGTGGATGGTGTAAACTAATAATAAAATTTATATGAATTCACCTTTTATTAAAAAGAATCGTATTAAGGCGTTAACTTATTAAGAGCATAAATAAACTTTATGAACTAAGGTGGTACCACGGGGTGTCTCGTCCTTAGATTATAAAGTTTTTATTTTTAAGGAGGAAAAAATGAAAGAAAAAGTAGAAAGTATTTGTAATGAAATTAAAGAAAAGATTAGTAATATATCTAATATTCAAGATTTAAATAATATTAAAACTCAATATATGGGCAAAAAAGGAATTATTACTGAACTTCAAAATGGTATTAAAGATGCTAGTGACAAGAAAGAATATGGTATGAATGTTAATACTATTAGAACTTGCTTTAATGATAATTATGAAAATAAATTAAAAGAATTAAATGAAAAAGAATTAAATAAGAAACTTGAAAGTGAAAAAGTAGATATAAGTTTACCAGCTACCAAAATAAATACAGGAGCACCAAATATATTAGAGTCTCTTATTGAAGAAGTAGAAGAACTTTTTATGTCTATGGGTTATGATGTTGTTGATGGTCCCGAAATAGAAGAGGATAAATTTAATTTTGAAATGTTAAATATTCCTAAAGGGCATCCAGCAAGAGATGCACAAGATACTTTCTATATTGAAGATGAATCTATTCTTTTAAGGAGTCAAACTTCTCCAGTGCAAGCAAGAACAATGTTAAAGGGAAACGGAAATACTCCAATTAGAATGATATGTCCTGGTAAAACTTATAGAAGAGATGATGATGATGCAACTCATTCTCATCAATTTATGCAAATTGAAGGCTTACTTGTTGATAAAAACATAAGTTTATCTGATTTAAAAGGAACTTTTGATACAATTGCTAAAAAGTTATTTGGAGAAAACTGTGAAACTAGATTTAGACCTAGTTATTATCAATTTACAGAACCTTCAGTAGAAACAGACATAAGTTGTTTTAATTGTCATGGTAAAGGCTGCAATATATGCAAAAATACTGGATGGATAACAGTTAGTGGAGCTGGAATGGTTCATCCAAATGTTTTAAGAAATTGTGGATATGATCCAGAAGTTTGGTCAGGTTTTGCATTTGGCTTTGGAGCAGAAAGACTTGCAATGTTAAAATATGGTATTAATGATATAAGAACTTTTTATCAAACAGATATAAGAGAACTTAAAAACTTTGATAGAAAGGAGACAAAATAATGATAAGTTTAAATTGGGTAAAAGATTATATAGATATAAATGATATTGATTTAAAAGAACTTGCAGTTAAAATTACAAAAGCTGGTGTAAATGTTGAAAAAGTAATAACTAATCATATTGATAATTTAATAATAGGTGAAGTATTAGAATGTGAAGATATTCCTGAAACTCATTTACATTTATGTAAAGTTAATGTGGGTAAAGAGGTAAAACAAATAGTATGTGGTGCACCTAATGTAAGAAAGGGAATAAAAGTTATTGTTGCTTTACCTGGAGCAGTTTTACCAGGAGATTTTGAAATAAAGGCGAGTAAGATACGTGGATATGAATCAAATGGTATGATCTGTGCTTTATATGAACTTGGACTAGAAGAAAAAACAGAAGAAACGTACAATAAAGGAATTGAAGAGTTAAATGAAAATGCCCCAGTTGGAGAAGATCCTTTAAAATATTTAGGGCTTGATGATACTATATATGAATTAGATGTTCATAAACATAGAAATAATGATTGTTATTATCACATAGGATTTGCTTATGAAATAGGAGCAATTTTGAATAAAAAAGTAACCCTTCCAGATGAAAGTTACAATGAAATAAGTGAAAATATAAATGATAAATTTAGTTTAAAAGTAGATACTAATAAATGCCCTTATTATTTAGCTAAAATGGTTAAAGATATAGTTATTAAAGAATCACCAGACTTTATTAAAAAGAGGTTAATATCTGCTGGTATGAGGCCAATTAATAATGTAGTTGATATTTCAAATTATGTAATGCTTGAATATGGTCAACCAATGCATTTCTTTGATTATAATAAACTTGGAAATAACATTCTTGTAAGAGAAGCAAAAGAAGATGAAAAGATAATTACATTAGATAACAAAGAAAGAATTTTATCTAAAGACGATATTGTAATAACTAATGGAAATAAACCTGTATGTATCGCCGGCATTATGGGAGGACTTAACACAGATGTAGATGATAATACTAATACTATTTTGATAGAAAGTGCTATATTTGATTCAGTAAGTATTAGATATACTGCAAGTAGACTAGATCTTAAGAGTGAAGCATCTATTAGATATGGTAAGGGTTTAAATTATGAATACACTTTATCTGCAATTAATAGAGCATGTCATTTACTTGAAAAGTATGCTGATGCTAAAATATTAAGTGGAATAGTTAAACATGATAAATTAAATAAAGAAGTAAAAACTGTTAAATTCAAATCTGAAGATGTTAATAAACTTCTTGGTATAACAATATCTGATAAAGATATGGAAGTAGAATTATCTAGACTTGGATTTGAATATAAAATAAATAATAATGAATTTAATGTAACAATTCCTAATAGGAGATTAGATATAGACCCTAATGTAAATGACATTGCAGAAGAAATAGGAAGACTTTATGGATATCATAATCTAGTATCAACATTACCTAAAGTGCCTATTAGAAAAGGTGAATATTTAGGAGATGTTAAATATAGAAAAATAATTTCTAAAAGACTTAGATCACTTGGACTTAATGAATGTAAAACTTATACATTAGTTTCTCCAGCTATGTCAGAATTATTTAGATATGAGAATAAAACTAATATAGTATTAGACAATCCTATGAGTGTTGATAAATCTGTGATAAGAACCACATTACTTCCATCACTGTTAAATATTTATAATTATAATAAAATGCGTAAAGTTAATAATATAATGCTTTATGAAATATCTAAGACATATGATATTAATTACAATGAAGACACGAAGGTTTCACTTCTTATGAAGGGAAGTTATATAGATAACTCTTGGAATAAAGAAAATATTAAAGTTGATTTCTATTTAATAAAAGGAATAATTGAAAATTTATTTGATTATTTAGGATTTAAAAATAGATATTCATATGTAGTTGGTAGTATTCCGAATATGCATCCTGGAATAAGTGCTAAGTTACTAATTGACAGAGAAGAAGTAGGTATTATTGGAAGAGTTCACCCAAGTGTAGAAAAAGATGATGTATATGTAGTAGAATTTTCTATGACTAAATTATATGAAAAAGAAGTTAAACCAATTAAATATAAAGAATCCAATAAATATCCATATATATCAAAGGATTTAGCATTTATAATAGATAGAGATATTACTAATGATAAAATAGTTGAAACTATTAAAAAATCAGGTGGTAGACTTCTTACAAATATAGAAGTGTTTGATATATATACTGGAAGTAATATAAACGAGAATGAAAAATCTGTTGCATATAATTTAAAATTTGAAGATTCTACAAGAACACTTACTGATGAAGAAGTAATGAATGTGTTTAATAATATAATTCATGATGTAGAAAGTAATTTAAATGCTAAAATTAGAAATGGCGAATAACCATTTCTAATTTTTTAAAATAAAAGTATTTAAAAAAAATAGAATAAGTAGTATAATTAATTTATAAAGTTAAAAGGAGGATATAAAATGATTTGGATTGCAATTGTTATAGCAGTGTTAGTATTATTAATTGGATTTGTTGTTAAAAACTATAATTCATTAGTGGTATTAAGAAATAGGGTAAGAGATCAATTTGCACAAATTGATGTTCAATTAAAAAGGAGATTTGATTTAATACCTAACCTTGTTGAAACTATCAAAGGTTATACTAAACATGAGAGTGATACTTTAAAAGAAGTAGTTGAAGCAAGAAATAAATATGCAACAGCTAATACACCTGAAGAAAAAATGGAAGCTAACAATGAATTAGGCAATGTAATGAATAGATTATTTGCATTAGCTGAAGCTTATCCAGAACTAAAAGCTAACAAAAGTTTTGAAGATATGCAAGTTCAATTAAAAGACACTGAAGATAAAATAGCTGCTAGTAGACAATTTTATAATGATACGGTTTTAACTTATAATAATAAAGTTGAAACTATTCCATCAAGTATTATCGCAAGCATATTTGGATTCAAGAAAGAAGCGTTTTTTGAAGCAGCAGCTGCTGAACGTGAAAATGTTGAAGTTAAATTTTAAAAGCTTACGAATGTAAGCTTTTTTTAAAGTGAGGTTTTAATGAAAAAATACATAAAATTTCTTTTATTAACTTTATTACTTATACCTTTTATTAATTTGAAAGCTGTAAATAGTGATAAAGTAAATTATAAAGTTAATAAATATTATATTAATTCGGAAATAGAAATAGCTGGAGGACTTCAAGTAAAACAATTAATTGAAGTTGAAGGTACATTTAATGGGTATTATCAAAATTTTAGTACTAAAAATACAAATGTAAAACAGTTTACTGGATTAGAAAGTGATTTAAAAGGGAGTTCTATTTATAATCCAACTAGTATTGAAAAAATAAAGATAGGTAAGTTAAAAAATATTGATAATTTAAATTTAGTTTCACTTACAGAAGAAAAACTAGATGGTAATGTCGAATGGTTTGAATTATCTGAAGCACCTCAAAACGGTGATAAAGGAGTATATTCTTTAGTTACTGATAGTAATGGCAATTATAATATTAAAATGTATAATGAAACTATTAAAGGTAAAACAGTATTTTATCTTGAATATGTAATTACTAATGTATTAGTAGAACATAACGATTCAGCAGAATTTTATTATAATTTTTTATCAAAAGAATACAGTGATCCAATAAAAGATGTAAAGATATTTGTGGCTTTACCATATCCGAGTGAAAAAGTATTTAAATTATGGGCGCATGGGCAAAGAGATGCATCTATATTAATGGATGAGGATAAAAGAGCCGTTGTTGCAGAACTTACTAATTATCAAGTTGGTTCTGGAATAGATATAAGATTATTATTTGATAGAGAATTATTTCAAATAAATATAAATGAAAGTAAAAAATCAAAGCTAGATGCAATTCCTATTATTGAAAAAATTGAAACAGAAAGAGCAAATGTTGCTAATAAATATAGAAAAATGGATATGATAGTTCATTATGGAATGTATGGACTACATGGAATATATATGGTTTTCTTATTAGGTTTAACTGCATTTATTTATTTTAAATATGATAAAGAATATAAATCATCATTTAAAGGAGAATACTATAGAGATTTTATAGAAGATTACCCAGTTGAAGAAATAGAATATTTATTAAATAAAAATATAACTTCTAATTCTTTTAGTGCTAGTATATTAAATTTAATATATAAGAAAAATATAAAAGTAGAAAAAATAGAAGCTAAAAAAGAAGATTATAAACTTATTAAAAATAAAGAAGATAATTTATCAAATAATGAACTAAAAATAATGAATTTATTATTTAATGAAATAGGTAATGGAGAAGAAGTAAAATTAAGTGATGTAAAAAAAGAATCAAACAAAGTATCATCAGATGGTAAAAATCCTATATATGATATATTTAATGAATGGAAAAATAGTGTAACTACAGATGCAGTAAAACAAAACTTTTATTTGGATTATCAAAAAATAAAAGTAGTGTTTACTTTATTGGGTTTACTTGGTATTGGGTTATTTTTCTTATCAAAATGGATATTCTTAATGCCAATTGCTTATGTAAGTTTAGTATTATCAGTATTATTTATTATATATGTTTTAACATTTAAAAAACGTACTATAAAGGGTAATGATGATTATAATAAATGGATGGGATTTAAAAAATTCTTAAATGATTTTGGTAGATTTGATGAAAAGGAATTACCGGAAATAATTCTTTGGGAAAAATACTTAGTATATGCTTCAGCATTTGGTATTGCTGATAAAGTTAGTAATACTATGAAAATTAAATTTAAAGAAATTAATCCAAATGAAAACTTCAATCCAACATTTAGTGATTATTATATGATGTCATCAATGAGCAATAACTTAACAAAATCAATAAATAGTTCAATTGCAAAATCATATGCATCAGTTCAAAACTATAAATCAAATAATATGTCATCAGGATCTGGACTTGGTGGAGGATTTTCATCAGGAGGTGGCTTCGGCGGAGGCGGCGGAGCTCGTGGAGGAGGATTTTAAGATATAACATTTGTTATATCTTTTTTGTTGTGATAAAATACTTTTTGGAAGTGATTATATGATTAATATAGTTTTATTTGAACCAGAGATACCAGGGAATACTGGTAATATTATGAGAACATGTGTAGCAACTAATTCTAAGCTTCATTTAATTAAACCTTTGGGCTTTAGTTTAGATGAGAAATATATTAGAAGAAGTGGTGTTAATTATATTGATAAATGTGATTATACTGTTTATGAAAATATAGATGAATTTTTTGAAAGAAATAAAGGTGAGTATTATTTTTTAACTAGATATGGTCATAAGACAGGGGACTCTTTTGATTATAGTGATTCATCTAAAAATATCTATTTTATATTTGGTAAAGAATCCACTGGTATTCCTAAAGAAATTTTAAAACCTTACATTGATAGATGTATTAGAATACCAATGACTTCTAATGTAAGAGCTTTAAATCTTTCTAATACGGTTGCGATTATGGTATATGAAGCTTTAAGACAGCAAAATTATAATGATTTATTAAGGGATGAGCCTCATAAAAGTAAAACTTATATTGAGGATTAAAAAATGTATTAAAATTTTAAAATTTTAATACATTTTTTCATATCTTTTATTTCAATTATGTTATGAGTAATAACAGAATTATTAGGAAAATAAATTTCTAATTCTTTTTCATCATCTAATATAACAAAGTTTTTTATATTATATTTTTCTAGTGAATGATTTATTTCTTTTGATCTTCTTTTAGCTAAAGTATTATTTTCTTGATAGTCAAATATTATATTATCAGCTATCCAATAATTATCTAAATTATGTATTTTCAATAAATCTATCATTTTATTTGGAAATGTTTTACTTCTCCAATTACTAGAAATGATTATTTTGGAGTTAGTTTCATTTAAAATATATTTTAACCTAGCAACAGCTTGTTCATCCCAATCGTAATATACTGCTGCAACATCCCAAAAGTCATACCTTGAATAATCAGTATTATATAAAATTGATAACTTTTCAATTATGGTTTTATCAACATTTAAAAATCTATACCCAGAATTATAAGGTTGTAAAACACCATCTATATCTAAAAAAACTATATTCATAATACTCCTTTGAACATTATTATACAAAATTTTAGTATATTTTTTAATACTAGCACATAAATTTAAATGAAAAAACTTAGAAAAGGTGGAATTATATGAATAAAAAGGAGATTATAGAAAGTATTTCAAGTGCTTCTAATGGAGAAATATATTTAGGGGTTGTAGGTTCTGTTAGAACTGGTAAATCTACATTTATAAAGAAATTTATAGAAACACTTGTAATACCTAATGTTATTGATGAAGATGAAAAGAAAAGATGTTTAGATGAAATACCTCAGACATCTGCTGGTAAAACAATAATGACTGTTGAGCCAAAATTTGTCCCTTCTAATGGAGCCACTATTAAAGTGGATGAGTTTACAACTAATATTAAATTAGTTGATTGTGTTGGATATGTAACTCCAATGGCAAAAGGATATGCTGATGATTTAGGAAATCCTAGAATGGTTAAAACACCATGGTTTGATACTGAACTACCTTTTGTAGAAGCAGCTGAAATTGGAACTGAAAAAGTAATTAAAGATCATGCTACAATAGGTATTGTTGTAACTACTGATGGTTCTTTTGGAGAACTCCCTCGTGAAAACTTTATTGAGGCTGAAAAGAAAGTTATAACAGAACTTAAAGAAATTAATAAACCATTTATAGTCATATTTAATACAACTCATCCAGAAAATCCAGAAACAGTCAATATCACTAATAGTTTAAGAGAAATGTATGATGTACCGGTAATACCTATGTCAGTTGAATCAATGACTGAAGAAGATGTGTTAAATATTTTAAAAACTGCGTTGTATGAATTTCCAATTGATCACATTGAAGTAAATATTCCAGATTGGATTGGAGTTCTTAATAAAAATCATCCTGTAAAGATGGAATATTTAAATAAAATTAAAGATTGTGTAACAAGTATTGATAAATTAAAAGATGTAGATAAAATTAATTTAGATTTTGAAGAATCTGACAGTATTAAAAAAGCATATATTTCAAATGTAAATACTAATAATAGGGAAGTAACGTTAACATTGGAGGCACCGGAAGAATTATTTGAAAGCGTTTTGCATGAAGTGGCAGGTGTTAGTATTAATTCTAAAGCCGAATTATTAAAAATATTCCAAGACTTTAATGAAGGAAGAAATGATTATAATGGAATAAAAGATGCTTTAAAACAAGTTTATCAAACAGGTTATGGAATAGCATCACCAAAACTTTCCGATATGAAACTCGAAAAACCTGAAATTATCAAACAAGGCGGAAGATATGGAGTTAAATTAAAAGCAGTAGCATCTTCAATACATATGTTAAAAGTTGATGTAGAAAGTACATTTGAACCAATAATTGGAACTGAACTTCAGAGTAAGCAATTAATTGACTCGCTAATGAAAGATGGAGAAGAGGGTGAAGATATTTGGAAAAGTGAAATATTTGGTAGAAGTCTTGATGTTATTGTTCAAGAAGGCATTCAAGCTAAACTTGCAATGTTACCAGACTCTGCTAGATATAAACTTTGTCAAACATTAACTAAAATGGTAAATAAAGGAAGTAATACTTTAATAGCGATTGTTTTATAGTAAATAAAGGTAAAAACCTTTATTTTTTTTATAAAAATACTTGATTTATGGCGTAGTTATGGTAAAATGAAAATGTAAGCATAGTATGTGCTTAAATTCATACGGGAGGTAGAATTAAATGTCTAAACAAGATTTAGTAGAATTAGTTGCTACAAAAGCTGGTTTAACTAAAGCTGATGCTGCTAGAGCATTAGATGCTACTCTTGAAGGAATCAAAACTGGTTTAAAGAAACAAGGTAAAGTTACTTTAGTTGGTTTTGGAACATTTGCTGCTAAAAAAAGAGCTGCAAGAAATGGTATTAATCCATTAACTAAAAAACCTATCAAGATTGCTGCTAAAACAGTTGCAACTTTTAAAGCTGGAAGTAAATTAAAAGATGCTTTAAACTAAAAAAAGCCTAAGGCTTTTTTTTTAGACTTTTATAATATATTATGGATAAAATTAAAGAGATATTAAATAAAATAAATAATAAAGGATATTCTTCATATATAGTTGGTGGATATATAAGAGATAAATTATTAGGAATAAATTCTAATGATATAGATATAGCGACAAATATGCCCTTTAAAATGTTAAAGGAAGCATTTAATTATGAAATAGAATATCCAGAATACTTTTGTATTAAATTTAGAATAGACTATTATAATATATCTATAACTACTTTTAGAAAAGAGTTAGAATATAAAAATAATAAACCCGTGAGTATTGAATATAGTAATGATTTAGAAGAAGATGCTAAAAGAAGAGATTTTACTATGAATTCAATATATGTAGACATAAATGATAATATAATTGATGTGTATAATGGAATAAATGATATTAATAATAAAGTAATTAATGTAATAGGTGATATTAGTATTAGACTAGAAGAAGATAAAACAAGGATTTTAAGAGCATTAAGATTTATGTCAATTTTAAATTTTGAATTATCTGATGAATTGAAAAAATTTATTATTAATAATAAATCATTTATAAAAGAAATTAGTTATGACAAGAAAAAAGCAGAATTAGATAAAGTCTTTAAAACTAAAGGTTATAAGAAATTATTATCTTTTATAAAAAATAATGATTTAGAAAGTTGTTTTGAAATATATTTTAATGAAATTAAAGAATGTAATCATTATTTAGAAGTCTGGAATAGTTTAAATGTTAGTAATAAATATATTTTTACAAAAAAAGAAAAAAATTATCTTTCAAATCTTAAATAAATAAATTATAATAAATATTATGGAGTAGATTATGGATAGACTAAGAGAAATAATAAAAGAAAAGGATTTTGTAATTAATCCTTTGATACTAAAAAATATTAAAAAATTTAATTTGAATATTAATGAATTTTTATTGTTGATATTTTTTATAAATATAGATTCTGAAATGGATATTTCTAAAATAAACAAATTTATTTCTTTGACAGAAGAAGAAACATTATCTGCTTTTGACACACTAGTTACCAAAGGATTAATTGAGGTAAAAGTAACTAAAGATAGTGATAAAATAAAAGAAGAAATATCTTTAGATAATTTATATAATAAATTATTACTTGATTTACCTGATGAAAAAAAAGAAACTGATATTTACAGTGCATTTGAAAAAGAATTTTCTAGAACTTTATCCCCAATTGAATATGAAACTATCAATAAGTGGTTAGAAGGCGGCGTATCAGAAGACACTATTAAATCAGCTTTAAAAGAAGCTATTTTAAATGGTGTTTATAATTTAAGATATATCGATAAAATAATATATGAGTGGACTAAAAAGAAAATTAATATAAGCAACGATACCGGTTCTACTCAAGTGTTTGATTATAATTGGTTAGATGATGACAATGAAAATAAATAGTGCTGTTAAAGTTTTAAATAAAAATTTTCCTGATCCTAAATGTGAACTTGAATTTACTAATGATTATGAATTAGTAATAAGCACAATGCTTAGTGCTCAAACAACTGATAAAAGAGTAAACTTAGTAATGAAAGACATATATGAAAAGTATAATACATTAGAGAAATTAAACAATTTAACTATTGAAAAGATTGAAAAATTAATATCAAGTCTTGGCTTTTATAAGAGTAAAGCTAAGTATTTTAAAGAGATAACAAGTGCCTTATTACCATATGATAAAGTTCCTAATGATAGGGGATTTTTAGAAAGTATACCTGGAGTAGGCAGAAAGAGTGCTAATGTGATATTATCTGTGCTATATAATGAAAGTTATATAGCAGTTGATACCCATGTAACGAGAGTTTCAAAAAGATTTGGAATTGCTAAAAAAAATGATAAGGTTTTAACAATTGAAAAAAAACTATACAAGTATTTTAAAGGATTTGATTATAAGAAAATAGGTCAGCAATTAGTATTATTTGGAAGATATATTTGTACTAGTAAAAAACCAAGCTGTCATATGTGTGAATTATATAATGAATGTAAATCAAAAGATAAAATAAAAAAGGAATTTTAATTCCTTTTTTATTCTGCTTTAACAGTCACATTTTGGGTAACAGGTTGTGTAAACTGTTTAATATTGTTTTCAGAAGTTTGATATTTAAATGTTACCTGATATGTTACTTTATAATTACCTTCTTGTTCCCTCATTGTGTTTATTGGAATTTCTTCGTTGCTTAAATTCTTAATTGTAGATATAGATAAAGTAGCAGTATAATCAGTTATTTCTTCTCCATTTACTTTAATTGAAGTAATTGCTGACTTATCACTACCAGTCCATGTTGATCCTTTTGTTATAGTAACATCATTTATAGAAATATTTATTGTAACTGGCTCTTCATGAGCTTCTAAATAAGCTGAAACAGTATTACTAGCATTTGCTTTAAATATAGAATAAGCTGATTTAACAATTACAGAATCCCATTTTCCAGGATAAAGCGATAAGTCAATATCATAGTTTTCATTAGCAGTCCATCCTATATACTTTGTTGTAGATCCATTAGCAAGATATATTTCAAAACCAAAATCACCAATATTTTTTTCATTATAATCTAATCTTTGTTGATAATATTTGGCAGCAAATTTACCATAACCACTATTAAAATAGCTTTCTAAATAAACTTTATCAACAGCACTAGGTAAACCTGGAGAAGTCCATGAAACATGTGCAACACTACCAACTTCTACAATATTTAAGTTAGTAGGAGCAGTTAATTTTGAAAATCTAGTAGATGTTTCTGTTGGTTCACTACCACTTATAAACATATGTCTTTCTTTTAAATTTGACGGTGTAAATTCTGATGCTTTTTGTGCTGGAATTGTGCCAAGTTCAACTTCGACACTAGCAATTCCTCCTGGATATTTAAATTTTGTATTCTTTTCAAATATATTTCTAACAAGTACACCTTGTATTTGATTTCTATTAGATGATGATGATCCCATTGTATTGTAGCATTTACAAGCAACATGTTCATCATCCAACGCATCATATCCGTACCAAAAGGCCATTGTATAGTCAGGACTATAAGTCGCTACCCAAGAATCTCTAATGATTGAAGAAGTAAGACCGTAACTTCTCAAAAATTTATTCTCATAACTACTTGTACCTGTTTTGGTAGCGATATTTGAATTCATTCCATAAACTGTACTTGGGGTAACTGCATATAAAATATTTGTTATTAAATATGCGGTTTGAGGTGATATAATCTTTTTCTTTGATATATCAGGTTCAATTACTTCGCCAGTTTCAATTAATTCAACCTTAGTATAAGAATAAGGTTTTGTATAATAGCCACCGGTTGCAAAAATTTGATAAGCACCAGCAAGTTCAACGGGAGAAACACCAGTAAATCCGCCAACAGAATGGGCTTCATTTATAAATTTGCTGTTTGCACTTGATGTTTCAGGTGTAATACCAATTGATGTAACAAAGTTGTAAACAGTTTCATTATCAACTTGTTGGAATGCTTGAAGTGCACAAGTGTTTTTAGATTTTGATAAACATTTTTTTAAAGTAAGTAATCCTTCATAAGAATTGTTCCAATTATTTATTGGTGTTCCAGTAGAATATTTTATTTCTCCTTTTTCATCAAAGAATGGAGTATAAGTAGACCACTTATTATATTCAATTCCAGGACCATATTCAAATATTGGTTTTGCAGTTGAACCAGGATGAGCTTTAGTCATAGTTGCATAGTTGAAGGTAAGCTCTTTTGTATTTCTACCGGTACCCACTGCTATAATTGCACCTGTTTTATTATCAAGTACTGCTATTCCAACTTGAATCATTTTGTCTTTAAATTTATATCCCATTTCTTCTTTATAAAATTTATTTATAACATCTTGTTTAGAAGCAACCATTGTTGAATGAATTATCATTGGAACATCGTATGCATTATATCCAGTATCTTCCTCAACAGCTTTTACAACTGTATTAATAAATCCTTGATATTCGTTTATTGTAGAATACGAATCAGATACTAATAATGATTTAACAGGAATAGATTTTGCAATTTCGGCAGTTTCTTTATCAATATACCCATGTCTAACCATTAAATTTAATACTTGATTACGTCTTCCTTCGGCACTTTCGGGATAAATATATGGATCATATCCACCAGGAGCCTGGAATAAACCAGCTATTAATGCTGCTTCAGTTAAACTCATATCTTTTGCACTTTTGCCAAAGTAAATTTTACTTGCTTGTTCAACTCCGTATGCACCACTTCCAAGATATGCATAATTTGAATATATCTCCATTATTTCTTCTTTTGTATAATTTTTCTCAATTTTAAAAATTGCCATATATATATCTGTAAATTTTCTAATTATACCTTCAATACCACTTGCTTCAATTGAAGTGAAATAGTTTTTAGAAACCTGCATTGTTAGAGTAGAGGCACCACCAGCACCACTTTGACCAATTAATTGACCAGCAGTTGCTTTTAAAAATCTTGGTAAATCAAATCCGTTATGTTGGAAGAATCTAGCATCTTCAGTAGCTACTAAAGCATCAACAAAAACTTGTGGCAATTCTTCATAAGTTATATTAGTTCTTTTTTCTCTACCAAGAGTAGCTATTAAATTATCTTTCGAGTCATATATTAAAGAGGCTTCCTTATTATATAATTTATCAGGATTAAATTCTGGTGCGCTTTTGTAAATATAGAAGAAAAAGCCAGCCATTCCGATTAATACACATATAGCCATAAAAGTTATTAATATAAGAAAATAGTAGCCAATTCTAATTCTTTTTTTGTTTCTTTTGGCTTTTTTTGTTTCAATAGATGCTATTTCATCAACATCTTTATTTATTGGTTTTTCTTTTTTTCTTTTAAATTTAAGTTTTAATTTATTGTTTTTTAAGTTTTTAATTTTTTCAAAATTTATTTTTTTCATAAATCCTCCTTAAAATATATATCATCAACAATTTTTAAATAATCAAGCCTTGGAATAAATTTTTCATTAATCTTATATCCGTTTTTTTTGATAAATTCAAATGGAATTGATTTCCTATTATTGTTTTTAATAAATTCAATTAATGTTTCTCCTTTAAATAAATAAAACTCATTACACATAAATATTATTAAAAAGGCAATTCCGTTGTGTCTTATAACGCTTTTAATATGCAATAATTGGTGCTCCTTAATGTTTGATAAAGGGAAAGACATTTTATTTTTTGATTCTTTTGCATCAAATTCAATATATTTTCCTTTGTAAAGTCCATTATAATCTAATGTTGATATGTGATCAAATACTGCTTTATCAATGACAGCTTTATTATTTGGATAATTTACATTAATTACTTTAATAGGTGTAGGCTTTTTAAATATTAAAGCTTTATCAGTAGAAACGTAATAAGAGTTAGTTTCATTAATTATGTTTTCCAAAAACATTCCTCTATTTTTATGTGTTGTAAAATTCACTGATATCACCTTAATTAATTATACAATATTATTAAAAAAATATCTATATAATATATAATCTAGTGTAAACGATAAATATTACTTTAATGTTAAAATTTGTATAATTGTAAATGATGTGATACCAAATAATGTAAAAATTATTTAATAAG
>CAMVPB010000007.1 GCA_947169285.1 uncultured bacterium | reverse complement strand
CTGACTTGTAATCAGTAGGTTACGGGTTCGATTCCTGTTTTCGGCACCATTTTTTATGGGGAGATAGCGAAGCGGTCAAACGCGGCAGACTGTAAATCTGTTCCTTCGGGTTCAATGGTTCGAATCCATTTCTCCCCACCACTTAGATTGCCTCGTAGCCAAGTGGTAAGGCACAAGACTTTGACTCTTGCATTTCGCTAGTTCGAATCTAGCCGAGGCAACCATTATTTGTTTATGACCCGCTAGCTCAGCAGGTAGAGCATTTGACTTTTAATCAAAGGGTCTGGAGTTCGAATCTCCAGCGGGTCACCATTTTGTTGCCTTAGTGGCGGAATAGGTAGACGCACAGGACTTAAAATCCTGCGAGTGTTAAAGCTCGTGCCGGTTCGACTCCGGCCTGAGGCACCAATTTTTTATTGGAGGAATACCCAAGTCTGGTTGAAGGGACCGGTCTTGAAAACCGGGAGGTCGAGAAATCGGCGCAGGGGTTCGAATCCCTTTTCCTCCGCCATTTTAAATAATATCGCGGGATAGAGCAATCTGGTAGCTCGTTGGGCTCATAACCCAAAGGTTGCTGGTTCAAATCCGGCTCCCGCAACCAATGTGGTCCCGTGGTGTAGTGGTTATCACGTTCGCCTGTCACGCGAAAGATCGCGAGTTCGAACCTCGTCGGGACCGCCAGTTTTGGCTTCATAGCTCAGTTGGTAGAGCACAAGACTGAAAATCTTGGTGTCGTTGGTTCGATTCCAACTGAAGCCACCATAATTAAAATAAAAACTCAAGAAGAGATGCGCCTATAGCTCAACTGGATAGAGCGTTTGACTACGGATCAAAAGGTTGGGGGTTCGACTCCTCTTGGGCGCACCAGAATCGGGAAGTGGCTCAACTTGGTAGAGCATTTGGTTTGGGACCAAGGGGTTGCAGGTTCAAATCCTGTCTTCCCGACCATTATGAAAAATAAGCATCACAAGATGCTTTTTTTATGTTATAATTTTTATGAGGGTAAATATGAGGAGAATATTTATATATTATAGTTTGAGTGGTAATGGTGATTTAATTGCAGATTATTTAAAATCTAAAAAAATTGATATTAGAAAAATTAAAACATCTGAAGAACTACCTAAAAATTTTATTTTAAGAATATTAACTGGTGGTTTTCTTGCAGGTATAAATCATAAAGGTAAACTAATTGATTTTAATAATAATATCGAAAAATATGATGAAATAATAATTGGCTCTCCAATATGGAATGGAAGGCTATCCTGTCCAATTAACACTGTTTTAGATAAACTTGATTTAAAAAATAAAAATTTTATGTTTATTTTATATAGTGGAAGTGGTAAAGCTCCTAAAACTGAGAAGTTATTAAAAAAAAGATATAAAGAAACTAAAATAATTAATTTGAAAGAGCCTAAAGTTAACGATTTTAAAGAAATATTAAATAAGGAGATTTTATGAGAAAAAAAATAATTTATACTGTAATTTTGCTTTTATTGTTTACTGGTTTTTTAGTAGTTTATTATGTAACTAATAGTCAAAAAAATGAAGAAGAAATACAAAATGATAAAAGTGATTTCACTACTACAATAATAAATAAAACATTTAAAAGTGAGAACTATTTAATAAGTCCATATAGTATAGAAATGGCGCTTAATATGCTTAAATTGGGAGCAAAAAATGATACAAGAGATGAAATAGAAAAAGTAGTTGGGTCAAGAGAATTAAACATATTAAATAAAAATGTTAAAATTGCTAATTCTCTATTTATTAAAAACACATATGATAGTATTATTGAAAATGATTTTAAAAATATACTAAGTGAAAAATATAATTCAGAAATTTTGTATGATAAATTTGAAACTCCAGAAATTATAAATGATTGGGTCAATAAGCATACTGATGGAATGATAGAAAAAATTCTTAATTCAATTAGTCCTACTTTTGTTCTTGGACTTGCAAATGCAATTGCCATAGATGCAAAATGGAATTCTCAATTTGAATGTGAGAACACAACTAGTGAAAAATTTAATATGTTACCTGGAAAATCTCTGAATGTTGAAATGATGCACAATACTTATGAGTCTGATGCAAAATATTTAATAACTGATGAAATGAAAGCAGTCTCTCTTCCATATAAAGAAGATTTAGAGTTTATCGCAATTTTGCCTAATCAAAATATAGAAAGTTACATAAGCAAATTAAATATTAATGAATTGAATAATGAGTTAGATAAATTTGAAGAAGCAAGTTATAAAAAAAGACTTATTTTGTCAATTCCAAGATTTAGTTATAGTTATGATTTAAGTAATTTTAAAAATATACTAATTAATATGGGAATAAAAAATGCGTTTGATTCAGAGAAAGCGGATTTCACTTCAATTATTACTAAAGAAAACATGAATAGATTAGGTATTAATAATATTTACGTATCTGATGCTATTCATAAAACATATATTGACTTAAATGAAAAAGGTACTAAAGCTGCTGCTGTTACATACTTTGGGCTTAGAGCAAGCGGGATTTCTACGGAAAAATATAAAGAAATAAAAATCGAGTTTAATAAACCATTTATATATATGATAAGAGACAATAAATCCAAAGAAGTGTTATTTTTTGGAAGCGTATATAAACCTAACGAATGGAATGGTTCAACTTGTAAAAAATTAGATGATTAATAATTGGGGGGATATTTATGTATAAAAATAAAAAAATAAACGAAATAATAGTTTCAATATTTATATTTTTAATTGGAATTTGTTTGTTTATATGGGCTGATAAAGTCACTAATACATTTTCAATAATAATTGGGGGATTTTTAATAGCTTATAGTATAATAAACGGAATGATATATATAAAAGATAAAGAAAAAAATAATATGACATTATTAATTACAGTTGTATTATTTGTAATAGGATTAATTCTAGTAATTAGACCAAATATAATTAGTGAAATAATTTCTTTTGTAGTAGGCATCTATATATTGTTATCTAGCTTTTTAAATTTAAATACAACATTAAGTAATAAACAAAATAAAAAATATCATTTAAATTTAGTTTTATCAATAATAGGTATTATTCTTGGAATATTATGCATATTAGGGAAAATATTGGTACCAAATTTAATATTAAGATATTTGGGATTAATGTTAATGATTTATAGCATTATTGACATTATAGGAATACAAAGTATTAAAATAATAAAGAAATAGAAGATTATAAAGCTTCTATTTTCTTTACATTTTGGCCAAAATGTAGTATAATATGTGCACATTTTAAATGAGGGGGTTTAAACGTATGGCTTATTTAACAAAAGATGAAATATATGAAATAAAGAGATCTAATGATTTGGCTCTTATGAAAAAATATTGTGATGAAGATAAAAGCAATGATTTTCTTCATTTAGAATACGCAAGAATGTTAATTTGTAATGGCATGTATAGTGATGCAAAGGAAGAATTAAAGCCATTATCAAAAACGAAATATAGAGTTAAAGTAGTTTATGAATTAGGCAAAATAGCTTTGGCATTGAAAGACTATTATCTTGCAAGTGAACATTTTCATTTTGTTGAAGATAATGCTGAATATCAATTTGATGTAGAAAAAGCTAGGTATGAGATAGGCAAATTAGAATTAAGATTTAATAATTTAAGTAAATGTAAAAAATATTTTCAAAAATTACTTGGAACTTCTTTTGATCAAGGTGCAAGATTGAATTTAGCTAGAATATATTTTAATCAAGAAAATTATGAAGAAGCAAAAAAGTGTTTAAAACCTTTGTTGAATACTGATTTAGATAAAACTATAAGGCTTGAATTAGGAAAAGTGGAATATGCTCTTAATAATGTGGATGCGGCTAGATATTATTTTGAAACAGCAATTGATAAAAAACATAAAGGTGCTTATTATGAACTTGGTAAACTTGAGTATGAAGAAGGAAATTATAAAAAGGCAGAACAATGTTTTGAAAACAGCAAATATTTTGATATATATTTACCTAAAACAAAATATCTGTTAGGCAAAAAAGAAGAGGCCATAGAAATGTTTAAGTCATTATTAAATACTAATTATGATGTGTTGAGTAGAATATTTTTATCAATAATTTATTTAAAAGATGGGAAAGCTGAAGAAACTTATGACATTATAAAAGATTTAGCTAAAACCGATAGCTTTTTAAATAAAGATATTAATATGAAAATTGTATTAGTTTTATTCAAAGAATTAGGAGTTTTTTTCTATGATAAGTATCCAAGCTTTGGCGAACTTTCATATTCTCAAAGACAAATTGGAATTTATGATGAAACAGACGCAATAGCACATATAATTAATAATCATACTAGTCATGTGGCAAAAAATAATTTTAGTAAGAGTGTTGATGTGTTTTCTTTATTCTATGATGTACAAGAAATGTTGACAGAAGATAAAAAAACTCCAACACTAAATTTAAATGATATGTATCATATAAAATATCCTAATGTCGGAAGTAACGGGGAATCATTAATAAGAGTTATTACTCTTCCAGGAACAAAGGATATTATTACAATGTTTCCGGTTAATAACAATAGAGATGAAGAAAAAACAGAAGATGAAAATTTAAGTTATGAAACTAGATGTAATGTCTTATTAAGAAAAATTGCAAAGCTTTATGAGTTATCAAAATTAAATAGTTTTGATGATAATATACTCAGTGATAACGAAAAATCATTGCTTGTAGAATTATTGGTTCCTAAGAATAATTTAAATAAAATTAAAAATTTATCAAAATAAAACTCTAAAAAAGAGTTTTATTTTTTATTAAAAAAAGATATAATCTATTATGAGGAAGAGAAATATGAAAAAGAAAAAAATAGTTGCTCTTGGTGGAGGATCAGGGCTTTCATCTTTATTAATAGGTTTAAAAAAATTTCCGGTGGATATAACTGCAGTAGTATCAGTTTGTGATGATGGTTCATCTACTGGAAAACTAAGAAAAGAATTTAAAATACCTGCAGTAGGTGATATTAGGAAGGTAATTGCATCTTTATCTGAAACTGATGAACTTATGGAAGAGCTTCTTAATTATAGATTTAAAACAACAAGTGATTTAAATGGCCATACAGTGGGCAATTTGATGTTAACTGCCTTATCAAATATAACTGGTAATATGTCTGATGGAATAGAGGTATTAAGTAGTGTTCTCAATTTAAAAGGGCATGTTTTACCACTCACAGAAGATAATGCTATTTTAATGGCTAAAATGAAAGATGGTAAAATTATTGAAGGAGAACATAATATTACTGATTATAATGGCGTTATTAAAAAAGTTTATTATAAAAATAAAGTTAAAGTAAATCCTAAAGTAATAAAAGCTTTAAAAGAGGCAGATCTTATTATATTTAGTATGGGAAGTTTATTTACAAGTATTATACCAGATTTGTTATGTAAAGAAATTGTTAAAACAATTGATGAAATTAAAACACCTATAATGTACGTATGTAACATGATGACTCAACCAGGTGAAACTGATAAATTCAAAGTAAGTAACCATGTTAAATTATTAAATTCATATTTAGGTAAGAGAAAGATAGATATAGTAGTTGTAAATAATGGTGAAATAACAGAACCAATGGTTAAAAAATATGAAACAAAAGAAAAAAAGGATCCTGTTATTTATGATAAAGAAGAAACTAAAAAACTTGTTAAAAGAGTTATAGTTGATGATTTTATTGATGAATCCACTGGAATACTTAGACACAATGCATTGAATCTTGGATTTTATATATTTAGAGAATTAGAAGTTAAAAACAAGTTAAATAAATAACTTGTTTTATTTTTAAAGAAAAATAACTTATTTTATGATAAAATGAATATGGTGATATTATGTTTGAAAACTTATCTGAAAAATTAGGTAAAGTATTAAGTAATGTTAAAGGTTATGGAAAGATAACTGAAGATAATATAAAGGATAGCTTAAGGGAAATAAGATTATGCTTGCTAGAAGCAGATGTTAACTATAAAATAGTAAAAGAGTTCACTGAAAATGTTAAAGAAAAAGCATTGGGTGAAGAAGTAAGTAAAAGTTTAAAACCTGGTGATTTATTTATAAAAATAGTTAAAGATGAAATAGTAAATCTTTTGGGTGAAACAGTTTCTCTTAATGTAACCAAAAATTTTGATGTAACAATGCTAGTTGGTTTACAAGGCTCTGGTAAAACAACAACAGCTGGTAAACTTGGTAATTTTGTAAGGAAACATAATCATAAGAAACCGATGTTTATTGCTTGTGATGTTTATAGGCCGGCTGCTATTAATCAATTAAAAGAAATTGGCAAATCTTTAGGAATAGAGGTATATTCTGAAGAAGGTAAAGATGTTTTAAATATTGCCAAGAATGGTATAGAGTATGCTAAAAGCAATGGCTTTGATTATATAATTATAGATACTGCTGGTAGACTTCAAGTTGATGAAGTATTAATGAATGAAATAAAAGAAATTGATAGTGTTATAAAGCCGTCAGAGATTATATTAGTAATTGATGCAATGATGGGACAGGATGCAATTAATGTTATAAACGGATTTAATGAATGTGTTAAATTAACTGGGTGTATTCTTACTAAAATGGATGGTAATACTAAAGGTGGTGTAGCACTTTCTTTAAGGCATTTAACAAATGTTCCAATTAAACTAATAGGTGACTCTGAAAAACTAGATGGAATATCTGAATTCAATTCAGAAAGAATGGCATCTAGAATAATAGGTGAAGGAGACCTTTTATCTATTATTGAAAAAACTGAAAGTGTAATTGACAAAGATGAAGCAGAAAAAACTGCTAAAAACTTTCAAAAAGGTAAATTTGATTTAGAAGATTTTTTAAGTACAATGAAACAAATTAAAAAAATGGGGCCATTAGAGAATTTATTAAAGCTTTTACCAGGTGCTTCTAGAATGGGACTTAATAACATAAATGTAGATCCTAAGGTAATTGCTAGAACAGAAGCTATTGTTTTGTCTATGACACCAGAAGAAAGAAAAAATCCAGATATCTTAAAAGCTAGTAGAAAGATAAGAGTTGCTAAAGGTAGTGGAACAAAAGTTGAGGATGTTAATAGATTATTAAAACAATTTGAAATGATGCAAACAATGATGAAACAAATGAAAAATGGGAAATTAAAAATGCCTTTTTAATTTATAAAAATGGTGTATAATATATTTAAGGAGTAATTTTATGATAAAAAAAGAAACTAAAAAAGTAGCAAAAAAGACAAACTCAAAGAAACCGTTACACTTATTATTAGTTTATCCTGATTTTATAGAAGGAGATACTGATAAAAAAAGTGGTGGAGGAAGTTATCAAGAAGGACTTGCATCTATTTCCGCTGTTGTTAAAGAAGGCGGTCATAATGTAAGTTTAATGCATATAACTCATTGCTATTCAAAAGAAGAATATCAAAAAAGACTAAAAGATTTTAAAAATGTTGATTTAATAGGTTTTTCTACTAGAACAACTGCTTTTGAGTATGTTCAAGAATTAATTAAATGGACTAGAGAAATTGATAAAAATATATTTTTATTCTGTGGAGGTTATCATGCAATATTAGTGCCTGATGAATTTATGAAAATAAAGGGACTTAATGCGGTATGTGTTGGTGAAGGTGAATATCCTATACTTGAACTTATGGATAAGATGAGTGAAGGAAAGAATTATCACGATATATTAAGTTTCTATTTTAATACTGGTAAAAAAATAATTAAAAATCCAGTAAGACCTTTAATAGAAGACCTGGATTCACTTCCTTTTCCTGATATAGATTTGTTTGATTATAAAAACTTAGATTCAACTAAATTAAATCAAGCATTAATAATGTTAAGTAGAGGATGTGTTTATTCTTGTACTTATTGCGGTAATTCTCAATTTAGAAATATATATCCAAATAAAAAAGAATATGCAAGATTTAGAAGTCCTAAAAAATCTATTGAATTAATTAAAAGAATATTAGAAAAATATCCAAATATAAATACTCTTAATTTTAGGGATGCTATATTTAATATGTTTCCTAAATGGTATGATGAATTTATTGAACTTTATACAAAAGAAATAAATTTGCCTTTCACTTGCAATTTAAGATTTGATATTGTTACAGAAGAAACTGTTAAAAAATTGAAAGAAGCAGGTTGTTATGTATTGGATATTGGTCTTGAAAGTGGAGATGAAGAAATCAGAAAAAAATACCTACATAGATATACAACTGATGAACAAATGATAAATTGCTCTAATTGGTTTAATAAATATAAAATTAGAGTATTAACATATAACATTATAGGTCTTCCTTATGAAGATTTACATAAAGCATTAAAAACAATCAAATTAAATGCTAAATTAAAAAGTGATGAAATGATACCTAATATCTTTTACCCATATCCAATGACTATATTGGAAGATACTGCTAGAAAAGGAGGATTCTTAAGAGAAATTACTCCTAAAACAAAAGTGTTTATTAAACAACCACAATTTCCAGATCATGAAGTTTTATTTATTGTTAGATACTTTAAACATTTTGTTAAAAGATATAAATGGTGTTTTGCAAAAGATACAAAATTCAGACACTTTGTAGAGAAAGTTACTGACTTTATAGTAGTTGGTCCTTTAACCCCAAGAAGAACTTTAGTATTTTTTGCTGAAGTTAAAAAATGGGCAAGAGGAATATTAAAAAGAATCCTTATTAATTATTTCCCTAGAGTATATATGTTTTTAAGAAATAAAAAACACGGAATTAAAGATGTAGCTAAACAAGCACAATCATAAAGTAAGTTGATTAACTTACTTTTTATTTTAGCATTTTTACCCAAACTTTAAAAATGCACTTACATAAAATATAAAAGAAAGGGAGTGCAATTAATGAAAGAATATGGAATGTATCAAAATTATAATGTAGAATCTAGTGTGACGCAAGAGAGTATGGAGGCTAATACTCCAACTTGTGGCACTGAAATGAGCGGATGTACAATGCCAGAAGTAACTGAATGTGTAAAAGAAAAACAAATTCATAGAACAATATGTCATACAGTTCCACATGTTTGTCCAGTACACACTAGAATAATTAATCATCATGTTTATAGACATATTTATAGACCATGTTATACTTGTTCAGAAGAGAATGTGATAGAAAACGTTGATCCTGGATGTTGTAATATGTTTTAGTTGATTAAAAATATACAATAAAAATTGTATATTTTTTTATTATAAAATTGAATTATGTTAAATAATTGATATAATAATTATAGATTTAATAAAAATTAGAGGTGTTTTAGTATGTGTGGTATCGCAGGTTTTGTTGATAATAATAAAAATAAAAAAGATAATCTAAGAAATATGTTAAAATTAATAAAACATAGAGGGCCTGATGGATGGGGGGAATTTTATAAAAATAATACTGCAATTGGTCATGTAAGACTATCAATTATAGATTTAGCAAACGGAAAACAACCAATGAGTATAAATAATTACCATATAACTTTTAATGGTGAAATTTACAATTATAAAGAGTTAAAAAAAGACCTTGAGAAAAAAGGCTATAAATTTGAAACAAATAGTGATACTGAAGTGTTATTAGTTTCATATATTGAATATAAAGAAAAATGTTTAAATAAATTAAGAGGAATGTTTGCTTTTGCAATTTATAATGAATTAGATGATTCTTTATTTATTGCTAGAGATCCTTTTGGAATAAAACCGGTTTATTATTATAAGAATGATAATGCTTTTATGTTTGCTTCAGAAATAAAAGCATTTATAGGGCATAAAGATTTTAAAAAAGAATTAAATAAGGAAGTATTGCCTGCGTATTTATCCTTTAACTTTGTACCTACAACAGAAACATTTTTTAAAAATGTTTATAGATTAGAGCCAGGACATTATTTAATTCATAAAGATGGAAAAATAGATATTAAAGAATACTTTGAATTCCATTTTAATGAGCAAAAAAACACTATGGAAGAAAGTGTAAAAGCAATATCAAATGTTATGAAAGATTCAGTTGAACATCATAACATTGCAGATGTAGAAGTAGGATCTTTTTTAAGTAGTGGAGTAGATTCTAGTTATGTTGTAAGTTTATGTAGACCTAAACATACTTATACAATAGGATATAAAGAAAGTGGTTTTAGTGAACTTAAATATGCAGAAGATTTAACAAATAAGTTGAATATCACTAATAAGCACAAAACAGTTGGAATGAAAGAATATTTTAAAACATTTAGAACTGCTTTGTATCATTTGGATGAGCCTTTAGCTGATCCTTCAATAGTTCCTTTATATTTTCTATCTAAATTAGCTTCAAAAGATGTAAAAGTTGTGCTTTCCGGAGAAGGTGCAGATGAACTTTTTGGTGGGTATAATTATTATTTAGAAGAAGTAAATTATTCATTCTATAATAAAATACCTTATCCAATAAGAAATGGTATTTCACATACTGCATCATTATTTCCATCAGGCAGAGGACTTAATTTCTTAGTAAGAAGAGGATTAAAACTTGAAGATGGCTATATTGGTGTTAATAAAGTATTTAATGAAAAAGAAAGAAATCAAATTCTATTAAATAAAACAAATGAAAAAAATAGTTCTATAACAAAGCCAGTATATGATAGAATTCAAGATTGTTCATCTCTTGCTAAAATGCAAACAATAGATGTAGTATTTTGGCTAGTTAAAGATATATTATTAAAAGCAGATAAAATGAGTATGGCTTCTTCAGTAGAAGTAAGGGTACCATTTCTAGATAAAGAAGTATATGAGGTGGCTAGAAAATTATCTATTGAAAATAAACTTACTAAGAATTTAACAAAGGTATCTTTAAGAGAGGCAGCTAAAGAGGTAATACCAACAGAAGCTTATAAAAAGAAAAAATTAGGATTCCCAGTTCCGTTAAGAGAATGGATTAAAACGGATTATGTATTTAAAAAGATGCAAAAGGCATTTAATAGCAAAATATCAAAAGAATTATTTGATAATAAGGCATTAAACAAATTATTAATTGATACATATAAAGGAGAAATCGATAATTATAAAAAAGCTTGGACAGTATATACATTCTTAGAATGGTATGATGTATATTTTAGTTAAACACTTTTTTAAAAGTGTTTTTTTAATATTGGTAAATCTAAAAACGAAAATAAAATATATTGAAAAAGTGAGTGAAGAAGATTTGATAGATAGTATGACTTAATACATGTATTGAAGAATAAAATGTAAAGTAATGTCAAAACAATTGTAATGTCTTAAATAATAAAGTATATTTAAAATAGGGAGTGTGATAATATGCTATATCCATCAATAGATAAATTATTACAAATAATTGATTCTAAATACAAATTAGTTCATGTAGTATCTATAAGAGCTAAAGAAATGTTAAATAAGAACTTCTATCAAATGAAAGAATCAGAATATTTATCTAAGAAAGAAATTGGAAGAAGTTTAGAAGAAATAGAAAAGGGTTTAGTTAAAATAAAAGAGAATTAAATCTTTTTTTGTATGAGGTTCTATGAACATAATTAAGTTTAAAAAAATAGGTAAAGATAAATATAAAGTTTATTTTGAAAATGAAGAATTAACTTTATATGAAGATGTTATTTTAAAGTATAATCTAATAACTAAGAAAAGTATTGATTTAGATTTATTAGATAAAGTATTAGAAAGTAACAAATATTATGAAATGTATAATTTAGCATTAAATTATATATCTTTTAAAATGAGAAGTTCTTCTGAAATAAGAGAATATTTAATAAAAAAAGATGCTTCTAATGAAATGATAAATAATATAATAAATGATTTATATAATAAGAATATATTAAATGATAAATTATATATTACTTCTTTTATAAATGATTCAGTAAACCTTAAAGATATAGGCCCTTTAAAAATAAAAAATGAGCTTATAAAAAAAGGACTTGATGAAAATATTATAGATGAAAATTTAAATAAGATTGATGATAATATATGGGAAGATAAAATAAAAAAAATGCTAAAAAAGTACTTATTGAATAAAAAACTATCAACAAATATGATTAAATTAAAAATATTAAATGATTTAAATATAAAAGGATATTCTAAAGAAATGATTTATCCACTATTAGATAATATTTCATTAGATGATGAAAACAATATAAAAGAAGAATATAAAAAAGCATATAAAAAATATAGTATTAAGTATAAAGATAGAGAACTTAATAATAAAATAACTAATTATTTACTTCGTAAAGGATATAATTATTCTGATATAAACAAGTTAATTAATTAAATTTATAATAAAAAATACACATAAAAGTGTATTTTTTATTATTTTATAAGCATAATATTTTAAAAATAATATAAATAATTATTGAAAAATAATATTAATTTTGCTATTATAGAAAACATTCAATTAATTTTAGGGGGTTTATATGCATAAAAAGATATTAATAGTATTAAGTTTAATTTTTTGTTTTATGTTTGTTTTTTCATTTAAATCAATAAAAGCGTTAGAACTAGATGAAGAAAATGATAATGAAGTTCAAAGTGAAACTTTTGTTGAAGGACAAGATGAAGAAAATAACATAGATGAGATTTTAAATAATGAAGAAGAACTATTAGAAAATGAAATAGATCAAGAATCTACTTTAGAAGATAATAAAGAAGAAATTGAAGAATTAAGTGATGATGATACTGGTATTCCTAGTGGTATTATATATGATCAACACAAAGTTGTTGTTATAATTACTAAAGTAGATGAAAACAAAGTTCCTTTAATTGGTGCTGTTCTTAGAATATTAGATTCTGAAGAAAATATTATTGATGAATGGACAACTGATGGAACACCACATGAAATATTATTACCAGATGGAAATTATATTTTACGTGAAATAGAAGCACCAGAAGGATATGAAATAGCTGAAGATCAAGAAATTATAGTTAAAGCTGAAATTGCTAGTCTTGATGCTGGCGTTGATTTTTCTGAAACTCCTTGTCAACATTATGGTGGTACACCTTTGTATTATGTTGAAATAGAAGGAAAAAAACATGAAGTTTATTGTATCAATCAAGATTGGGAAACACCAGATGAAAATTCAGTATATGATGGCGAAGTATTAAGTTCAAATGATATTAGAAATTACACACAACAAACTGTATATATTGATGCTCATCAAAATACAGAAAAAAGAGATGTGTCTGATCAAAGTTTAAGTTCACAAGAACTATATGATAAAATTCTGAATATTATTTATCATAGACATAAAGCTGTAAGTAGCTTTAATGATTTAACTGAAGCTGAAATTAGATATGTAACAGAATCAGCTCTTAAAAATTATACAAATGCGGGTCTTACAAGAGTTCAAAAAGTAGCTATAAAAAACGCTCCTGAAAATTATGAAACTACAGATTATTATATAACTGAAGATGGTAAGTCTATGTGGTATTTATATCCATGGTATAGAAGTTTTGTATATGATCCTACGCATCCAGATATTTATAGAATGGATATTGGCAATGGAGATGCTTTTGGTAATCTTGCTCGTCATTGGAGTAGCGGACATAATGCTAAGAACAACGAAGAAACTAAAGCAAAAGTTGCAAGATTTTATGAATTATATCAATATTTAATTAGTGATGAAGACAATCATCCATCAGATATGCACTTGTATATATATTCAACAGGTAAAGATAATCTTGCAACTGATTTATCAGGGTATGACTTTGATAACGGTGCCTATCAAAATCTATTAGGTGTAACTGGTTATTATGAGGATGTTGAACAACAAAAGCAAGAAGTTGAAATTGTAAATAAGTATAGCACTGAAACTACAAAAGTAGATGTTCAAAAAGTTTGGGAAGACTGGGATGATTGTGATAATGTACGTCCAACAGAAATAGTTGTTTCTCTAAAAGCTGATGGAGTAGAGGTTAGAAAAGTAACATTAAGTGCAACAAATGGTTGGAAACACACATTTGAAAATTTACCAGTATTTGATAAAGCGCATAGAATAGTATATACAATTTCTGAAGAAACAATTGAACTAACAAATTTAAAAGATTTATACGACGTAGTAATTACTGGAAATGCTTTAGAAGGATTTATAATTACAAATTACTATTCACCAAAAGGCGGAGATAATCCTCCTACTGGTGATAAAATATATTTAAGTATGAGCATATTAATAACTAGTTTAATTGGATTAATATCATGTATATATTTTAAAAAGAGATTTAATTAAAATAAAAAAATTCAGCATACACTGAATTTTTTTTATTTACTATTTAACTAATGAATCATAACCGTTTTTTAATGTTGAATCTTTAATAGTCATTTCATATTTTTCTCTTAATGCCTTTAAAGCTTTAGAATATAATGTTTGATCAGTATTTACCATTTCATTAGCAATTGTTTCAATTATTTTATCTTTAACATCTTTAAGTTCTGGTTTATCTTTTTGATTTGTTTTGTAAATAATATGATAACCAAATTCTGTTTTAACTGGTGTTTTAGAATACTCACCAACTTTTAATGCAATAGCTGCTTCTTCAAAAGCACTAACCATTTGCCCTCTATTGAAATATCCTAATTTTCCACCTTCTTTAGCAGAAGCAGTGTCATCTGAATATTCTTTAGCAAGTTCAGCAAAATCTTCACCATTATTTAATTTAACAATAACTTCTTTAGCTTTTTTTAATGCATTATCATTTAAATTATCTTTTTCATCATCAGTCATACTAGATGTTGCTTGTGTAGAAATTAATATATGACTAGCTTCAATATCACCAATTGTATATTTGTCATAATATTCATTGATTTGCTTATCGCTTACTTGAGTTTTAGCATAATCTTCAACCCATTTATTTCTTCTATAGTTTAAAGCTGCATATTCTTCAAATGCTTTTTCAGAAGACATTCCATAATATTGAGAAATATAAGTTGCGTATTCCATGTTATATTCTTTAGCATATTTTTTAACTGAAGAAATAACATCTTTTACATATTCTTTTTCTTCTTTAGTAACATCGTATTCTTTATCTAATAAATACGTATCAATCATATTTATTAATGTTTTAGCACCTTCAGACTTTTTAAGTTCATTGTAAAGTTCATCTGAACTTATTCCTTCATCGCCTTTAAATGTTACTGCAGCATTTTCTCCATTCTTAAGTTTAACATTTCCACAACCTGCTAATAAGATTAAACAACAAAATACTAATAAAATCTTTTTAAAACTTTTCATAAAATTTCCTCCCGTCAACATTTATAATAGCAAAAAAGAAAATAAAATACAATATAAGCACTCACACAAAATTAAAACTTCCATAAAATAAAAGTGTAAAGATTAAAAAAGGAGGAATGAACGTATGAATACAGGATGTGGTTGCAATGGAAGAAATGGAATTTCAGGAGCAGCATTTGCATTAGTATTATTTATCTTATTAGTAATCATATTAGGTGCATTCATTTAATATAAGGAGGTGTTATAATGCAAGGTTGTGGAAATCCATGTGGATATGGAAATAGCTTCTTTATTATACTAATACTATTTATCTTACTGGCTATAATATTCGGAGCTTTCATAGGTTGGTAGAAAAAGAGGAAATTTCCTCTTTTTTAATACTTGAAACAAACATTATTTTATAGTATTATTATTTATAGAATAGCGAGATTTTTATTATGAAAAAAAATAAATTAACAAGAAGTATTAAAATAAGAATAATTGTGTTATCAATATTATTGTTTTTATTAACAATAATAGGAATAACATACGCATATTTTACTATCCAGGTAACAGGTAACGAGGAAGCATCTTCAATTAGGGTATCAACAGCAAGATTAAGTTTAATATATACAGATACGTTATTGCTAGGTGGAGATAGAATAAAACCTCAATGGACTCAATCAAAAACAATATCAGTAGAGAATAATGGAACAGTTCCAGTATATTACAATATTATATGGAGAGATTTATTAAACGAAATAACAGATGATGAATTAGTAATAAGTGGTACATGTTCGACAAATGCATCAGGAAGAACATGTGATAATATATCAGAAACAATAATACCTGTTTCTACAACTGAAACACATAATATATCAATAAAAAATAATATAGAAATTGCAGTAGGAGAGACACATACATATACAGTAACAGTTACATTTAAAGAAACAGGATCAAACCAAAACTATAATCAAAATAAAGAATTTTATGGAACAATAAATATAGCAGAAGGAAGTAATAATAATCAATCATTAACAACAACATCACCAGAATTATTTGAATACACAATAAATAATAACGAGGTTACAATAACAGGATTTAATGGAATATATAATGCAACATATGATATAAATCAAAGCACATGTGAAACGTATTTTTCAGAATTTGGTGAAAACTTTAGTGCAGTTGCAGAAGAATTTTGTGCTGGAACAGGAGTGGACCCTGATGATGGGAAAACATTGGACTATTGGGTAGCATATAACTGGATATTAGAGGATGAGTATGAAAGTTTTGGACTAAGCAATGTAAATATTACTGGTAGGGATATTGTGATACCTACAACAATAGAAGGAAAACCGGTTGTTGCGATAGGTTTAGAAGCGTTTTTAGAAAAATCATTAACTTCAGTAGTAATTCCAAATAGTGTTAGAACAATAGATGAAAATGCGTTTATGTATAATTACTTGAGTTCAGTAACAATTCCAAATAGCATCGAATCAATAGGCAATTATGCATTTTCTAATAATTTATTAACTTCAGTAACAATAAAAGAAAAATTATCGTCAAGTGATTTTGAATTATATGGGACTGGTCTATGGGGATGGACTGATGGATACAATGATTCTAATAACATAGTATGGGAAGGATTAGAAAATTAATAAAGCATAAAAGAGTTCTTTTATTAGGACTTTTTTTATTGTATAATAAATTTATGATGATAGGAGGGATTTATGGATCCAATTTTAGTAACTATTGGTAATTTTGGAATAAGGTGGTATAGTGCATTAATTGCCTTGGGTCTTTTAATTGCGTATATTGGTATAATGAGGGAAGCTAAAAGATTTGGGGTTGATAAGAATTTTCTTGTTAATGTAGTATTCTGGGCAGTATTAGTTGGTATTATAGGAGCAAGACTTTATTATGTTTTATTTAATCTTGAATATTATAGTAAGAATCTAAATGAAATATATCAAATATGGAAAGGTGGCCTTGCGATACATGGAGGATTAATATTTGGTGTTTTAGCAATTTTAATATATTGTAGGAAATATAAATTTAAATCATTTAAAATACTTGATATGGCAGCTCCTTTTATGTTAATTGCTCAAGGAATAGGAAGATGGGGAAATTTCTTTAATAGTGAAGCTTATGGAAGTATTACTACTTATGAAAGATTAAAGGAATTATATGTTCCTGAATTTATTATTAAAGGAATGTATATTAATGGACATTATAATTTACCTATGTTTTACTTTGAATCTATTTGGTGTATAATTGGTGCGATTATATTATTATTTATTAGAAGAATAAAAACTATAAGAAAGGGTCAAATAGCAGCATTATATATGATGTGGTATTCTTTAGGAAGGTTTTTTATAGAAATGTATAGAACTGATAGTCTTTTAATAGGTAATATTAGAGTAGCTCAAATTGTAAGTGTTATATTATTTGTATTAGGATGGATTATATTGTTAGTCCAAGGAACTAAGAAAAATGAAGAAGATTTATATAACACAAGTGATAAAGATAAAATAAGATATTAAGGAGGAGTTATTATGTATGATGTTATTATAATAGGTATGGGACCTGCAGGTATGAGTGCTGCTATATATGCTAAAAGAAGTGGACTTAATGTCTTAATGTTAGAAAAAGAAACACCAGGTGGAATGATAACTAAAACTAATGTAGTAAGTAATTATTTAGGGTATGAGTCTTTGGGTGGTCCAGAGCTTGCAACTAAAATGTTTTTTCATACTCAAGAGCAAGAAGTACCATATAGAATGGAAGAAGTAGAAGATATAATAGTTGAAGATGATAAAAAAATAGTTGTTACTACTGAAGAAACTTATGAAACTAAAGCGGTAATAATATGTGGAGGAAGACATCCTAAAAAGTCAAATCTTGAAAATGAAAGTGAATTTGTTGGTAAAGGAGTAAGTTATTGCGCTATATGTGATGCTCCTTTATATAAAGATAAAATAGTTGCTGTTTTAGGTGGCGGAAATTCTGCATTTGAAGAAGGAATTTATTTAGCGGGATTTGCTAAAAAAGTTTATATATTAAATAGAAGTGAAAATATAAGGGCAGATGAAGTTTTACAAGAAAAAGCAAAGGAAAAAGGCAATATAGAAATATTATTAAATACAAATGCTAAGAAAATAATAAGTGGTAATAATGTTGTAAAATCTATTATTTTAGAAGATGATAGTGAACTTAATGTTGATGGAGTATTTGTGTATGTTGGTTATGAACCAACAACAGGATATTTATCTAAATTAGGTATTCTTACTGAAGATAATTATATTGAAGTAGATAGCGATATGAGGACTAAAATAAAAGGAATATATGCAGCAGGTGATATAATTAAGAAAAATTTATACCAAATAGTAACTGCTACATCTGAAGGAGCAATAGCTGCTACTACTGCTAAAAGGGAATTAAAAGATTTATAAAATTATGATATAATACAATTTGTTTTGGAGGCATTATGTTAGTATATGGTAAAAATGTATTAAGAGAGTTATTAAATAGTAACACTATTATTAATAAAGTTATTTTAGCTGATAATTTTAATGATAAAGAATTAGTTAATTTAATTAATAAAAAGAAATTAAATCTTTTTTATGACAAAAAAGATAAATTAGATAAGTTATGTAATAATAATTCTCAAGGAGTTGTTATTTATATTAAAGATGATTTTTATGTAGATTTTAAAGATATAATAAATGATAAAACTTCTGATTTTGTTGTTATACTTGATCATATAGAAGATCCACATAACTTTGGAGCTATTATTAGAACTAGTGAATGTGCGGGAGTTGATTATATAATAATTCCTAATAAGGGAAGTGTTGAAGTAAATTCTACTGTTATGAAAACATCAGCTGGAGCTCTTACTAATACTAAAATATGTGTTGTTGCTAACTTGAATAACACAATAGAAATGCTTAAAAAGAATGATTATTGGGTAGTTGGAACAGATGCGAATGGAGAAGATTATACTAAAATTAATTATAATGGTAAAGTTGCATTAGTAATTGGTAGTGAAGGGTATGGTCTTAAAGAAATGGTTAGAAGAAATTGTGACTTTATAGCTTCAATTCCTATGAAAGGTAAAGTTAATAGTTTAAATGCTTCTGTCGCAGCTGGTATTATGATTTATGAAATAATGAAGACAAGGAAGTAGAATATGAATTATGGTGAAATAAATGACAATGAATTATTATTTTTAGTATCTGAATCTAATGAAGAAGCAAGAAGTGAACTTGTTAAAAAATATACTGGTATAGTTCATAAAATAGCTTATAAGTATTTAAAGTTAGCTGAAACTTTTGGATTAGAAGAAAAAGATCTTGTGCAAGAAGGATTAATTGGCTTATCAAAAGCAATTGATACATATGACTCAACAAAAGATGTATTATTTTATACATATGTGGCTTTATGTATTGAATCAAGTATTAAATCGGCTTTAAGAATGGGTAGTAAGAAGAAACATCAATCATTAAATAATTCTATATCTTTAGATAAATTATATGAAGAAGAAGTAAATATAAATGAAATATTAAAAGATGAGACATCTGATCCTAGTATACAATTATTAGATAAAGAAAGTATTGATGAGATACTTATTGATTCAAAAAAGATTTTAGCTCCTTTTGAATATGAAGTGTTTAGATTAAAAGCTGAAGGTTATTCTAATGATGAGATTGCTACTAAAACAAATAAAGATAAAAAGTCTATTGAAAATACGATGTTTAGAATAAAAAATAAATTAAAAGATAAAATAAAAAATAAATAATTTGGTAATTATTTATTTTTTTTGTTTTGTTTAACTAATTCATTTTTGATCTCAGTAAGTAATAGAACTTCTTCAGAAGGACCTTTTGGAGCTTCTTCTTTTTTCTCTTTTTTACGCATTAATTTATTTACAGCTTTAACAACTATAAATATAGTAAATGCTACGATTAAGAAATCAACAATGTTTTGAATGAATAGTCCATAAGCAATTTCAGCATCTTTGATTTTAAATGATAAACTACTAAAATCAACACCACCTATAATTAATCCGATTAATGGCATTAAGATATTATCAACAAGTGATGAAACTATTTTATTAAATGCACCACCAATGATAACACCAACAGCTAGGTCTAAAACATTCCCTCTTGAAATGAATTCTTTAAATTCTTTTATCATTTTAACTTCCTTTCAAATTAATAATATCATACTTCAAAAAATAAGTTAATAAATATTGAGAAATATATTTAAATTTTGTATAATATGCTTAGAAAGATAATGAGGGAAATATGGTACAAAGAAAATTAAATAAAAAGAAATTGGCTTTAGCTATATCTATGTTAATAGGTATTATTTTAATTATAATATTAATAATATCATTTATATCTAACATTATTAAAAAGAATAGTATTGAATACAAATTAGAAGTGATTGGATATTCAGTAAAAGAAATTGAATATATAAAAGAGAACTTAAGTAAAGAAGAACAAGATAAAGTATTAAATATGGAATATAGCAGTATTTTAGTATCTCTTTATAAAGAAAAATATTTTAGAAAAGATAAATTAGATGATTATTTAGAATATTATAAAAGCAATAAGAAATTATCATCTAGTGAAATAGTAACTAAAATAAATACTCATACAAATATAGAAGCTTATGAAAAAATATTTGATGCTGATACATCTAAAAATGAATTAATGTTAGTAAATAAATATTATAAATTAAGTGAAGATTATAAACCTGAAGTTGAACTTATATCAAGTGGGTATTCATATTCTGGTAAATATGCAAGTAAAAGTATAATAGAAAGTATTGCGAATTTAATAGATGCAGCTAAAGAAGAAAATTTAAAATTAATAGTTGCAGCTGGTTATAGAAGTTATAAAGACCAAGAAAGTATTTATGAAAGCTATAAAGTAAATAATGGAATTAGAGAAGCTGATGAAAATGTTTCAAGGCCGGGGCATTCTGATTATCAAACTGGACTTGCAGTTGATATTGAACCATATGCTAAATATATAGAAAATGTATCCGAAAGTGAAGAATACAAATGGTTACTCGATAATGCACATAAATATGGATTTATACAAAGATTTCCAGAAGGTAAAGAAGATATTACTGGGTTTAAATATAGTGCTTGGCATTTGAGATATGTAGGAATTGATGCAGCAACATTTATTCATGATAATAATATTACATTTGAAGAATACTATGGTTATAAATTTTAGAAAAAGGTTGACAACTAGGTTACATTTTGCTAGAATTAATATGCTTGATTGATTTCAAGTGCCTACCGTGGGGAATTAGCTCAGTTGGCTAGAGCATCTGCCTTGCACGCAGGGGGTCGCGGGTTCAAGTCCCACATTCTCCACCAATTTGTAATTAGACGACTTTTTATAAGTCGTTTTTATATATAAGAAAGGATTAATTATGAAATATTTATTAGAACTATCATATGATGGATCTAAATTTTATGGATTTCAAAAGCAAAATAATAAAGAAACTGTTCAAGGCAATGTAGAAAGTGTTTTATCAAAAATTCTAGATGAAAAAATTAAGACAACTGGTGCATCTAGAACGGATAGGGGAGTTCATGCTTATAGTCAATTTATTACATTTGAAACAAGTAAAATAAAGGATAAAGATAAATTTATTTATTCACTAAATCAATTGTTAGATGGATCAATATATGTAAAAAGTATCAAAGAAGTGAGTGATAATTTTTCACCAAGATATGATGTAGTTATGAAAGAATACTTATATAAAATAAATATAGGAGAATATAACCCTATAGAAAAAGATTACATATATCAATATAATGAAAAAATAAATATTAATTTAATGAAAAAGGCTATTAAAAAAATAAAAGGTAAACACAATTTTAAAAGTTTTACATCAGATACAGATAAAGATGATTATATAAGAGATATTAAAGATATTAAAATTATTAAGGATAATAATTACATTTACCTTTATATAAAGGCTAAAAGTTTCTTAAGATATATGATTAGAAATATAGTAGGACTTTTAATAGATATAAATGAAGGCAAAAAAAGTATAGATGATATTGATTATATATTTAAAAGTGAAGACAGAAAAACTTGTGGAAGGTGTATAGATGCTTGTGGACTTTATTTAAATAAAATTTATTACAAATAAAAAAGACTCCTTTAAGGAGTTTTTTTTTATAAATCCAAAAGATTTAAATAATATTATTTAAGTTTTTTATTTATATCAGCAGTGTTTTTCCAAAGCATTATTAATATCATTGAGAATTCATAAGCGATTCTTAAAATAATATTACCACCAATTAGAGTTGCTAAGAATGCTACAAAACTAGTACCTATTAAAGCAAAAGATCCTAATGTTAAGAATAATGCTCCAAAAATGTAAGCTATTTTTAAGATTGGTTCAATTAACATTTTATTAAATCTTAAGAATTCTTGTAACCATAGAACGAATTTACTTTTAGTTTTTATATCTTTTTTAACAAATAAGAAATAAATAACAAAGCATCCTACTAAAGATAAAACAAATGCAATAATTCCCCAAATCATGGCTCCTAAACCAGTAGAAGCAGTTTTAGTTACACTACCTAATAAATCATTACCATAATTTCCGTAATTATACATAATAATATTACTCCTTTCTAAAAATATAATACCATAAGTAGAGAAAATATTCTATTACTAAATAATATTTATTTACAGTTATTTTATGAAAAAAATATTTATTTATTAACTTAATGTGTGTTAGAATATATTTATAAGTTTATGGGTGGGTTTTATGAGTATATTTAAAAATAAAAGTTTATTGATAACTGGGGGTACTGGTTCGTTTGGTAATGCAGTATTAAAAAAATTTTTAGATACAGATTTGAAAGAAATAAGAATATTTTCAAGAGATGAAAAAAAGCAAGAAGATATGAGAATAGAATATAAAAATGATAAGATAAAGTTTTATATAGGAGATGTAAGAGATTATAGAAGTTTAGATGATGCAATGGATGGAGTGGATTATGTTTTTCATGCGGCCGCTTTAAAACAAGTTCCTTCATGTGAATTTTTTCCATTAGAGGCAGTAAAAACAAATATATTAGGAACAGAAAATGTATTAGATTCTGCTATAAAACATAACGTTAAAAAAGTTATAGTTTTAAGTACAGATAAAGCGGCTTACCCAATAAATGCAATGGGCATGAGTAAAGCAATGATGGAAAAAGTTGCAGTTGCTAAAGGAAGAAATATAAAAGAAGATGGAACTATTATTTGTAGAACAAGATATGGGAATGTAATGGCATCTCGTGGTAGTGTTATCCCACTATTTTGTAAACAAATAGAAGAAGGTAATCCACTAACTGTAACAAATCCTGATATGACTAGATTTATGATGCTACTTGAAGAAGCAGTGGATTTAGTTTTATACGCATATGAATATGGTAAACAAGGAGATTTATTTGTAAGAAAATCTCCTGCAGTAACTATTGGAACTTTAGCAGAATCAATAGTTGAATTAAAAAACAGCGATGTCCCAATTAATTATATAGGTACTAGACATGGGGAAAAGTTATATGAAGTATTAGTAACAAAAGAAGAAATGTTAAATGCTATAGATTTAGGTAATTATTATAGAATCCCTGCGGATAATAGAGATTTAAATTATCAAAAATATGTTGAACAAGGAAATCATTATTTAAATGAAGTAGAAGATTATAATTCTCATAATGCAGAGAGACTTAATAAAGAAGGAATGAAAAAGTTATTAAAAAAATTAGATTTATTTAAATAATTAGGAGATGTTTTAATTGAAAATATTAGTAGTTTGTCAACATTTTTATCCAGAAAATTTTAGAATAAATGATATTTGTTTTGAACTAGCTAAAAAAGGACATAATGTAACTGTTTTAACAGGACTTCCTAATTATCCAAAAGGTAAAATATTTAAAGAATATAAATTTTTTAAAAATAGAAAACAAATTATTAATGGAGTTAAAATAATTAGATGTCCTTTAGTTGGAAGAGGTAAATCTTTATTAAAAATGATGATAAACTATATGTCATTTGCAATATTAGGAAGTATAAAATCATTATTTATGAAAAAAGATTTTGATGTTATATATGTTTACCAATTGTCACCAATAACTATGACATGGCCAGCTATTATGGTAAAAAAAATAACTAAAAAACCATTAGTCATTCATGTATTAGATCAATGGCCAATAAGTATTACAACTGGTGGAGTATCTAAAAAATCATTAATATATAAATTATTAACAAAATGGAGTAAGAATGCTTATAATAAAGCAGATATAATAACTTGTAGTTCCAGACCTTTTAAAGATTATTTTATTAATGAATTAAAATTAGATAAAAATAAAAAGTTTTTATATTTACCTTCTTATGCAGAAGATAATTATAAGAATATAAAAACTATAAACAATAATAAATTTGATTTATTATTTGCAGGCAATATAGGGCCTGCTCAAAGTGTAGAAACTATAATAGAAACTGCTAATACATTAAAAAATAATAAGAGTATTATGTTTCATATAGTTGGAGATGGATTAAGTCTTAATAATTGTAAGGAATTATCAAAAAAATACAAATTAAAGAATGTAAAGTTTTATGGCTATCATAATGTAAAAGAAATGACAAAGTATTATGAACTTGCAGATGCATTTTTAATAACAATGGTAAACAATGAAGTTGTTAATAGTACACTACCAGCTAAATTGCAATCTTATATGCTAGCAGGTAAACCAATATTAGGATCTATTTCAGGTGAAGTAAAAAAAATAATAGAAGAAGCTAAATGTGGTTTGTGTGTTGATTCGCTAGATTATAAAGGCTTGTCAAAAATAATATTAGAGGCATCTATTAGTAAAAAAATAAATACTTGGTCTAAGAATGCATTTAATTATTATGAAAAGAATTTCAAAAAAGATAAATGTATAAATACTTTAGAAGAAGTATTAAAAGATGTTAAATAATTTGGTAAAATTATTATAGTAGGTGAATTATGAAAGTATTAGTAACTGGTTCAAATGGATTTGTTGGTAAAAATTTAATTGGTTTTTTAAATTTAAATAAAGATATAGAAATTTATAAATATGATAGAAATTCTACTTTGAAAGATTTAAATGAGTACACAAAAGATTGCAATTTTGTGTATCATCTTGCAGGTTCTAATAGACCAAAAGATGTTAGTGAATACCATAAAGATAATGTTGCTTTTACTAAAGTTTTATTAGATACTTTAAAAAGTAATAATAATAAATGTCCGATAATGATATCTTCTTCTATTCAAGCTAGTCTCAATAATGATTATGGAAAATCAAAAAAATTGGAAGAAGAACTAGTATTAAAATATGGTAAAGATAATAATATAAAAATATTTATTTATAGATTTTATAATATTTTTGGTAAGTGGTGTAAACCAAATTATAATAGTGTAATCGCTACTTGGTGTTATAATATTGCTAATGGTTTAGAAATAAAAATTGATGATAAATCAAGAAAATTAACATTATGTTATATAGATGATGTTTGTATAGAATTGCTTAAATGTTTAAATAATAAAGAACATAGGAAGGATGGCTTTTGTTATATACCTAAGTCTTATACAAAAACTTTGGGTTATATTTATAAATTAATAAAAAGTTTTAAAGACAGTAACATATATGTCCCTATAACTGGTAATGATTTTATAAAGAAACTATATTCTACATATATAAGTTATATTCCTTATGAAGATATTATTGTAGATTTAGAGAAACATAAAGATGATAGAGGATGCTTTTGCGAATTAGTAAGGACAACTAAAAACGGTCAAATTTCTTTTTCAACGACATATCCTAATGTAGTTAGGGGTGGTCATTATCATCATACTAAGATTGAAAGATTTATAGTAGTAAAAGGAAAAGCAAAAATAGAATTAGAAAATATTATTGATCATTCTAAACATATATTTGAAGTGTCTTCTGATAAACTTCAATATGTAACAATACCACCTGGATATAATCATATTATAAATAATATTGGTAATGATGAATTAGTTCTTATTATTTGGGCTAATGAATTATATGATAAAAAAAATCCCGACACATATATTATGGAGGAATAAATGGAATATAAAAAATTAAAATGGAAAGAAAATGGTAAATTGAAACTATTAATAATTGTTGGAACAAGACCAGAAATAATAAGGCTTAGTTCAATTATTAATAAGTGTAGAGAATATTTTGATTGTATACTTGCTCACACAGGACAAAATTATGATTATAATTTAATTGATATTTTTTTTAAGGATTTAAGCGTTAAAAAACCTGACATTTATATGAGAGTAGTTGGTGAATGTTTAGGAGAAACTTTGGGTAATGTAATATCAGAATCTTACAAATTAATGAATGCTATTAAACCAGATGCATTATTAATATTAGGAGACACTAATAGTTGTTTGTCTGCAATTAGTGCTAAAAGACTTCATATTCCAATTTTTCATATGGAGGCGGGTAATAGATGTAAAGATGAATGTTTACCGGAAGAAACAAATAGAAGAATAGTTGATATAATTTCTGATATAAATATGGCTTATTCAGAGAATGCAAGAAAATATTTACATGAATGTGGACTTCCAAAAGAGAGAGTGTTTGTTACATCTTCTCCAATGTATGAAGTTTTAAATAAAAATTTTAATAAAATTAAAAAATCTAAGATTTTATCAAAATTGAATTTAGAACCTAAAAAATATATTCTTTTATCTGCTCATAGAGAAGAAAACATAGATAATGATAAAAATTTTAAAGAATTATTTAATTCAATAAATTCACTTGCTAAAAAATATGATATGCCAATATTATATTCATGTCATCCTAGAAGTAAAAAGAAATTAATAAAAACAAAATTTAAATTAGATAAAAGAGTAATTGAACATGAACCATTAGGATTTATTGATTATAATAATCTTCAAATGAATGCTTTTGTTGTTATTAGTGATTCTGGAACATTACCAGAAGAAAGTAGTTTTTATATAAACAAAGGTTGTTCATTTCCGGCAGTTAGTATAAGAACAAGTACTGAGAGACAAGAAGCAATAGATAAAGGAGATTTTACTTTAGCTGGTATAAGTGAAAATAGTTTATTGCAAGCAGTAGAAACTGAAATAAAATTAAATAATAATAAAGATTATGGAACACCAACTCCTGATTATATAGAAAATAATGTTAGTACAAAGGTAGTTAAAATAATACAAAGTTATACTTCTATTGTTGATAAAATGGTATGGAGGAAATAGAAGAATGAAGTATCATTCTTTTATTATTGTTAAAAATAATTATAAGTGATAAAATATCATTGAATTATGGAGGACATTGTGTTTGACTTAGTATCTAAATATAAACCTAGTGGAGATCAGCCCAAAGCTATTAAAGAGTTGGTTGATGGAATAAATTCTGGTAAGAAAAACCAGGTTCTTTTAGGTGCGACCGGTACGGGTAAAACTTTTACTATTGCAAATGTAATAAAAGAAGTTAATAAACCAACTTTAGTGCTTGCTCATAATAAAACTTTAGCTGGTCAACTTTATAGTGAATTTAAAGAATTATTTCCAAATAATAGGGTTGAATATTTTGTTTCATATTATGATTATTATCAACCAGAAGCATATGTTCCTAGTAAAGATTTATATATTGAAAAAGATAGTTCAATAAATGATGAGATAGATGAATTAAGACACTCTGCAACTTCTGCATTGATAAATAGAAAAGATGTAATAGTAGTGGCTTCTGTTTCTTGTATATATAATATCGGGGAAGTAGAAGATTACAAAAAGCATATGTTAATTTTAAATGTTGGAGATGAGATATCAAAAGAAGCAATACTTGAAAGATTAGTTGATATGCTTTATGAAAGAAGTGTAAATGATTTTTCAAGAGGAACTTTTAGGGCTAAAGGTGATACTATAGAAATAATCCCCTCATATGAAAGAAAAAATGGTATTAGAATAGAACTTTTTGGTGATGAAATTGAAAAAATAAGTGAATTTGATGTTTTAACTGGTGTAACTATTAATAATAAGAAATCAGTTAGTATATTTCCAGCATCACACTTTGTTACTAGTCCTGAAAAAATAGATGAAGCTATTAGAAGAATAGAAAATGAACTAGAAAGTAGGCTAGAAGAATTTAATAAAGAAGGCAAGTTATTAGAAGCTCAAAGATTAAAAGAAAGATGCAAATATGATATAGATATGTTAAAGGAAACTGGTTTTTGTCATGGAATAGAGAATTATTCAAGACATTTAGCGCTTAGAGATGAGGGGAGTACTCCGACAACTTTAATAGATTTCTTTCCAAAGGACTTTTTACTTGTTATAGATGAATCCCATGTTACAATACCTCAAGTAAGAGGAATGTATAATGGAGATAGACAAAGAAAACAAACTTTAGTTGATTATGGATTTAGACTTCCATCTGCACTTGATAATAGGCCATTAAAATTTGATGAATTTGAATCTAAACTTAATCAGGTTATTTATGTATCTGCAACTCCTGGAGATTATGAACTTGAACTTGTTAATAATAAAGTTACAGAACAAATTATAAGACCAACGGGACTATTAGATCCACTTATTGATGTAAGATCTACTAAAGGACAAATTGATGATATTATTTATGAAATAAGAGAAAGAATTAAAAAGAATGAAAGAGTATTAATAACAACATTAACTATCAGAATGAGTGAGGAATTAACTAACTATTTAAAAGAGATGGGTATTAAAGTTCAATATCTTCATAATGAAATAAAAACATTAGAAAGATTAAATATAATTAGAAATTTAAGACTTGGTAAATTTGATGTAGTAGTTGGTATTAACTTACTTAGAGAAGGTATTGATATACCAGAAGTGTCTTTAATAGTTATAATGGATGCAGATAAACAAGGATTTTTAAGAAGCGGAAGAAGTTTAATTCAAACAATTGGAAGAGCGGCTCGTAATAAAAATGGTAAAGTTATAATGTATGCTGATACTATGAGTGAGGCTATGAAAGAAGCTATCGCAGAAACTAATAGAAGAAGAAAAATTCAAGAAAAATATAATGAAGAACATAATATAATTCCAGAAACTATTCAAAAGGAAATAAGAGATGTTGTTTCTAATGTTGAAGAAGTTAACAAAAAAGAAAAGATTAAGTACTCTAAAAAAGACAAAGAGATAATGATTAAGAACCTAGAAATAGAAATGAGAAAAGCAGCTGCTAATATGGATTTTGAAAGGGCAATGGAACTTAGAGATATTATGTTTGAACTTTCTATAGAAGAGTGATAAAATTAATATAGAGGTAGTTATGAATAAAAAAGGATTTACATTAATAGAATTAATAGTTGTTATTGCATTAGTGGCATCTATAGGGACTTTTGGAGCAATAGGTCTTTCAAAAGTAATATCAAATTCCAAAAATGAAAGATACAATGAAATAATTCAAGATATAAAATTGGCAGGAAAAACATATTTTACAATTTATTCTGAAATGGAAGATTATTCATATTTAAAAAATAATTTATATACTACTGGAGAAGTAATTATACCTATTTCAACTTTAAAGAATGTATTACTTGTGGATGAAAATTTGAAAAACCCTAAAGATAATACTTTAATTAATGGATGTGTAGTTATTGAATATAAAAATAGTGCTTCAATAGAATACAAAGTATGCCCATATGAAACCGGATGTGCAGCAAATGTATGTAATTAAACAATTAAAATATAACACACAAATTTGTGTGTTTTTGTTTGTAAAACAAATAAAATTATGATATATTATACTCTGTTAAAAAGGGATTATTATTTATATAAATGTAAATAATATTTATAGTGAGGTAATTATGGATAAAATAATAATTAAGGGTGCCAGAGAAAATAATTTAAAAAATATTGATATAGAAATTCCAAAGAATAAATTGGTTGTTATGACTGGGGTGAGTGGCTCTGGTAAAAGTAGTTTAGCTTTTGATACTATTTATGCTGAAGGACAAAGAAGATATGTTGAAAGTCTTAGTGCATATGCTAGACAATTTTTGGGTAATATGGAAAAACCAGATGTGGATTCAATTGAAGGATTAAGTCCTAGTATTAGCATTGATCAAAAAACTACTAACAAAAACCCTAGAAGTACAGTTGGCACAGTGACAGAAATATATGATTACTTAAGACTTTTATATGCTCGTATAGGAGTACCTTATTGTCCTAAACATAAAAAGCCTATTAAACATCAAAGTATTGAGGAAATGACAAACAAAGTATTAAGTTTAGATAATGGTACTAAAATTGAAATAATGGCTCCTGTTGTTCATGGTGAAAAGGGGATGCATAAAGAATTATTGGATGACCTCAGAAAAGAAGGTTATTCGAGAGTTAGAATAAACGGTGAAGTTAAAAATCTTGATGAAGATATTAAATTAGAAAAAAATATAAAAGATAATATTGACGTTGTTATTGATAGAGTAGTAGTTAAACCCGAAGCTAGAAGTAGAATATTTGAAGCAATTGAAACATCTTCAAAACTAGCTGATGGTAAAGTTGTTATAAATGTAATTGGTTTTGAAGAAATAGTAATGAGTGAAAAATATGCATGCCCTGATTGTAATTTTTCTTTACCAGAATTAGAGCCAAGAATGTTTTCTTTTAATAGTCCATATGGTGCTTGCTCTGAATGTAAAGGACTTGGTTTTAAATCTAAAATAGATGAAGATTTATTAATACCGGATAAAACAAAAAGTATAATGGGAGGAGCGGTATCTTCTTTTCAAAGTGGTGAAACTCTAAATATATATTATAGAAAATTAAAAACAACCGCAGATTATTATAATATTGATTTAAATATTCCAATAAAAGACATGAAAAGAAGTGACTTAGATATTATTTTATATGGTTCTCCAGATAAACTAGATTTTTCTATTAATTCAAGAAGTGGAAGTATTTTAAAGAGTTATGATAATTTTGAAGGAATAATTACTAATTTAGAAAGAAGGTATATGGAAACAACTTCTAATATGATAAGAAGTTGGATAGAGTCATATATGACGGAACTTCCTTGTGAAAAATGTAAAGGAGCTAAACTTAGTGATGAAGTGTTAAGTGTTAAAATAGGTGGTAAAAACATATATGAAATAACCCTTTTAAGTATTAAAGATTTAATAGAGTTTATTAATAATTTAAAACTTAATAAAGAAGAACAAGAAATATCATTTTTAATTATTAAGGAAATAAAAGAAAGATTAACATTTTTAAAAAATGTTGGTCTTGAATACTTATCACTTAGTAGAGCAGCTTCTACTTTATCCGGAGGAGAAAGTCAAAGAATAAGACTTGCAACTCAAATTGGGAGTAGATTATCTGGAATACTATATGTTCTTGATGAACCTTCTATTGGACTTCACCAAAAAGATAATGATAAGTTAATTAATTCTTTAAAAGAAATGAGAGATTTGGGAAACACTCTAATAGTAGTTGAACATGATACAGATACAATGCTTGCTTCTGATTATCTTATTGATATTGGACCTAAGGCTGGTTCTGAAGGAGGATATGTAGTTGCAAAAGGTACTCCACAAGAAGTAATGAAAAATGAAAAATCTATAACAGGCGCTTATTTAAGTGGTAAATTAAAAATAGATGTTCCTTCTAAAAGAAGAAAAGGAAATGGTAAGTATCTTGAAGTAAAAGGAGCTAAAGAAAATAATTTAAAAAATATTGATGTTAAATTTCCACTTGGTAAATTTATTTGTGTAACTGGTGTTTCAGGATCTGGTAAAAGTAGTTTAGTTAATGAAATACTTTATAAGTCACTTGCAAGCTACATAAATAATGCTAAAGAAAAGCCTGGTAAGTGCAAAGAGGTAAAGGGACTTGAAAATATTGATAAGGTTGTTAACATCACACAGGACCCAATCGGAAGAACTCCAAGAAGTAATCCAGCAACATATACCGGAGTATTTGATCAAATAAGAGATTTATTTACAGAGTTAAAAGAATCTAAAATAAGAGGATATGATAAAAGTAGATTTTCATTTAATGTAAAAGGTGGAAGGTGTGAAGCTTGTTATGGTGATGGAGTTAAAAAAATAGAAATGCATTTTTTGCCAGATGTGTATGTACCATGTGATGTATGTAAAGGTAAAAGATATAATAAAGAAACTCTTCAGGTCAAATTTAAGGGTTTAGACATTGCAGAAGTTTTGGATTTAAGAGTTGATGAAGCATTAAAAGTTTTTGAAAATGTGCCTAAAATAAAAAGGACTTTACAAACTATGCATGATGTGGGTCTTGGCTATGTTAAATTAGGTCAAAATGCTGTTACTTTATCAGGTGGAGAAGCATCTCGTGTTAAACTTGCTAAAGAACTTCAAAAGAAACCTACTGGTAAAAGTGTATTTATATTGGATGAACCTTCAACAGGGTTACATCAAGATGATATTAAAAAATTACTTGAAATACTTCAAAATATTGTTAATAATGGTGATACGGTAATTGTTATAGAACATAATTTGGATATTATAAAAGTATCTGATTATATTATAGATCTTGGCCCAGATGGAGGAGACGGTGGAGGAACAGTAGTATGTACTGGTACTCCAGAAGAGGTATCTAAAAATAAAAACTCTTATACAGGTATTTATTTAAAAAAAATATTGGATAATTAATTATCCAATTTTTTTATCTATAAGTTCAATACTTCTTTTAGGATCTTCTAAAAGTATTTCTGCTAAATATTTATTTTTTCTTAATTCTTTAATAAATTCATATTCTTCATTAGAAATAACTTCATTTCTTTTATTATTATCTTTAATCGTAACTATATTGTCAGATCCAATCAAAAAATCACTTGTAACATTGTATAAGGCCATCATATCAATAATTGTTTCAATAGGTGGTGTTCTTGTTTCTTTTTCATAGCAACATATGCTTGCTTTTGTAACACCCAAAAGTTTTCCCAGTTCTAGTTGAGTTAGGCCTTTCGCTTGCCTAAGCTCTTTAAGACGAGTTCCATTCATATTATCACCTTACAAATTTATTATAACCAAAAAAATTTTGATAATATAAAAATCTACTTTTAGTAAACAGAATTGTCTTAATTTAATATTAAAATATAAAAGAAGCAGATTATTCTTCATCTGCTTCCTGTTTTTTGCTTGATAAAAAAGTGACTTTTTCTGCGATGATTTCTACATAATTTTTATAACCATTATCATCTTCTATTGAACTAGTCTGTATTCTTCCTTTAATACCAATGATGTCGCCTTTGTGACAATATTCGCAAGTGTTTTCAGCAACAGCACTCCATAATATACATGGTATAAAATCCGTTTCATAAATTCCATCCATATTTTTAAATCCTCTATTAACTGCAACTATTATTCTTGTCCTTTTTTTACCGGATTCACTAGTTATTATCTCTGGATCTTTAGTAAGTCTTCCTACAAAAACAACTTGATTTAACATAAAAACACCTCCTTTCTAAAATATAATAACACATTTAAAAAATAGAGTTTTTTAGTTAAAATTAATAAGTAATTAAATAAAAACAATTATTTATTAAGGACAAAATAAAATAATAGAGTAGTTACATAACTCTATTATTCTTTTTTAAATAAAAACATATTATTTTAAAAAATTATAAAGTTCATTTTTATTTTTAAGAGCATTAATTAATTCATCTATTTCTTCATATGTATTATAAAAATACAAACTTATTCTAACAGTGTTTTCAAAATGTGATTCTTCTTTTAGCATTTTGGCACAGTGAACTCCGCTTCTAACACATATATTTTTACTATTTAAGTAAAGGCCCAATTCTCCAGATAAAATGTCATCTACATTTATTAAAACGATTGACGATTCTGAAAATTCATTATATATTTTTACATATGGTATTTCTTTTAATCTTCGTATTAAATAATTTCTTAAGTATGTTTCGTGTCTATTTATTTCATCTAAACCTATATTATTTAAGTATTCAACAGCGTGTCTAAGCCCAATAATTCCGGAAATGTTTTGTGTACCAGCTTCAAATCTATATGGAATATTTTCTAATACAAGTTTTTCTTCATTAAAAGATTCATTCATGCCACCACCAAATTTAAATGGCATCATTCTGAGTAGCAATTCATATTTACCATATAAGACTCCAATGCCAGTCGGTCCACACATTTTATGACCAGAAAACACTAAAAAGTCGGTATCCATTTCTTTGACATTAGTTTTAATGTGTGGAACGCTTTGAGAAGCATCAACAACTGTATATATATTATTAGAATGTGCTATTTTAATTATTTCGTCAATATTTCTAATATCTCCAATTACATTTGTTATGTGTGCAAGGCTTATTACTTTAGTTTTATTGGTTATAGTTTTTAATAAATTAGGAATAGTTATCTTATTTTCTTCATTAAGTGGTATAAATTTAAGTTTTATTTTCTTTTTTAATGAAAGAATGTACCATGGAAGTATATTAGATGCATGTTCACTTTTTGATAGTATTACCTCATCATCATCTTTTAAAATATTTTCGAAAAAACCAAATACTATCATGTTCAAACTTTCGGTGGCTCCACTAGTAAATATTATTTCTTCTTTACGCCTTGCATTTATAAAATTTTTAATAGTTTCTCTTGCTAAATCAATTTCATCATCAACTTTAAATGCTATATTATAGTCACCCCTATGAGAATTAGCAGAATAGTTTTCATAATAATCATTAATAGCATTTATTACTGATTTTGGTTTTAATGTAGTAGCAGCATTATCAAAATATATTATATTTTTATTTAATATCGGAAATTCTTTATTCATTTCTTGCACCTTCTAATTTAAAATATTCAAAAAAATAAAAAAATTATATAATAAAAGCATATTTATCTTTAAAAATGAGTTATTATTTGATAAAATAAAAGCAGTAGGTGATAAAGTGGAAAAAGATATTTTTTGCAAAATTAATGATGGTGAAATGTCTTCTAATATTATTTATGAAGATGATAAGCTTAAAGTAATTATGGATAAGTTTCCGGTATCTCCAGGTCATATGCTAATAATACCCAAATGTCACATTACAGATGCGTTAGATATGGATGATGAAACTTTTGCTAGATTAAATGGTATTATAAAAAAAATGATAAAAAAATGTTATGAAGTTTTAAAAGCTGATGGTGTAGAAGTTGTTCAAAATAACGGAATATGCCAAGAAATAAAACATTATCATGTGCATATAATTCCTAAATATAAAGAAAAAAATAATTTAACTAATGAGGAAATATATGTAAAACTTACAAATAATGAGGAGTAAAAATATATGGATAAGAAAACATTATGGTGGATAATTGGTGGCTTAGGAGGAATAATTCTTTTAATAATAATATTAAGTTTATTGAGTAGATTAACAACTAAAACATACAATACTTATACAGAAGTCGAAGCTAAACTTGTGGAGGCTGCAAAAAAATATTATGCTACTAATCCAAATTATTTACCAACAGAAAAAAATAAAACAAGTGAAGTCACTTTAAGTACGCTAATTGAAAAAGAGTATATAAAACCATTAAATAAATATTTAAGATATGGTGATTCTTGTGATGCTAAAGTAGTTGTAACTAAGGTTAATGCCTCTTATGACTATTTACCATATTTGAATTGTGGAGAAAAATATACTTCTATTGAACTATATAAGAAAGTTTTAGAAGATAATACTATTGTTACTAAAGGTGTAGGTTTATATAACATAGAAAATGAAAAAATATTTAGAGGTGAAGTGAAAAATAACTATGTATTATTGAATAAACAAAATTGGAGAATACTAAGGATAGATAAAAATCAAAATTTAGTATTAATGTCAGAGTTTAGAACAGATACAACTGAATGGGATAATAGATATAATCTTGAAACGGATTCAGATGACGGTATAAATGATTACAATGTAAGCAGAATAAAAGAATATATTGAAAAAAAGTATTATGATGGTGAATTGTTAACCGATTATGAAAAAAGTAAAGTTGTTTTTACAAATGCTTGTTTAGCCACAAGAAGCAAAACAGAAATGGGCAGTATGAATCAAGTAGAATGCTCTAAATTAAGCGATGAAGAACTACCAATAAGATTATTAACTGTTGGTGAGTATCTGATTTCAAGTATTGATCCAAATTGTAAAACAACAGAAGATAGAGGATGTACAAACTATAATTATATGCATGATTTGCCACAAAGTTTTTGGACTATTACAAAAGGTCAAAAGAATTCTGCATATGTTTATAATATAAATACAAGTGGTGTTTATGAGACAAGAGCAAATAATTCAAAACAATTAAGATATGTTGTTTCTTTAGGAAAAAATACAATGTATTCATCAGGAAGCGGATTATATGATGATCCATATATAATTAAATAAATGCACATAGTGCATTTTTTTCTTTTAATTTTTTTTTAAATTTTATATAATTAAATTAAGAATAAAAGAGGTAATTATGAATAGTAAGATAATTATAGAAAAAAAGATAAAAAATAAAATATTAGCATATAATGAAATAAAATATATGATTGATTCTTATATTAATAATAATATAAGTGATAAAACTATGACTTTATTTATAAAAGCTATTTATAATAGTGGGCTTTCTTTTAATGAAACATTATTTTTAACTGATATAATGATTAAAAGTGGTAAAGTTGAGGACTTATCGTTTGTAGAAAAAGTTACTGTTGATAAGCATTCAACAGGTGGAGTTGGAGATAAAACATCTTTAATAGTATTGCCTATATGTGCATCTCTTAATATAGCAGTTCCTAAAATGAGTGGTAGAAGTTTAGGGACTACTGGTGGAACAGTTGACAAACTCGAAAGTATTCCTGGGTTTAAAAGTGAATTATCACATAAAGAATTTGTAAATATCATAAACACAGTTGGTTGTGTTGATATATGTCAAACAAAAGATATAGCAGTCGCGGATAAAAAAATATACTCTTTGAGAGATAAAACCGGTTATGTAGATTCAATTCCTTTAATCGCAAGCTCTATTATGAGTAAAAAAATTGCATGTTCATCAGAAAATATAGTTATAGATTTAAAAGTTGGCAAAGGAGCATTTATGAAAAATATAAAAGATGCTACAAAACTTGCCAAATTAATGATTAAAATAGGTAAATATTATAATAGAAAAGTAATATGTGTTTTAACAGATATGAATATACCATTAGGTAATAATATTGGAAATAAATTAGAAGTAAAAGAAGTTATTAATTTTTTTAATGGAATATATGATAAAAGACTATATGAATTAATTGTATGTCTATCTAGTTATATGGTTTCAATTTCAAAAAAAATATCTTTTAATTATTCTAAAAAGCTAGTATTAAAATCATTGAAGATTGGGTCTTCAAAAAATAAATTTTATGAATGGATTAAATATCAAGGTGGAGACATAAGCAAATTGAAGATTGAGGCTAAAAGAATAGAAGTAATGAGTGAAAAAAGTGGATATATAAAATCTATTGATGCTTCTAAAATAGGTTATTTATCATCAAAATTAATAGGGTTTAAAGTGAAAGATTTAAATACTGGTATTATTTTAAGAAAAAGAATAGGAGATTTTGTCGAAAAGGGTGAAGTTATCGCGAGTATTTATTATAATAAAGAAGTAGATAATATGATTTCAATTTTAAAAGACTCATTTAAATATAGTGATACTAAACCAAAAGAAAAAAATATTATTTTAAAAATTATAAAATAGGGAGTGTAATGCTTTGAAAAATATATTTAAGTTTTTGTTAGCAGTAACTTTCTTTTCTTTTACTTTAAAAGTAAAGGCAATAACAAATATCAAGGTGGGGGATTATTCACTAATACCTTATTTTAGTGAATATATAACTAAGTATAATGTTTTTATAAATGATGATGAAAATATTGATGTTAGCGTTGTGGAGTCTGAAGATGATAATTATGTAACAGGAATAGGTAATGTAAAACTAATTGATGGAAAAAATGAGGTAATATTAAAAGTAGTAAAAAAGAACCAGGAAATTATTACTTATGAAGTAGATATATTTAAAAATTATAAAGAAAATAGTAGTTTAGATGATGCAACTCTTATTAAATTAATAGTTAATGGATATGATATTAATTTTGATTCAAATGTTTATGAATATAATGTAAATGTAATAGATGATATTAGATTGAATATTGATTATGAAACTAAAAGTTCTGAATCTAATGTTAAAATAACTGGAAATTCTAATTTTAAAGAAGGAAAAAATGAAGTTAGGGTAATAGTAACTAGCAAAGATAAAACAAAAACTAATGTGTACACAATAAATGTTAATAAAATAGTGACAACATTTGAAGAAGAATCAAGTGATGAAATAATTGAAAACAATATTTTGGGAAGAGAAAAACTAACAAAAAAAGAAACAAATATTTTAACATTATCTATTATAAGTATTTGTTCCATAATAATCATTTTCTTCTTTTATATGTTATTTGTTTTAAATAGAAAAAAACATTAGTAGTATCCCAAATATTTTACACAGTATTCTTCGTATGTAATGTTTTCTTCTTTTATTTTACTTGCAACCTCAGTACCTACATATCTATAATGCCAAGGCTCATAAGCATAACCAGTAATCCATTCTTTTCCTTTTGGATATCTTTCAATAAAACCATATTTATGGGCATTATTTTGAAGCCAAGTGTATTCTTTATATTTTTCAAAACCATCAAGCATTCCTTTAACAGAAGATATATCTGCTGCAAGACCAGTCTCATGTTCAGAATGTCTCATTTTAGCAGAGTAAATTAATGCATGATCCATACCATTATTTTTAACTGAATTAGTAAATAATCCATTTTGGTAATCTTTAGTTCTAAATCCTGAATTAAGCCATAAATTCATACCTTCTTTATTAATATCATCAATCATTTTAATTAAAGCATCATGTGCTTCTTTTCTCATATACCTGGTTTTAGAAGATATCATATATTTTGTATCAAACTCTACTAAATCATTAGGTTTATAATCATCTGGTAATTTATTATATTTGTTAACAAGTACTAATAAACTATCTGGTTCTTTTATTTCTTTTATATTTGTGTAAAAATCATTATTAAGGCCGATGTTAGTTAAAATAACAACATTATCTTTTTTATCTTTATTTTTTTTATAATATTCTAAATAACTATTTAAATGTTCATATTTGTAATATGGAGAAGATAATATAAATGATAAATTGTTTATTTCATCAACTTTATAATTATTTTTTAATAAGTCATTAATACTTTTAATAAATTCTTTATTATCTATATAATTAATTTTAATATAGTCTTGAAGATAATCATTAATATATTCATCATTTTCTAATGCTTTGTCTAAAGTTTTAGAATAAGTATCATTTAAATAAGATGAAATGTTTAATTCTTTTATTTTTTGACTAGACTTTTCGCTATAGCCAAGTGAAGTATAATCATTTTGCTTAAATAATTTATCTTTATTAAAATATATTAAAATTCCTATTAAAAGAATAGACCATATAATTATAATAAATTTCATACTTTTTTTCATATTATCACCTAGTTTAATTATATCATGAATAAAACTATTTATTCTTAAAAGGAAAATAAAAAGTGTAAAGAATAAATAAAATTATAATACATATTATTTTTTAGGGTGTGTATATGAAAAAAATAACAATGTTTTTAATTAGTTTGTTTTTATTTATAAGTATAGTTAACGCGGATGGAGTTGCGGTTGATAAAGAATTAGGAGAATATGCTAAAAATAGTAAGTCTGCAATATTAATTGAACCATCAACTAAGACTATTCTTTATGAAAAAAATTCTCATGAGAAATTAGCGCCAGCATCAATGACTAAAATCATGACATTACTTCTTACAATGGAAGCAATTGATTCTGGAAAACTTTCATACGATGATGCTGTTCTTATAAGCAAAAGAGCTTCTGGTATGGGAGGTACACAAATATTCATTAAAGAGGGAACCAATGTAAAAGTAATAGATTTGTTAAAAGGAATTGGAATAGCTTCTGCTAATGATGCAGCAGTTGCTCTTGCTGAAAAAGTAGGTGGAACTTATGACAACTTTGTAATAATGATGAATAAAAGAGCAAAAGAATTAGGCGCAGTTGATACTAGTTTTAAAAATCCACATGGTTTAGATGAAGAAGGACATTATTCAACTGCTTATGATATGTCTTTAATTGCAAGTGAACTTATAAAACATGAGAGTATATTAAAAATTACAAGTACATATGAAGAAAATATAAATGTAAATGGTCAAAATCATTGGCTAGTTAATACAAATAAATTAGTAAGATTTTATAATGGAATGGATGGACTTAAAACAGGGTTTACAGATAAAGCAAAGTATTGTTTAACAGGAACAATGAAAAAAAATGATATGAGACTTATAAGCGTAGTAATGGGAGCTAATGAAAAAGAAGATAGAAATGAAGATACAATTGCTATGATGGAATATGGATTTAGTGTTTATGGTATAAAAAACATATTAAAATCTGATAAGTCATTAGGAGAAATATATGTTAATAATGCAAATCCTAGAAATATAAAGTATTATGCGAGTGAAGATATAAATGTTTTAGTAGATAAAAATACAGAAGAAATAAAATATGATTTAAAAAAAGAATTTAATAATATAAAAGCCCCTTTAAAAAAAGGAGATGTAATAGGAAAAATATATTTAAATTATAATGGTAAAATTTATGAATATAATTTAGTAGTAAAAGAAAATATAAAAAAGTCAGGATATTTTAAAATGTTATATAATAATTTTAAAGATATAATTAGTGGTAAAGTTAATGTAATATAGAAAGTAATAAATTAATATTTATGACTATGTAATAAGTGGAATTTTGTTTATATTTAGTTAGAATGCATATAATCTTTATTTTTAATTTCATAAATTAAAATAGAGGTGATTATGATAAATAATTGTAATTGTAGAAATAATTGTGCTGAACAAAGAGCACTTAATAGAATTCTTAATGCAAGAATACCATATTTTGTTGGTATAATTGGACCTACTGGTCCAACAGGCCCATCAGGAGGAGAAATTGGCCCTACTGGTCCACAAGGAGAGATTGGCCCTACAGGTCCACAAGGAGAAATTGGCCCAACAGGTCCAACAGGTCCAGCGGGTGAAGATGGTGAAACTCCAACTATTACAATAGGTACTGTAACAACAGGAGATCCTGGAACTGAAGCTTCTGCTACTATAACAGGTACAGCTCCTAACTTTGTTCTTAATTTAACAATTCCACAAGGTCCAACTGGTCCAACAGGTGGAGATGAAACAAACTAAATATTTAAGCTAAAGATTAATTTCTTTAGCTTTTTATCTATTCAATAAAATATTTTATTCATATTATAAATTAGGTGAGTTATGAAATATAAAGTATGTGTTTATGCAATTAGTAAAAATGAAGAAAAAAATGTTGAAGAATGGGTTAAAAGTATGTCTGAAGCAGATCAAATATATGTACTTGATACTGGATCAACTGATAATACAGTTAAACTATTAAAAAAATTAGGAGTAAATGTTAAAATTGAAATTATTGATCCTTGGAGATTTGATGTAGCTAGAAATAAATCTCTTGACATGGTTCCAAAAGATATTGATATATGTGTGTGTACAGATTTAGATGAAAGATTTGAAACTGGTTGGAGAAAAGAATTAGAAAGTATATGGAATAAAAATATAACTAGAGTAAGTTATAATTACAACTGGAGTTTTGATGAATATGATAAACCTGCTACCAGTTTTTATATAAATAAAATTCATTCTAGAAATGATTATATTTGGGTAAATGCAGTTCATGAAGTACTTAAAAATATTAATAATAATGAATATCAAGTAATAAGTAATAATATAGTTTTAAATCATTATCAAGATTTAACTAAAAATAGAACTAGTTATTTAAAGCTACTTGAACTTAGTGTTAAAGAAGATCCATTTAATGATAGAAATGTTCACTATTTAGGTAGAGAATATATGTATTATAAAAAATGGAATAAATCTATTGATACATTAATAAAACATTTAAATTTAAATACTGCCACTTGGAAAGATGAAAGATGTGCATCTATGAGATATATTTCAAGATGTTATATAAATTTAAAAAGATATAACAAAGCAGAAATGTGGCTTAAAAAATCTATTAAAGAAGCCCCATATTTAAGAGAACCTTATTTTGAACTTGGATATTTATATTATATTTTAAATAAATATGATTTATCTAAAAAATATTTACTTAAATGTTTAAAAATAAAAGAAAAAAGTAAAAGTTATTTAAATGAATTCTTTTGTTGGGATGGAAGTGTTGAAGATATACTCAGTATTTGTGAATTTAATTTAGGTAATTATAAGAATTCTTTAAAATATGCTAAAATGGCTTTAAAATTAAAACCAAATGATGAACGCATTAAAGAAAATATAAAAAAAATAAAAAACTTTCTCTGAAAAAAAGTGTTTTATTAAAAAACTGACGATAATATATATAGAGGAGGTAAGATGAGAAAAGTAATAATATTTATATTATTTACTTTTTTATTTATTCCATTTAAAAGAATTAAAGCTATTAACACTAATGGTTTGCCATTAAATGAAAATATTAAAATTAATGGTGTTAGTGAAAAATATAAATGGTATAAATTAAAAAAAGTGGATGGTAGAAAAGAAAATGTTTTTGAACATATTTGCGAGCATTTAGAATTAAAAGAAACTGATTTTAGTAATTGGAGTACTGAAAAGCCAGAAGAAAAGTATGGAAGAATAATAGAAGAAAAAGAAGAAACGACAAGTGAAAATCCAACATATTTTGCTATAAAAATTGATAATATACTTACTTCAAATTTAAGAACAAAAGAAATAAAACTTTTTGATGATAATGGAAAACAAGTAAAGTATAATTCTGTAGTATGTTATAATTGTACTTCAACATTTCCCAGAGAAAATCTTTTTGATAATAATTACAATACTTATTTTGAAATAAAACATAGACAACCTATAACATTAATTTTAAATGAAGAAACAGACGAAAATATAAGAGTTCAATTTATTTATGATAAAGAAGATTATTTATTTGGCTATAGAATTTCAAAGTTAGATAGAAATTTTAATGTTCTTGAATCAAAAGAAGAAAATGATACTTCTCTAATTAAAATAGGCGCACAATATTATGCAAGTTATATTAATTCTTATAAAAGTTGGTCATCAAATAATATTATTAAATATTATAGGTATAAAGATGCTTATTTAATGTGTAGTGAAAAAGAATATTTGGATGGATATTTTGATTTAGTTGAAAATTATATTAAAGATGAAAAACAATTCATAAAAGAATATGATTATGAAAATGTAGTAGTAGAACCTGAAATAATTGAAAAAGATGTTTTTAAAGAAATAATTGTTCCTAAAGAAAAAATAGTGAATAAATATATTACTCTTGAAAAAGAAGTAAGTTCTCAAAAAGAAGAAACTAAACCTTGTGAATATGTAACAAAAAAAGAAATTGTTGAAAATAAAACAAATAAAAATAAAGAAACAACTAATAAAAATAACCTTAAATTTTATGTAATAATTGCTTTATTTTTATCATTAATTGTATTTTTATGTTTATTCTTAAGAGAATTGATAAAAAGATGTCGATAACTTTATTGTTCTAATTTTGTCGAATGTGTATAAATTAATAAAAAAATATTCTAAACTTATTAGGCAGGTGAAATAATGTTTGAAACAAATATAGAATATAAGAAAGGAGTACTTTTTATAAGAATTAGTGGTTCACTTGATAAAACTAATTCTTATAAACTAAAAAAAGAAATTATTCCATTAATACTAAAAAACGGATTTAAGTATGTAGTTTTAAACCTTAATGGAGTAAATGTACTTGATAATTATGGAATAGAAGTGATTGATCAAATAAATGATGCGGTTTTGAAATTTAATGGTAAAACTACGCTAATTGATAGCAAGAAAATAGAAAAGAAAATAAAAGGAACATTAATAGATAAAATCTTATATAAAGTTAAAAATGAAAGGATGGCATTAGGAGTATTTGAATTATGAAAAAAGATATTTGGAAATTAATAGAAGAAAATAAAAATCTAATTTATAAAATAGCTCATTCATATAGTGGGCATGCTAATATAGATGATTTATTTCAAGTTGGGTGTATTGGAATAATTAATGCATATAAAAATTATAAAGATGACTATAATACCAAATTTTCTACATATGCTTATAATTATATTCTTGGAGAAATAACCAATTATTTAAGAAATGATAAACTTCTTAAAATGCATGGGGATAATTCTAAAATATATAAACTTTATGAAAAAGCAAGAGATTATTTAACTTCTACAAAAGGATATAATCCCACTTTAAAAGAAATATCTGAATTTATGGAAATAAGCGAATATGATTTATATAATGCTATTAACAATAATAGCGAAATAATGAGCATTGATCAAGAAATTAAAGATGATTTGTATTTACATGATGTAATAGGTGAAGATCATAGTGAAGATATTGACTCTAAAATTGATTTGAAAAATGTAATTAATAATTTAAGTGTAGATGATAGGGAACTTATAAATTATAGATATTATCAAGATTTTACTCAAAGTGAAACAGCATCATTAATGGGAATGACTCAAGTACAAGTATCTCGTAAAGAGAATAAAATATTATCAAGAATGAAAAGTGAAATGGTTAGATAATTTCACTTTTTTAATGTATTAAAAACAAAAATAGATTCATACTAAAAATAGGTGAGATATTTGGATAAAAATGAATATAAAAAAATAATTAAATATAAAAGTCCAAAAGAAAATAAATTAAAAAATATAATTATTTCTTTTTTTGTGGGTGGACTTTGTGGGGTAATTGGTCAATTATTAACAGATGTTTTTAATAAATGTTTACATTTTAGTATAAATGATTCTTACATGTTAACAATGGTATCTTTCGTATTAATTGGTTCTATTTTAACTGGATTGGGTTTTTTTGATAAAGTAGTATCATTTTCAAAATGTGGTTTAATTGTTCCAACTACTGGTTTTGCTCATGCAATGACTAGTGCTGCAATGGATACAAGAAATGAAGGGTTAGTTAAAGGAATAGGTTCTGGTATTTTTAAATTAACAGGAAGTATAATACTTTATGGAATAGTAGCCGCTTTCTTTATTTCATTAATAAAGGTGATAGTCGGATGAAAAATATAAAATTTAATAATGTGTATATTAACAACCATTTTACACTTTTATCTAGTAAAGCAAACAACCCATCTATATTAAATGATGTTGATATGTCAATAGAAGATTATTTCTTAAATAAAAAAACATTTGAAGAGGGTGAAGTTGAATATCAAACATTGGTTACTAGAGGTTTACTAGATAAAGAAAATAAAAAACCTGAAGATATTGACTTGTTAATAGGCGGGGATCTTCAAAATCAATTATTTGCATCCAATTATAATGCTTGTAAATATGAAATGCCTTTTTTAGGGGTGTTTAGTGCATGTTCTAGTTTTATAGAAGGAATTATAATTGGTGCTTCTTTAATAGGAAAAAACAAATGTAGAAATGCAATGGTTGTCACATCTTCAAATAATTTAGTTAGTGAAAAACAATTTAGATTTCCTGTTGAATATGGAGCTTTAAGAAAAAAAGTGAATTCATTTAGCGCTTCTGGTGCAGTATCTGCAATTATAAGTAATAAAAAAAGTAATATTATGATAGAAAGTGCTAATATCGGAAAAGTGATTGATATGGGACACACTGATACAAATGATATGGGTGCTTGTATGGCTCCGGCAGTAGCTGAAACTCTATATGATCATTTAAAAAGTACAGGTAGAGATATAAACTATTATGATGTAATACTAACTGGAGATTTAGGAATATATGGTATTGAATATTTAAAAGAATATTTAAATAGAAAATATAAACTAAAATCTAATAGAATAGTGGATGCTGGTGTTATGCTTTATAACGTAAATAAAGATTCAGACTTTGCTGGCGGTTCTGGTCCTATATGTGTGCCATTAATCTTATTTACAAAAATTATTAAAAAATATAAAAAAATATTAGTGTTAGGAAGCGGATCTCTTCATTCTTGCATGAGTACAAATTTAAAAAAACCAATGGTTGGAGTAAGTCATGCTGTTAGTTTGGAGGTAATAAAATGATATATGTAAATGCTTTTATATTTTGCGGACTAGTCTGTTTAATAGGACAGATAATATTAGAAGAGACAAAATTAACACCCGGACATTTAAATACAATTTTAGTTGTTATTGGTTGTATATTTTCGGGCTGTGGTCTTTATGATAAATTTATATTATGTGCAGGAGCCGGAGCAACTGTTCCAATTACAAACTTTGGTAATCTTTTAGTAAATGGAGCTTTACAAGGATATTATTCAGAAGGATTTATTGGGCTTTTAAAAGGACTTTTAGTAAACGCTTCTGCAGGATTATCTGCAACTATAATTATCTCATTTATAGTAGCACTTATATTTAAATCTAAAAACTAAAAAGTGACTTTTTAGTTTTTATTTGATAGAATATTTTTGAGAGTGATAGTATGTATAATTTTGTCATAAATGATTTTGATGGACCATTAGATTTATTACTTCATTTATTAAAACAATCAAAGATGGACATATTTGATATAAATATAGTTGAAATAACACATCAATATATAGATTTTATTAATAAAATGGAAAGTATGAATCTAGATATAGCTTCAGAATACCTAGTAATGGCTTCAGAACTTATTGAGATGAAAAGCAGATATTTACTTCCTAAAAAAGAAGAAGAAACCGATGAGTATGAAGAAAACCCTGAAGATGAATTAAAAAGAAGATTACTTGAATATCAAATATATAAAGAAAGTACTGAAAAATTTAAAGAACTTGAAACTACCAGACATGAGGTATATACTAAAAGTCCAGAAAGAATAACTGATTTAAGTGATACAAAAATTATTAATGAAGGAGTTACTACTTATGATTTATTAGAGGCTTTACAAAAAGTACTAGGTAGACTTGAAAAAAGTAAACCTATAACAACTAAGGTAGCCAGAAGAGAATTATCAGTAAAAGATAGAGTTATAAGAATAAGAGAGTTGCTATCTAAAAAGAAGACATTAAAATTTGAAGAATTATTTGAAGAAGTAAACAGGGAATATGTTGTCGTGACATTTTTATCAATACTTACAATGGCGAGAGATAATGAAATAAAAATCTCGCAAAAAAATAATTTTGGTGAAATATATTTAGAAAGAGTTGATTAGTATGAATTTAAAAGGAATTATAGAAGGCATATTATTTGCAGTAGGTGATGAAGGAATAACACTTAATGATCTTATTAAAATACTAGAAAAAGAGCCAGAAGAAATAAAGAATACACTAATGGAACTTAAAAATGATTATGAGAGTGGTGATAGAGGAATAAGAATAACATTTTTAGGTAACTCATTTAAACTAACAACTAAGAAAGAACATAAAGAATTTTTTGAAAAGTTACTTGTTGATACTAAAACATATACGCTTTCAGATGCTGCATTAGAAGTGCTTGCAATAGTTGCTTATAATGAGCCAATAACTAGATTAAAAGTAGATGAAATAAGAGGCGTGAATTCTTCTAATATGATAAGAAAATTAGTTGCAATGAATTTTATAAAAGAATGTGGTAAAGCTGATACAATAGGAAGACCAAATTTATATAAAACAACGAATGATTTTCTAGATTATTTTGGACTTGCAACTAAAGAAGATTTACCTAAATTAATCATAAAGCAAGAAGTTGAAAGTGAAGATAAAGATTTATATACTTCAACATATAAAGAAAATATATAGTAATTATAAAAAATAAATGATATAATTACTTTATTGCCCGCATGGCGGAATTGGTAGACGCACTGGACTCAAAATCCAGCGGTAGCAATATCATGAGAGTTCGAGTCTCTCTGCGGGCACCATTAAAGAATCTGATTGAACTTTGGTTCAATTAACTAATAAATATCAATTCTAGAAATGGAATTGATTTTTTGTTGTGTGAAAAGAAAGGAATGATTTAATGGTAAAGATTATTAAAGAAGAAATTGAAGTTGAAGAAGCACTTAAAAAGAAATTAGAGTTTATATGTAGTTTTTGTAATACTAAATGTGAAATTAAAAAAGGTTCAATTAGAACAATAGAAAGAACTAATCTTTCTTATGTAGAACCCCATAGAATAATAATTAAAGGTATTACATTTCTGGCATTTAATTATGAAACAAATA
>CAMVPB010000006.1 GCA_947169285.1 uncultured bacterium | reverse complement strand
GTATCAAATCACTTTTTTCTATGTTTGAGGTGTCACATCAATTGTAACACTACAAGATTAGAAATAATCTTTTTTTAATCTTTATAAAAATTATAAAATATGTTATGATATAGATGGTAGAGTAGGAGGAATAAAAATGGATGACAAATACATAATTTTATCATTTAAAAATAATTTCTTAGTATTTAGTTCTACTAATAAAATTATATCTCCTACAAAAGTAATAAATTCAAATAACATATTTCATAACATGTATATATACACTTATAAGTATTTTAATAAAAATAATACTGATATATTAAATTTAATAAATAAAGTTTTAATAAAAAATAATATTCATTCTGTTTATTTAGAAGATTATAGATTAACAGAAATTGTTTTAAAATTTATTAAAATATTAAGCATTCATTCAATATATTTAAAAAACTTTAAGTCGCTTACTACTAATGAATGCAATTTAATAATATCTAATAAGTATTTAAGATATGTTAATGCATATTATATTCCTAGTAATTATTTAAAAAAAATAATTGGTACTAAGAAAAAAGTAAATCTTAATTATATGAATTATATTTCTGATTCTTTTATGGTATCACAAGATACTATTGATAATGATGCTTTATACTTTAAAAAAGTATTACATTTTAATAGAGAATATAATTATAAAGAAAAAGATTTTATTGAGTTTCTTAAGTTAAATATTAATTTAAAAACAATTCATCTTCATAACTACAACGTTGATATATTAAATAGTATTATTAAATGTTTAGAAAAAGATAAAAGAAAAAATGTAGTTATTCTATTGTATCAAGAATCAACGTTGCCTTCTAATGATTTTAAAAAATTAAAAAATATAAGTAAAAATTATATAAAAAGTTTGAATGGAGATATTAAAATAATATATTCAAAGAATTTTATTTTAAACAATTTATTTAAACAGTTTACCTATAATCATATTAATTTTGCATTTTTAATTGCGTTTTATGTTTTATTAGTTGGAGTGATATTTACACAATTATATACTTATTCTACTAAAATCAACCTTGATAAATTAAATTATGAAATGTATATGAGTTATGCAAATTTAACAGATGAAGATGGTAATCCTTCAATTGAGGAATATGATGAAGAACCATCAAGTGAAGAAACGAAAAAAGTAAAAAGTAAATATGAATTTGAAAAATCATTTGATTTATTATTATCTAAGAATAAAGATACAGTAGGTTGGATAACTGTTAATAATACAATGATTAATTATCCTGCTGTCCAAGGGAAAGACAATAATTATTATTTAAAGCATGATTTTTATAAAAAATCTAGTTCGCTTGGATGGATATTTATGGATTTTAGAAATAATCCTAAGGATTTAGATACAAATACAATTCTTTATGGGCATAAAATGAAAAGTGGAATGATGTTTGGAACTTTATCAAATGCCCTTAATAAGAACTGGTATTTAAATAAAGAAAATCAAATTATTTCATTTGATACACCATATAAAAAAATGAAATGGCAAATAATATCAGTTTACAGAACTGATTATACTTCAGATTATTTAGAAGTTAATTTTGAAGATGAAGATGATTTTAATTCGTGGATTAATAAGATGATAAAAAGAAGTGTCTATAATTTTGGAGTGAATGTTAAATATGGAGATAAAATATTAACTTTATCAACATGTTATGGACCATCTAATACAAATCAAAGAATGGCAGTGCATGCAGTGTTAATAGAGGAGGAATAATATGAATGTCATAGTTTCAAATAAATATAGAAATGAACTAAGAAACATTGGCATAGAAGTATCGGGAGTTTTAGAAGGAACTTTTACTTCAGAGCAAATTATTAATGCTTTTAGTAATTATTATTATGAAAGAATAATACTAGATATAACTTCAATACAAAACTACAATAATATTTCATATTTAATTGAGGAACTCAAAAAAATATTTAGTATTTTAGATGTTAATAAAACAATATTATATATTGATAATATTCCAGAATTTGACAACGCTATTTTTATAAATAATTTAGTAAATTTAAAAATATATAATTATGCATTTGAGTTAAATGATGTTATTGAACTTTATAATAATCCAAGAACATCGTTAGATTTTCAAGATTCTATTAATGCTCCAGAAATAAATGTAAAATCTAGAGTAATAGGTATAAAAAATGTAACTTCAAATGCAGGAGCAACAACACTAGTCTACATGATGATGCAAGAATTATCTAAAAAATATATTGTTAAATGTGTAGAGATTAATAAAGATGATTTCAAATACTTTCAAAATGAAAATATGATAAGCGTTAGTAGTGATGATTTTATAAATGAAATTTTAAATGAACCTTATCCTGACGTAATACTTGTTGATCAAAATGATTATGATAATGAGTTTATAATAAAAGAAACATTATATTTGTTAGAACCTAGTATATTAAAATTAAATAAAGCTTTAGATTTAAACCCAAATTTATTATCTTTTTTGCAAGATAAAAAAGTAGTTATTAATAGAACTAGTATATCATTACCTAAATTACAGGATTTTGAAAAAGAAAGCGGTTTAAAGTTATTTGATATTATTAGAAATATAAATGAAAGAGATAAAGTAAACCCTCAAGTTATAAATTTATTAACAAAGTTAGGGTTTAATAAAACAAACAATGGAAATATAATCCATGATGATACAGAAAAAAGAAAATCATTCTTTTGACAAAATTATGTAAACAATTATTGACATTTAAAACTATTTAATATAAACTTAAATTATGAATTATTAGTAAGAAGGAGAGAAAAAAATGAATTATTTATATTTATTATTTGATTTCTGCACAGATACAGACGTTTTGAAAATAGTAAGATATGTTGATATTGTAGTTACTGTTTTATTTATTGTAGTACCAGTTGTTTTGCTTGTTGTTGCGATAACAGATTTAGTTAAGGCTGTTACATCGCAGGAAGATAAAGAAATCAAAAAAGCTACAAATTTACTTATTAAAAAAGTGGTTGCAGCGGTTGCGGTATTCTTATTACCTATCATAATAGGTTTGCTACTAAGAGTTGTTGGAAATGAATACACAACAGAAAATGGTGAAGTTATAACTCAAAGCTGTACGGCTTTAAAAAATATTTTTACATTTAGAGTTGAATAAAAGCGCAACATTGTGCTTTTTTTTATATTAAAATATGTTATAATCATATTATGATTAGGAATGATGAATGATGAATTTATTTATAAATAATTTATTGATAATTGATTGTATGACTCAAAGTAAAATAAATACTTTTTATTTACTTGGATTAGGAGTTTTTGTTTTAAGAATTGCTGTACCAGTTGTACTACTTATATTCGGTATAATTGACTTAATAAAAGTTGTGACAAGTGGTTCAGACAAAGAAATGATGCCAGTTGTAAAACGTTTGGGTATAAAGTTTGTTTTAGCGGCCATAGTGTTTTTACTTCCAACTTTCATTTCAATTCTATTAAATCTTACTCATACAACTTCAGACAAAGACGATATAGAAGGTATATGTGTATTGCATGCAACTTCTTCACAATGTACAAATAGAGTTAATTTCAATTATATTTCTGATCCGGAAGTGTGCTATAGCCAAGGATCTGGAAGTGGTTCAGGAAGCGGCTCTGGCGGCAGTTCGGAAAATACTCCTATACAACCAACTCAAGATTATCACTGGCAAGTTCCTGTGAAGATAAAAGATTGCTCAAAACTTGTTGATTACTGGGCAGAAATAACTATTTTTGATGATGGCGAAAAAACATATGAAACAGATACTTCAACTGAGGACACCGTTCGTTATGATGGTTCTAGTTCCTCTTGTAAGAATTATGAAATTGGAAAATTAGATACAAATGTTAGTTTTTCTAATGTTACACAAGAACTAGAATTTGATAATAGTATGTATATTCAATTTGAACTTGATCCAAGTGTTTATGATAAGGAAACTGGTGAAATAAGGCAAAAAACATTTACAATTTCTGATATGAGTGGTAATAATTTTAAACTAATAAACTTTCCTTCTGGCGTCACTATAAGTTTTAATAGTTCTGAATACAAAGATTTTAAAATAGAAATAAAATACCATAAGAATTAGAATTTAGCTTAATAATAAAGCAAAATTCTAATTCTTTTCTTTAATAAATATGTTTGAAATTCCATAAAACTATGATATAATAAATTTTAGAATAGGTGATAAAATGAATAAGAAAAGTTTTAGAAGAATTATTAGTATTTTAATAATATCAATTTTTCTTTTTAATATAAATAATATAAAAGCGGCAAATGCACAGGAAGTGGCAAAAATAAATCCTACAATTTGTGATGCACAAACTGGAAATTATATTCCAACAGGTGGATCTTCAAAATTATACGATAATAAGCCTTTTTTTCTTAAAAATTTCAATTCTTTTACAGGCATATATTACTGTGTATCTAAAGATAGTGATGGAGGAGGAATCGGTTTCACATATTTCAAACTAAATCCAAATCCAACTAAAAAAATTTTTTTTCCAGTAATTTATTGGGATAAAAAGAATAATCCTAATAAATATCAAAACGACTCGATTTTTACTTTTACTGATTCTTACAAGGGCGGTATCACTAAAAGACAAGAAGAACAAGAAATTTTAGAAAATGTAAAAAATGCAGACTCTAGTTACGCAAAGTCTGAGTGTGAAAAGTATTGCGGTACTTGTCATTCAACAAAAGATGGATATGCATATTATTGCGATGATTACAATTTAAAGAAAAACTATTACACATACTCACCATTAAACTTTCAAGGTGAAGGTGATTCTTGGTCAAATTTTGGCTGGGGAGTTTTATGGACTCTTTCATTTCCATGGAATTGGGAGAAAGTAACAGGAACAATGGAATTATTTGATAACACGATGGATGAATGTTTAAAACAAGAGCATGATTATTGCTATGGAAAAATACTATATACAGATGATGAAGCTCTCAATAAATCAGTTTATACACTACAAAGCGGCAAAAACTGTTGGAATTATATTGATGATTTGGGAGACAGATATTGGGTGTGTGAAGTTTTAGGCGATTGTGAAAACTCTTGTTTTGGAAAATGTGTGTCACCTAAAGAATTTCATTCAAAGACTAAGTCATATATTGGGACTTTAGAAAAAGACATTAATGCATACTATTGCCTTGGAACAAAAAATAGAAATACAAAATTTAAAAATGGCGATTGGACTGAGGATAAAAAATATTTTACAACTGACTATAATACAATAAAATCTATGGAAAAATTTGATGGTGATAATATTGCCGCCTCATTAAGTAATATATATGCTGTTGGTACTGGAAAAATAACATGTGAAGGAATTTTCGGCAAAAATGGTAAAGGGCAACTAGGCAAAATATTAAGAGAAATTTTCAAATATATGAGAATTGTTGCTGTGTCATTATTTGTTATTTTTACAACATTAGATTTTATTAAAGCTATTTCTGGTGCAGATGATTCACCGATTAAGAGTGCAACTAAGAATTTAACAAAAAGATTTGTAATATTGTTAGTATTATTGATTTTACCAACACTTATAAATATAGTGTTATCAATAATTGAAATTAAAAATGGACTATGCTTTTTAAATTAACATAAAAGGAGGTACATAATGAAATACTTACTCATAGTTTTAAAAACAATTGCATTATGGTTTGATTGGGTTGTGTATGAATTATTAACTTATGCATATGCACTTTTTGCTGTGATGTGTAGATTGAATTTTTCAAGTTTACAAGCTATTTTATCTACTATTGTTGTACGTATACAAGTATTATTCGGTGTTGTAATGCTATTCATTGTGGCATTTAATTTACTTACTCTCATTATAGATCCTTCTAACAAGAATCTCGAAGGTGGCTCAAAACTTATAACAAAAATTATTGTATCTGTCGGATTATTGGTAGCAGGTAATTTTGCTTTTGGTTTACTTGATAATCTTCAAAATGCTATTTTGGATGAAAATGTAATAGAAAAATTAGTGATAGGTAATAATAGTGTAGAAAGTAACAATCAACCAGATGATGAAAGTATTGCAAAAAATCAATATGAAATTTTTATTGGGTCGGGAAGATGGATATCATATAATTTGTTTTTTTCGTTTTATGATAATCCGGATCCTTCAGATGCGGCAGCAGAAGGAGATGCTACTTTAAAACCTGCAATTCTTAATGGAGAAAAAAAATTTTATCAAATAGTTGAACATGCTAGTGATGACATTAAATATGAATATCCAATAGTATCAACGTTTTGTGGTTTATTAGCAGTAGTAATGTATGTAACATTCGCTATTGATATTGGAGTTAGGGCGTTTAATATAATGATTTTAAGGGTCATAATGCCAGTTGCTGCAATGGGGTATATAATTCCTAAAAAAGGAGAAGAAATATTAAAAAAATACATATCAACATATGTAAGCACATATGCTCAGTTATTTGCTAAAATATTTATTTCATACCTAATTGTATATCTAATGATGGCATTAATGAGCATATTGATAACAGGAGTTGGTAATGATGTAATAAGTGGAGATATGGTTATTGCTTTCAATAATCAAAACTTTTTAGCATCATTTCCAATATTTTTCAAAGTTGCGTTATTGATTGTTATATTTGTTTCATTATATTTATTTTATATAAATTTACCAAAGTTAATTAGCAAAATACTTGGAGTAGAAATAACAAGTGGTAAAGGACTAGTTGCTAAAACTTTAGGCATTGTTGGCAGTATAGCATCACTCACTTTAGGAACAACATCTGGTATTATTGGCGGATTAGGAACTGGTATAGCAGGTGGAATCAGAGGAAAAGCAGGTTTTGTCGGAACAGCAAAAGCAGCATTGCATAATGCTGGGCAAGGATTTAAAAAGAATGTTGGAAACGGTTTAACTAAACTAGGAAACAACACAATTGGAGAAAAAGCCACTTCAAATATTGGAAAGTTTGCTAATAATCATAATCAAGAAGCTAGGAGCAAAAGAAAAGAAGCAAATGAAAAACAAGCTAATGAATACGCTAGTAACAGTGTAAAAGAAAGAAAAACTGCGGCTGCAGAAGAAAAAGCGGCAAAGCAAAAACTTCGAGAAGAAGAAACACTTAGACGTGCAAGAGAAACAGCAAATTCTAGTACTAATAATCCAGTGGAAGCTACTACTATCAATAATCCTATTAATCGAAATTCAGAGCAAACCCCGATGAAAGAAGGATATAATACAAGTAGTGCTTATGCTTCGGTATTAGATGATCAAGAGCATTTAAATGCTCAGCAGCAATTAAAAAACACATTGAAAATGAAGTATCAAACAAGACAAGATGATGAATTGAGAAATCAAGGTGGTCAATTAGACGCAAGTGGAACTACACATGCTCCAGCAAGGGATATGGGAGCTCCATCAGTTGCAAGCGGTTCAGCATTTGGGGATATTGATATGAATGCTGAAATAAAGTATCAAGAAGGTCAACAACGTCCTCAAAATGTAAATCCAACTCCAAACACAAATCCTATCCCAGAGGCAGAACCTAGAATAATAGAAGATTCTGCTGCTGAAGAACAAAGAAATGAAAGATTGGCACGAGGCGAAAGAGTTTCGGGGAATGATTCTACTTTAAATGAAAATCGTGGCGAAGGAGAAGAACAAGAATCTATAAATTATGATGGAAGATTAAACGCAGAACAAATAGAAAAAAATAAGGAACATCTTAATGAAGCGGAAAATACAAGACAATATGAAGAGTTTAATGGGGACATTGGAGAATAGAAAGGAAAAAAGAATATGGATGTAGAACGACAAGAATATTTAATTCCTGCTAATAGTAAAAGGGGAATGTTAATTCTATCAGTGTATAGACCTATTGATTTAGCTATTGTTTTAACAGGTGGGTTAATAACGTTTGCTCTTTTCTTTATTTTAGGTGCTGATTCATTTGGATTGGTTATAATTGAACTATTACCAGCTTTAATAGGCGCTTTCTTAACTTTACCAATACCGAATTATCATAATACATTGGTATTAATTAAAGAAGTTGTAGATTATTTTACAAATACAAAGGAATTTAAATGGAAAGGTTGGTGTGTATACGATGAAAAATAAAACTGAAGATAATAAGTATGCTGAAAATTGGTTACCTGTAAAAGGAATTGAGAATAATGCAATTCAACTTGAGAATAATATGTTATTAACAGGTGTTAAAATTACACCTAAAAACATATTTATTTTAGATAATGATAGTCAGAATAATGTTATATATAATTTAAGAGATTTTTATGGAACTATTGATTATGAATTTTGGCTAATGGTAACTGATAAACCAGTAGATCTTAGTTTATATATAAATCATTTGCAAGTACAATTAAATTCAATGCAAAACATTGGCATTAAAAAATTATTAAGAGAAGATATTAATAAAGCTGAATTATTTATGAATAAGGAATTAGGCGCAGTCGATAAAGAATTCTTTATATTATTTAAAGAAAAGAAACCAGATATTATTGCTAAAAGAATAAGAAATTTAATTTCTGGTTTAGCTGCTTGTGGACTTGATTCAAGGCAAACAACAAATGATGATCTAAGGGATTTGCTAGATAGCTTTTTCAATTCTAACGTAAGAACTGAATTTAAGGCGGTGATTTCAAATGAGTAATATTTTTAAAAGTGAAATAGCTCCAAAAGGACTACAATTTAAAAATTCAGAAATAGTAATAGGTGACAAGTATTGTACTATTTTATCAGTAATAAGTTATCCAAAATCAATTTATAGTGGTTATTTATCTAATATAACTCAACTTGATGGAGTAAAATTATTAATAAAACATATACCAATTGTTTTTTCTTCATTGAGCAAAATGTTAAATAGAGAAGTTGCTGAATTAAAAGATAGATTGGATAAAGAAAAGGATATAACTATTCAAGAAAGAATTAGACAAGACTATGATTCAATTGAATCTTTTGTTAGTATGTTAGCAGCAACTAATGCAAGAATATTTGATTTTCAAATGCATTTATTACTTATGGCAGATAGTCAAGAAGAACTAGATAGAAAGAAAGTTCAAGTTAGAAACTATTTAGATGCTTTAGGTCTTAGAGCAGTTCCTTTAAGATTCGAACAAGAAAAGGTATTAAAAAGTGCAATTGCACTTTTCCCTAAATCTGATATAGAGGAGAGAATTGGAATTCCAATGCCATCTGTAACAATGGCTGCTATGTATCCATTTATATTTGATAGTATCAAAGATCCAGGATTATCATGTCTTTTAGGAGTTGATTTTTCGGGCGGAATAGTATTATTTAATCAATTCTTATATCAAGTAAAAAAAGAATTTAATAGAAATAATGCCAATATGGTTATATTAGGTACATCTGGTAGTGGTAAATCTGTAACAGCTAAACTTCTATTAAGAAGTAACATAAGAAATGGTCATAAAATAGTAGCGATAGACCCAGAGGGTGAACTAGAAGATATGACTAACTTATATGGTGGAGATTTTATAAGCCTTGGAAAAGGTGGAGAATTTGGAATGATAAATCCACTTGAAGTTGTTCCAGATGTTGATGAAGAAGATTTAAAAGCTGGTCTTGGATATACTGTAATAACAAGAACACTTCAAAATGTAAAAGCATTTTTAAAATATTATTCACCAGATATTGAAGAGGATTGTTTAACATTATTTAGTGAAATATTACAAGAAACATATAGAAGATTTAAAATAGATGAGAACACTGATTTTTCAAAAATTACTTCTGATATGTTTCCAACTTTTGATGATGTATATACAACAATAACAGCTAGACTTCGTTCTATAATAGAAAAAACTAGAGAAAAAGATGTTTTAGAACGACTTGAATTAAAAATTAGACCATTAGTGAAAGAATTAAGATATTATTTTACTGGTCATACAACAATTCAACTTTCAAGTGATTTTATAGTATTTAATATGAAAGAAGTAATGAATAGTGATGATAATATTAGAAATGCCTTATTCTTTAATATTTTGAAATATGCTTGGGGATTAACATTAGATAAAGATGTTAATACAATATTGATGGTTGATGAAGCACACGTATTACTTGCTGATAAAAATACTTTAGGCGCTGAATTTTTAGCGCAAGTTCAAAGAAGAAGTAGAAAGTATAATACTGGTACAATAATTATTACACAACAACCTACAGACTTTGCTTCTCCAGAAGTAATTATTCATGGTAAAGCAATATTTGATAATGCTTCTTATTATATTGTAATGGGATTAAAGAAACAGGCAGTTGAAGATTTAGCTAAATTAATAGATTTAAATGATCAAGAAAAGGATTCAATTAAAAGATTTGAACAGGGTCAAGCATTATTTGTTTGTGGTGCTAGAAGAATGAGAATAAATATAGTTGCTACTCAACAAGAATTAGATTCATTTGGTAGTGGCGGTGGCCTATAAAAAAAGGAGATTAAGATGAAAGAGAGAAATTTATTCAGAATATTATTTTTGTGTTTTATTTCACTCTTTCTTTTTTGTGCTTGTGAAATAGTGACTGATGAATTTTCAATAATATGCGATAAAGATGGAAAAAACTGCAATTTTTATGAATATAATTATGATAAACAAAATGGTAATAGTTCTAGTAATAATGATGATTTATATGGTAAGCTTGAAATTACTAGTGTAGAGCATAAAGCTTCTTTTGTTACTGTACATGCTACAAGTGAATCAGCTGATAATAAGATTTCAGGTTATTATTTTTCGGTTGATGATAAGATTCCTACAGGTTATGAGGATAATTGGGTTAACAAATCAACTAATACTCTTGAAATTGCTGTTCTACCAGGAAACTACAATGTATATGTAAAAGATGAACAAAATAATATTAGTGATCCAGTCTCATTAATAATAACATATGACGAATTATATAATGACGGACCAAAATCAAGAGATGTAAAAGCGCCAATCTTGACAACTAAATTGACTGATTTTTTAAAAAGTAAAAATGATAGTATAAGTAATTTAAATGATTTTGTGGCTTGGTCTGTAAAAAGTGCCGGATTATTTACAAAAGAAGGAGTTGCTACTGCTAGTATATCAGCTTCAAATTATTTATTTATAAAATATGGAGTGAACATTCCTTATATAAGTAATCATAAATGCTTTATTCAAAGATATAATACTAGTTTTGGTGCTAATCCAAAATGGGGAATACCAATAACGCTTTCTATGATAGATTATTCTGTAAGAAATGAAGTAAAGGAAGAAGAGATTGAATCTTATTGTTTGGGAGCTTATGGTGGAATCGATTGTCAAGCTTTTGTTGGATGGGCTGTTCATAACGGAGGATTTAAGGCTGAAGACACTTATGCTAGTTACCCTGGAAGCAAAGTAATAAAAGCTTGTAACAGATATGGTAAAAATAGCAGTGGCGAAGATGTATGTGAGTCATTAAAAAATTATGATACTTTAGTTGATACTATATATAAAAAAGCTGAAATAGGAGATATAATTATAAAAGATGGCCATGTTAGACTTATTATTGGTACGTTTTCTAATGGAATATATGTATATGAAGGAACTAGACCTGTAGGTATGGGAAAATATACATATAAAGATTTATATAATGAAAAGTATTATGGCTTAACAAAAATGGAAGGCTATTATAAAGATAATCATGCTTGTTTAAAAAATTTATCTGGTGCTGAAATTAGTCTTCCAAAAGCGTATGAAGATAAAAGATCAGAGTTTAGAACTGACTGTACTAGTTAATAAAAATAAATTATGTAATAAGTTAAAAATAGGAGTAATATATGAAAAAAAAGAATTTTATAATTTTTTCTTTAATATTTATAATATTAGTAACTTTGTCAGGGTGTAGATTTACGTTTGATGATTTTGAAATAAAATGTGATGATGGTGAATGTTTTAATAAAGGTGGAAATAATAACAGTAGCAGTGGTAGTGGAGAATCCGGTGATGTTGGAACTGGTGATCCTTCTGATGTAGATCCTGGACATTTTAATCCTGATGAAGGAGGAGGCGTAGCTGGATGTGGAAGCAAATATAATTTATTATCTCCTGCAAAGGGTATTTTTGGATCTTTCCCATATTATGATTCTGAACCATCAAGTACCTCAAATAGAGGTTCTTTGAAAATGTGTCCAGCATGGCAAAGCAAAAATTTTACATATGTAACTACAACTTGCTCTAATGGGACAAAATATAACTGGTATGTAAATGTAAAAGCATCAAGTTCTTTTAAAAAAGTGCAAGAAAAATTTTGTGAGTTTATAACAACTGGAGTAGATGGAATAACATATAAACCATCAGAAATAGTTATAAGTGGCCCAACTGTTATAAGATTCGTATCTAATTCAAAATATATAAGTCTTCATTCTTATGGTATCGCTATAGATATAAATCCATCAGAAAGTTATAGAGTTAATGGTAAAAGATACCCAACCCCATATGGTAGAGATAAAGAGTTATATAATAACTTTGTAAGAGCTCTTGGAAGTGAAAGTGATTCAAGAAATGTTAATTTTATATTATGGAAAAAAGTATTTCAGCCATTAGGGTTTAATTGGGGTGGAAACTGGGGAAGAAATGGTAACTCTGGAACATATGACGGTATGCATTTTGAAATAGATTGGAGACAAACAAAATAATGAAAAAAATAAGTTTTGAATTAAAGTTTTTAATAGGCTTTGTTTTAATTGGTGTATTAATGTTTGGAATGTTATTTATTTATAAAAATATTAAAAATGAAAAATTAAAAGAAAAAAGTTTTCAATTTTATGAATATCATGATTTAGCAAATAACATTTCAAATGTATCCAAAACTGATTTAATAGATGATGCTTACTTAATTTCATTACTTAGAATAGAGAAATATGATGGTTATATAAATAAGAGTAATGTTGAGGATGTAATGATTTATTATTTATTAAATATAACTAAAAACCCTACTGAAGAGATTACATTAAGAGATGAAATATTTAATTTTTGTATGAGTACAGAAGCATTTAAAAAATCAATTCAAGAGTTTTTAGGATATGATATTTCAGAATCATTTGATTTATTTAATAATGTTTCATTTATAAAGTATTCAAATGATAGTGTTTGTTTCGATATAGGAGATGAAATTTTATATGACTATGATACATTTATAGGGGTTCAAAGTATTGAAACAAATGGTGAATCTATTACTGCAAAAATATATTTATATGATTATGATTTTGAAACTGAAAGTGAAAAAGAAAATTTTAAAAATAATTTGATTAATAGTATAAATAGAAATAATCTTATTAATTTTAATAAAACTTTACCATATTATAAAGAAAAAAATATTAAATTCAAAGAAATTCCTGATGGAGATTTCTTTAAATATCAAGTTTTATCTATAACAACAAAATAAGCTTTTTGCTTTTTTTTGTTGTATTTGATTGAAGAAAATAACGTTTTGTTATATAATTATTATTGATAGAGGTGAGCTATGAAGTTGTTATTTAGAGCCAAAAAAGAGAATGTTATTAAGTTTATAGTATATTGTATTTTTCTTTTATATTTAGTTGCAATTGCTATTTTAAATATACGTTCATTTGCAACAGAGGGATATTTTTGGGGATTAAATCCTATTCCTGCATTTGGACCAGAATTTATTGTATCTACAATTGTTTTTTATATTCTTGCTGTAATAGCTTCAATTTTAAGTGTATCCGGATTTTTTATAACAAGAGAAAAAGGGTTCGGCTTTGCTGGCCCTAAAAATGAGCCAGATGGTTTTGAAAAAATGGCTAGTGAAAAAGATGTTAAAAAATGGAAAAATATAGTTAAAGTATCATTAAAAGAAAAACATTATAATGCTGGTGGAGTTCCATTTATCTTAAATGAAAAAGAGGCATATGTTAATAACGGCGAAGATCATACTATAATTATAGGTTCTACTGGTTCTGGTAAAACAGAATGTGGCATACTTCCAACCACAAGAATTCTTGCTAAAGCTGGAGAAAGTATGATTATTACTGACCCTAAAGGTGAAATTTATCAAAAAACGGGAGCCTTATTAAAAGAAGAAGGATACAACATTATAATACTTAACTTCCGTGAACCTCAACAAGGTAATTCATGGAATCCATTTAGTTTACCATATAAATTTTATAAAGAAGGTAAAACTGATAAAGCAATGGAACTTTTGGAAGACTTAGGAGCAAATATTTTAACTGATCCTAATAGTAAAGCAAATGATCCATTCTGGGAAAATGCTTCAAAAGATTATTTTACAGCTTTATCAATGGGATTATTCGAAGACGCAGAAGAAGATGCAATTAATATAAATAGCATTAATTTGATGGTTACACAAGGTGATCATAAATTTGGTAGAAGTTATTATGATAGAGAATACTTTGCTATGAAAGGTGAAGATACCCCAATCTACAATAAAGCTTCTGCGGTTATAAATACCGCTCAAGATACTAAAGCTGGTGTTTTATCTACATTTAGAACTAAAACTGGAATTTTCTCATCTCGTCAAGCTCTAAGTGAAATGTTAGCAAGATCAGACTTTGATATGGGTAAAATAGGTAGAGAAAAGACTGCTGTATTTATGACAATTCATGATGAAAAGAAAACATATCATGCCTTACTTACAATATTTGTAAAACAAGTTTATGAAAGTCTAATAGACGAAGCATTTAAATGCGAAAATGGTAAGCTTCCAATTAGAACTAATTTCTTACTTGATGAATTTGCTAATATGCCAGCACTTAAAGATGTTGACTCAATGATAACTGCATCAAGAAGCAGAAATATTAGATTTACATTTATTATTCAAAACTTTTCACAATTAAATCAAGTTTATGGTGCTGATATGGCGGAAACTATTAAAGGTAACTGTAATGTTCATTTCCTTTTGACAACAGAGTTAAAAGCACTTGAAGAAATATCTAAATTGTGTGGAGATAAGAAACCAAAAAAACCTAAAGAAGGTGAAGTGGCAGAACCAATTAGACCTCTTGTTACAATAAGTGATCTTCAACATATGAAACAATTTGAGTTTTTAATAAAAAGAATGAGATTTTCACCTTTTAAAACAATGTTTACTCCAGATTATCAATTAGTAAAGGATAATGTTTGGAATTGTTCTTATGAAAAATTAGCATTTCCAAAAAGAGAATTTAAAGCACCTTCAACATTTGATTTAATATCATTTGTTAACAAAAAGAAAGAAGAATCTGGAGAAGTTGTTCCTGGTTCAGGCCCAATGGGGGGCAATCCATTTGGAGGAATGGGGATGCCTTTTGCAGGTATGGGAGCTTCTGGATTTAATCCTTTTGCACCAACTCAACCTCAAAGTAATGCAAATTCTAGTCCAATTGGGGATATAGATTTTGAAGCATTATCTAAAAGAATAGATGAAAAAATTGCAGAGCTTGAGAAAGAAGAAGCAATCGAAGCTGAAAAAGGAAAACAGCCAAATGAAGCCATTCAAGATGTATCAAATAAGCTTGATGAAAGACCAATTAATATTCAAATAAATACTACACCTCAAGCTGAAAAAAATATTGAATATCTTGAAGAACCAACAATTTCAAAATCTAAGCCAATTGATAATGTTAATATTAATATAAATATACCAAAATCTAATACAGATACAGTATTTACTGAAGTTGAAGATACTGGTAATGAAGTTGAAAAATTAGAAGAAAAACCAAAAGTTAGTATTGATACTGATAGTGTTATTGTTGATGATAATGTTAATGATGAAGAATTCTTCGATGATTTCTTTGATGAAGAATAATTAATAGTTTTAGATTAAAAAATCTAAAACTTTTTCTTTTATATTTTAATTAATTTTGATATAATATATGTGTTTTTAGAGGGACTATGAGTGAATTATTAAAAGTAAAAGGAATAGGGGAAAAATCATTAAAGTATTTAAATACAATAGGTATAAATACTATTGAAGATCTAATTAATTATTATCCTTATAAATATACAGTTAGTAAAATAGATGAAGTTACTACTTTTGAAGATGGCAAAAGTTATACTTTGCATGCAATTATAGATAGTTATCCTACTTTAAGAAGATTTAATGCTAGAATGAATAGTTTAACTTTTAGAGTAGGTTCTAATAAGAAAGTATTTAAAGTTATTATATTTAATAGAGCGTATTTAAAGCAAAATCTTAAACTTGGAATGGAAATAACTATAATAGGTAAATGGAGTGCAAATAATAATACTTTTGTAGCTTCTGATATAAAATTAGAGAAAATTCCAAGTGGTAGAATTGATTCTTACTACCATTTAACAAGTGGATTATCTAATACAATGCTTAAAAAATATATATTTAATGCATTAAGTATGAATGTAAATATTGAAGATAGAATACCAACTTATTTAAACGAAAAATATAAATTTATTGATAAAAATAAAGCTTTAAAATATATTCATAATCCTATAAGTGCTAAAGAATTAAAAATGGCTAAACTAAAGCTTATATATGAAGAATTTTTTGAGTTTATGTTTAAAATATCTTATTTAAAAAAAGTAAATAAATCTAAAAAAGAAGGGTATATAAGAATTATTGATAAAGAAAAAGTAAATGAATTTATTAGAAGTTTACCATTTGAACTTACTAGCGATCAAGTTAAAGCAGTTAATGATATATATGAAGATTTATGCGGTAATATTAGAATGAATAGGATGCTTGAAGGAGATGTTGGTTCTGGTAAAACAGTAGTAAGTGTAATAGCATCTTATATTAACAATTTATCAGGTTACCAAACTGCTTTAATGGCACCTACTGAGATACTTGCAATTCAACATTATAATACGGTTAAAAGCTTATTATCTAATACTAATATAAAAGTTGGTTTATTACTTGGAAGTTTTACTAAAAAAGAAAAAGAAACTATACAAGAAGACATTAAAAAAGGTAAATATGATTTAGTAATTGGAACTCATGCTTTAATAAGTGAAGCAGTTGAATTTAAAAATTTAGGTTTAGTAATAACAGATGAGCAACATAGATTTGGAGTTAACCAAAGAGCAAGTCTTAAAAACAAAGGAATGCTTCCTGATACTTTATACATGTCGGCAACTCCAATTCCGAGAACATATGCTTTAACTTTATATGGTGATATGGATATATCATATATTAAAACTAAACCAGCTGGCAGAAAAGAGATAAAGACTATTATTAAAAGTGAAAGTGAAATAACTGAAGTGTTGTCTTTAATGAAAAATGAAATTGACAATAATCATCAAATATATGTAGTTTCTCCTTTAATTGAGGAAAGTGATACTTTAGATTTAACAACTGTTAATGAACTTAAAACTAAAATGAGTGTAGCTTTTAATAATAAAGTTAAAATAGGTATTCTTCATGGTAAATTGTCTAAAACTGATAAAGAAAAAGTAATGGATAGCTTTATAAAAGGAGATACTCAAATACTTATATCAACAACAGTTATAGAAGTTGGTGTAGATGTCAAAAATGCTACTATGATGGTTATATATGATGCTGAAAGATTTGGACTTGCTACTCTTCACCAATTAAGAGGTAGAATAGGTAGAAACTCTTTTGATTCAACATGTGTGTTAATAGGTTCAAATAAAAATAAAAGATTGCAAGTAATGACAGAAAGTAATGATGGATTCTATATAACTGAAAAAGACTTTGAAATGCGTGGAGAAGGTGACTTGTTCGGAGTTAAACAAAGTGGAGATATGTCATTTAAAATAGCAAGTCTTAAAGAAGATTATAAGATATTATTACAGGCAAAAGAAGATGTTAAAGAATTTATTAGTTCAAAAGATTATTTAAATTATGAATGTTATAATAAGTTCATAGAAAGTATAAAGTCAATTGATTAAATTGACTTTATATTTATTTTGTGGTATAATCATCGCAGTTTTATGGGGGATAAAATGGGAAAAGAAAAACATGTAAATACAAAAGAAGATATAGAATTTTTGAGAAAATTTAAATTATTTTTAACAATAGTTGGATTATCAGTAGGAATTGCTGCTTGTGTAAAATGTTCATATGATAATTTAAAGGAAAAAGGAAAAGCAATTGATCATACAGGTATAATTGTTGATGATCCAGATTGTGAAGTTGTGTTAAAAAAAATTAAATAAAGTTAAATGTAAAGTTTAACTTTTTTTATTTATAAAATATTATTAATATAGTAAAATAAAAGTATAGTAAAGGAGAAAATATATGACATATGTAGGAGAAGATTCTGATACTAAAAGAATGATGGAAAGAATGAAAGCTTCAAAAATAGAAGAAGCAAATAAAATTAGACATAATAATTTAAATAATAAAAAAGTTAAAGAAGTTAGAGAAATAAAAATAAATGGTAAAATGGTTTTAATTGGTACATTAGCAAGTCTTGCTTTATTAGCAGCAATAATTGGCACTAAGAAACATAATGATAAGATGAAAAGAATGTATGATCATAGTGAAACTAATTATGCATTTGGAGAGACAATTTACCATAATGATGAATATAAACCATCTAAATAAGAGGTAATAATATGAATTATGAAAAAGGTAAAGAAATAGTATTAGAAGATGGTAAAAGTTACGCAATAGCTGATTCATTTGATTTAAATAATAATAAGTATTTATATGTTGTAGAAATAGAAACTAAAGAAGCCACTTTAATTAAAATAATAAATGATACAACATATGAAATAGAAGATGATAATGAATTTAATGAAGCTTTTAATGAACTTGTTAGAAGAAATGAAGAAGAATTAATTAAAAATTTAAAAGAGACTATAGAATAGTTTCTTTTTTATTAATAAAAATGTTTTATTTATATTTTCTTTGTAGTAAAATAAATATATAAATTTATTTAAGGAGTGAATTATGGGAAGAGCACATGAAGTTAGGGCTGCATCTATGGCAAAGACTGCTGCAGCTAAATCAAAATTATATTCAATTTATGCAAAGGAGATATATCAAGCAGCTAAATCTAATCCAGATCCAATTAATAACTTGGAATTAAAAAGAATTATAGAAAAAGCTAAAAAAGAACAAGTGCCTGCTGATGTTATTAATAGAAATATTGAAAAAGTCAAAAAAGGTACTGTAGAAAATTATGAAGTATGTGAGTATGAAGCATTTGGACCAGGAGGAAGTAACCTTATTATTAGATGTTTAACTGATAATATTAATAGAGCATTATCTTTAATTAAAACTGTATTTAATAAAACAGGATTAAAACTTGCTTCAATGGGGGCAGTTTCATATATGTATGACCATCTTTCAGTTATAGGTATTAAAGATGCTAATGAAGAAGAAATAATGGAAGCTATGTTTAATGAAGGAGTAGATCTTAAAGATATTGAAATGGATGGAGATACTTTATTAATATATGGTGAACCACAAGATTTTTATAAAATGAAAAAGGTTATAGAAGATAATTTTCCAAATAAAAAAATAGAATTAGAAGAAATATCTAAATATGCTAAAGATACAATCAAACTAGAAGGAGAGGACTTAGAAAAATTTAAAAGAGCTCTTTCTATGTTAGATGAAATTGATGATGTAAGTAATGTATATCATAATGTAGAATTATAATAAATTATTAGGTAGGGAGTTTTGAATGGAAAAAAATTATGCAGTAATATTTAGAAGAGGCGAGTTTGTAGAAGGAAAAGGTTGCTCTTTAGAAGCAGTTGATTATGTAGAAGGTATTGAAAAAGAAATAAAAGGTAAAAAATATTTTATAATTGATCCAGAATTTAGAGAACGTTCTTTAGAAGAATTAGATAAAGAAGAAGAACTATATGAATTTTTTGAGAATACTAAAGTATTAAGATTCATGGAATATAGAAATAATATAACTACTAAATATGTTTATGGAACTCCTATGAATACTCGTGTTTTAAAAGATTTGGTAGTATACAATTTAGGATTTTTGGATAAAGCATTTGGAGTAAAAACTACAGATGAACAATATAATGAAAATGTAAATAATTTAAAAGAAGGTTATGTTACAGCATTAAAAATGTATACTTTTTATCAAAATGTTAATAGATATGGAGAAATAGAAACATCTTGCCAAAGGAAAGATCCACTAGTATATGATGTTGAAATGGAAGGACCAATTTCCAATATATTTACAGATGAACTAGGATTAAAGTTCCCAGATGATTATGATATTGATGTTGACTATAAAGATATGTATAAAGCATTATCAACCGAAATTGATATCAGAAAAACATATGATGAAGTTAGAAAATATATTAAGGGACAAGATAAACATATCGTGCCATTGCTTAATGCAATTAATGATAATTTAAATGCTGAGATACCAGAAGAAAAGGTTAATATTTTAGTGTGTGGTCCTACTGGATGCGGTAAAACTGCAGTAATTGAACGAATTGCTAGTTTAATTGGATTGCCAGTTAAAATTGAAGATTCAACTCAATTTACAAAAACAGGTTATGTTGGTAGAGATGTAAGTGAAGCGTTTGAAGATTTAATAGAAGCAGCTAATGGTGATCTTGAACTTGCACAATTAGGGATACTTATCTTTGATGAAGCAGATAAAAAGGCAAGTAAAGGAACAGATGATGTTTCTGGGCAATCTGTTCTTCAATCAATGTTAAAAATACTTGAAGGTAAAGATTACACATATGAAACTGGAAGTGGTATTAGTAGAAAACTTAGAACATTTAAGACATTAAATACAACTATCGTATTATCTGGGGCATTTTCTAACTTAGCAAATACTGTTTCACTAAAGACTGCACCTGGTTTCGGAAGAGAAGAAGTAAAAAACACAATAGATGTTGTTTATGGAGTAGATAATCTTGGTGAATATGGTATTCCAAAAGAATGTGTAGGTAGACTTGATTTAGAAATATTTGATGAATTAAGTGTACCAACTTTAAAAGAAATACTAACAACAGGAAAAGTAAACCCGTTAGAATTGTTTACTAAAAAAATGAAAAGAAGATTTAACACAAATGTAGTAGTAACAGATGAATTTGTTGATGCACTTGCTCAAAAAGCACACGATTCTGGTTGCGGTGCTAGAAGCTTATATAAAGAGTTTAGAAAAGCAACTAAGATAGCTGAAGCAGGAATATCATTAATGGACAAGAATGTTCAAAAAGAATTAGTATTAACTCCTGAAATGATAAATGATAATACTAAATTTGATGTAATAACTGATATAAAAGTTAAAACATTACATAGATAATTAAAAGGATTAATCATTTGATTAATCCTTTTTACATGTATCATTTAAAATAACTGGTATTCTATAATTAATGGTTTTATTATTTTTATTCAATGCATTTATCTCTAAATATAAACTATTTTCAGAATATTCTTTACAATCTTTAACATAATTATCTACAGATATGTTTACATTCTTTAAATAATCCTCTAATTTAATGTTCTTATTAACTTCACAAGAACTTATTACTTTAGAAGTGTCATTATTCTTTTCATATAAAGTACAAGTTATTTCTTTATATACCTCATTATCATCTCCACCACAATAATCAATGTTAGAAATATATATCGCAGATTTATTTTTGTTATATGAAATACTACCACTTATATTAAAATTATTACAACTAGTGGATAATGTTTTAAACTCAAAGTCATTATTAGAATTCATTTTAATAATTAATATAATACCTAATATAATAACTAAACTAAGAATTAGATATAAATAATATTTATTTTTCTTTTTACTTTTAACATCTAAAACATTATTAATATCTATATCATAATCTTCACATATTTTTTTAATTAAAGATATATCAGGTAAGTTAATACCATTTTCCCATTTAGATACTGCTTGATAAGTAACATTATATTTATCCGCTAAATCTTTTTGAGTAAGATTATGCTTTTTTCTTATATCTTTAATAAGTTTACCAAACTTTTCTTGATCCATAGATAACTCCTAGATAGTATTATAACATAAAAATTAAATAAACAAAAATGAGGCCTTTCGGCCTCTCAGAAGGCCAATTAATAGCTAGCTTCTTACTTTTTAAAATTTGTTAGACCGCTATATTTATCAACTTTCCCTTTTATTTTAATTTATTGCTTTTTATTCATTTATATATATTTTAGCACCTAAATATCACCTAATTAATTTCCTAGAACAATCTTAGCGGCATCAAAAACTGCTTTACTTAATTCATCACGATGTTTTGGAAATTGAATAAAATGTGATAATTCATATATTACATCATATATAGCTAATCGTTTATATAAATAAGGAATATGGATTATTTCAGGATAATATTTTTCTATATAGCTCATTATATTTGAATAATCTTCTACTTTAGTAAATTTTTCACAATCTTCACTTGCGTGCTTCCATGGCTGTCTTATCATATAGTATAAAATATGTAAATCAAAGTCTTTTGGAGCATACATTGATCTTTCAAAATCAATTATTTTAATTTTCCCTTTATTTATAAATATGTTATCAAAGTGAATGTCATTATGAACTAATACAACTTTATCAGAAACTAAATATTTATCAAATAAAGAATAAACTTTATTAAGTATTTCAATTTTATCATCATTGAATAATTTTTGCTTTTTTACTTCATCAAACAATTTGTTAAATCTTTTTTTATTATATTCTGACCAATTGTAATATTCACCAATATTCGAATGCATTTTTTTCATTGCTTCACATAATTGTTTAATAATTTCTTCTCTCTCATTTTCTCTAAATGTATGCCAAACATTATAAAGTGTTACACCTTCTATTTTTTCAAGGATTTCATAATAATATGGAATTTCATTTTTTGAATTATCTGAATAATACAATTTGGGAATTAAATTGTTATCTTTATTTGTATTATAAAAATTTATTTCTTTTTGAAAATTAGATTCATTTTTTATATCAGAACATATCTTAATAATATATTTATCATTAACATTGTATATGGTATTAGTAAAACCAACATTTACTTTTTTAATAGTAAGATTGTCTCCAAATAAATCTTTATTAATTTCTACAATTCTATTTACTGCTTCCTGCATATAACCACATCCTATAACAATTATAACATAAATATTATATACCTAAATTCCTTTATATATAACAAAAATGAGGCCTTTCGGCCTCTCAGGGGGTTTTGGTTGAATACGCTTTCACACTTAAAATTCGTAAAAGCTTATTCACATAACAGTGTTACTGTTATGCTAATTTAATATTATAATGTTTTTTGATAAATGTCAAATACTTTGAATGTAAATTTAACATAAATTTGGAAATATTTAAAATATTGGATTTTATTCATATTAAAAAATTGAGTGATTAAATGTTATAATTATTAAAGGAGGAATAATAAAATGGAATTAGTTGATATTTATAATAATAGACACGAAAAATTGAATTATGAAAGAGAAAGAAAAGAACTAAAAGAGGGAGAATACAGATTATCTACATTTATATGGGTTATTAATGATAATGATCAAATATTATTACAACAAAGATTATCTACAACGAAAAAAATGCCAAATATGTGGGGAACAACTGCGGGTGGTGTCAAAAGTGGTGAAACAAGTTTAGAGGGCGCTATTCGTGAATTAAAAGAAGAGTTGGGAATAAATTCGAATAAAGAAGAATTAGAGTTTATCGGCTCAAATAAAAGAATTAGTGATTTTGTCGAAGTTTGGGTGTGTAAGAAAAATATTTCTGAAAGCGAACTTATATTGGATCCTAATGAGGTACAAGCAGCAAAGTGGGTAAGCATTGAAGAATTTGAAAAAATGATAGAAAATGGAACTGGTATTAATTCTGGATATGATATTTTTAAAATATATTATAACAATTTTTATAATAGACATTATGAAATAATTGAAGGGAAACCGGTAATTGTTAAAAATAAAAAGCTGTATATTTGATTTGGAAAACAATATAGATGTGATAAAATAATTTTAGGAGGATAATATGAATAATGTTAAAGAGTATTTGGGAAAAGAAGTTACAGTAAAAATGGATAGACAACTTGGAACTGCTCATCCTAAATGGGGATTTATTTATACAGTAAACTATGGATATATTCCAAATACTGTAAGTGGAGATGGTGAAGAATTAGATGCTTATGTTTTAGGTGAATTTAAACCACTTGAAGAATTTACTGGTAAAGTAATTGCGATTATCCATAGAACTAACGATGATGATGATAAGTTAGTTGTTACAAAAGATGGAAATAATTATACAGATGATCAAATAAGAGCTCTTACAGAGTTTCAAGAGAAATTTTTTGAATCAGAAATATATAGATAATGAGAATATTAATAAAAAAAGTAATTTCAATATTTTGAAATTATTTTTTTATATTATTTATAAATAATTCTAATGCTTTCTTTTGATAAGGAAGAGGTAACTCTAATTTATCAACGTCAATAAATTAATAATAACTTTCACACTCTATATCTAAGTATTCATCTATATCAACTAAATAGAAATTAGCAAGTGATTCCATTGGATAATCTCCACCAGCTAACCAAAAACAGTCTATTGTAACAAAATGTTTAATGTTTTTTATTTTAATACCAGTTTCTTCCAAAAACTCTCTTCTTAAAGTGTCATGCTTTTTTTCTCCTTCTTCAATTCCGCCACCAATTAAAGAATACTGATTGTGCTTCTTATCAAATGTTACTAATAACTTATTTTCTTTTCTATAAAGACCAAAACAGTTTCTCTAAAATCATATTTTAAATTTTTATCTTTATTTCCTAAAGTTATTTTTTTCATATAATCACCTAAATGTATTATATTAAGTTTTTATTGAAAAATCTATCAGCAATCAATAATTTACATGATATAATGTAAGTGTGGTGGTAAATATGAAAGAAATAATACATAATGATGATAATCTTTTAGAAAGTGAAGTTACTGAATTAGTAATTAGAACAAAAGCATTAGTATTAAATAACGATAATCTTTTATTAGCCAATGAAAATGATGTTTTACAATTTCCTGGAGGACATTTAGAAGATGGCGAATCTTTAAATGATTGCTTAAAAAGAGAAATAAAAGAAGAAACTGGAATAGAAATAGAAGATAATGAAATAGTCGAATGCTTTTTAAAAGTAGTATGGTTAAATAGAGATTGGCCAAGTGAAGGTAAAAATAGAAAATGTGAAATATATTATTATGTAGTTAACACTAATAAATTACCTAATTTAGAAAACATTAATTTGACAGACTCGGAGAAAGAACAAAACTTTAAAGTTGATTTTGTTCCTTTGAATGAATCAATTGAATATATTAAAGATAATATGCCTAAAAATGAAAAGAATAAAGTTATATCTCCTGATATGATAGATGCTATTAAAGAATATTTGGATCAAAAATAAATGGTGATTAATATGGATAATACATTTGTAAAAGAATTTATAAAAAATGCAAAGATTAATGATATAAGTATAGGGTGTTCTGGAGATAGTTTAAAAGAAGTCGTAAAAGCAGATGGAACATATTATATAAAAGTTGCTAAATCTAATAAATTAGATAAAGAATATTTTATGTTTAACTATTTAAAAGATAAATCATTAGCACCTGAAGTAATTCACTTTAATTATGATGGAAAAGAAAGCACATTAATAACTAAAAAATTAGATGGTGATATGATTTGTTGTGATGAAATATTTGATGATATGTATCATGTTATTGATTTGGCTGCTGACGCTATAAAAATATTGGAAAGTATTGATATTAGTAGTTGTCCTTTCTATAATAATCTTGATATAAAATTAGCAACTGCAAAATACAATATAGATAATAATCTTGTTACAACAATTGATATGAATGAAGAAAATCAAAAGAGATTTGGTAGTGTAGAAAAATTATATGAATATTTAATAAATAATAAAATAAAAGAAGAAAAATTATGCTTTTCTCATGGAGATTTAAGTATACCAAATATATTTTATAAAGATGAAAGAATAACTGGCTTTGTTGATTTGGGAGATAGTGGGATTGCTGATATGTGGTATGATATTGCAATATTAGTAAAATCATTAAGAAGAAATTATGAAACAGATGAAGCTGAAGAATATTTATTTAAAAAATTAAATATTAAGCCAAATTATGAAGCAATTGAATATTATATTTTATTAACAGAATTGTTTTTATAAAAACGGGGGGGGAAAATATGCCGCATTATAATGCTTATGAAAGTTTTAAAACTAAAAAAAGTATGGAAAATAAGCGAAGAGCAAAAGAAAAAGCATTTAGTAAAAAGAACGAAGACGTAAATGATTTTATAATATATGCCGCTGATAATTATGGTATAGTCATTGAGGTAAGATATGATGATGCTTATGTTCTTTATGATGGTGAAATTGTTTTAGCAAAATTAAGAAAGAATATTAATTTAGTTTGTAATCAAGTTGTGTTTCCTGGCGATAAAGTAGTTGTATCTAAAGATGAAGACAATTATGTCATTACTAATATGTTAAAAAGAACATCAATGCTTTCAAGAATTAAAAAAGATAGTACAAGGCATGATGATATTGGAACAACTAAAAATATAGCATCAAATGTTGACTTAGCGGTAATAGTTGTTGCTGCAAAAGAGCCACCATTACATCCTAAATTTATTGATAGATATTTAATGATTCTTCAAAATAGTGGAATACCAGCAATAATATGTTTAAACAAATGTGATTTGAAAACAGAAAAAGAAGAAAATATATTAAATATTTATCGTAATTTAAATATACCCGTTATAGAAACTTCGACATATAGTAATATTGGAATTGAAGAAATTAAATCTTATTTACTAGGAAAACAAGCAATATTTGTTGGGAATAGTGGAGTGGGCAAAAGTTCTTTAACTAACGCTATTATGGGTGAAGATGAAATAAAAACTGCTCATGTCAGTGATAAAACAAAAAGGGGTAGACATACAACAACAGCTTCAAAATATTATGTGTGGAATGATAATTCTTCAATAATAGATACTCCGGGTATTCGTAGTCTAGATGTATCTTCTTTTGAACCTTCTGAAATACAAGATTATTTTCCAGAATTTGATAAATGGAATGATACTTGTAAATATAAAGGTTGTTTACATTATATAATTCCAATAGAGGACTGTGGTGTTAAACAAGCAGTTAAACTTGGGATAATAAACAAAATGAGATATGAAAGTTATATAAAGCTTATTTCATCAATGACAAATGATGATAGGATGGAAGAGGTCTTAGAAGAATTATAATTAAAAGAGAAAGAAAAAATAGAAAAGTGGAAAATATTGACAATAAGTATTTTTTTATGTATACTAATGAAAAAAATTGGGATAAGGTATCTTCAAATTTAAGATGAAGCAATTTAAAAAAGGGGCGTGGAAAAATGCAGATAAAAGATTTATCGATGTCATTTGGTACTCAAGACGTCTTTAGAAATATTAATTTGAATATTCCAGACAATGAAAAAATAGGCTTAGTAGGAGTAAATGGCGCTGGTAAAACAACATTATTCAAAATAATAAAGGGATTAGAGTATCCTGATAGTGGCAAAATTTATTTTAAAAAAGATGCTCGGGTTGATTGGCTACCACAAGAAATTACAATGGATGCAAAAGACATGAGTATAAGTGTATTAGATTATTTGTTGTCCGGAAGACCTATTGATCAATTAAATAATGAACTTCAAAGTGTGTATGATTCGCTTTCTAATGATGATACAAATCAACAAGAAGCTTTTGCTAAAATAGAAAGTTTACAAAAAAAATTAGAATATTGGGATAGTTATAATGCAGAGTCTACATTATTAAAAATTATAGATGGGCTAAATATAGGTGGAGATATTTTAGAGAGGAAGTTATCAGAGATATCTGGTGGTCAAAAATCAAAAGTGGCTTTTGCAAAATTACTTTATAACAATCCGGAAATTATATTATTAGATGAGCCTACTAACCATTTGGATGAGGCAAGCAAAGAATATGTTGTTAATTTTTTAAAACATTATAAAGGAACTGTTCTTATTATTTCACATGATATTGAATTTTTAGATAAAGTTACATCAAAAACATTGTTTTTAGATAAAAGAACAAAAACATTCGAATTATATGATGGTAATTATTCTAAATTTAAAGAATTGCAATCAGAGAAAGAAGAGTATTTATTAAAACAAGCACAAATTCAAGAGAAAGAAGAAAAGAAATTAAGAGAAATTGTTAATAAATATGCAAATGCTTCCGGAAATCGTAAAAGAATGGCACAAGATAGGGAGAAGAAGCTAGAAAAACTTTTGAAAGAAAAAATTGAAGTAGCAGGGCCTAATAAAAACGTGAATTTTAAAATGGATATGGAAAGAGAGACATCTAGTATTCCACTTCAAATTAAAAATTTGTGTTTTAAATATGATAAAAATAGTACTAATTATATAATAGATAATTTAAATTTTGATTTGCATAAAGGGGAAAAGTTTTTGATTGTTGGTGAAAATGGCGTTGGTAAATCTACTCTTTTAAAATTACTAGTAGGATTATTAAAACCAGATGAAGGCGAAATAAATATTAATGAAAAAACTGACATGGGATATTACGCACAAGAATTAGAAATTTTGCAAACAGAAAAAAATATTTTAGAAAACTTTTCAGATACTAGTTATAGCCAAAAACAAATAAGAAATATATTATCAAAATTCTTATTTTATGGGGATGAAGTATTTAAAAATGTTAGTGTTCTATCTCCCGGAGAAAAAAGTAGAGTTGCTTTAGCTAAGCTTGCTATGTGTAAAGCAAATTTATTGCTATTAGATGAACCAACTAACCATTTGGATCCGGAAACGCAAAGGATAATAGCCGAAGTCTTTAAAACATATGAGGGAACAATGATTGTGGTTTCACACAATCCTGAATTTGTTGATAATTTAGGAATAGAAAGATTGCTACTTCTACCAGATGGTAAAATATCTTATTATGATAGAAATATAGTAGAACATTACCAAGAATTAAATAGGTCAATTAGGAGGTAATGTATGATTAATTGGATTAGTAGCGAAGATGAAAAAAACGCAAGAATGGTAGACTTTGAAAACTTGGTAAAAATAATGCAATTTGTGAGTAAGCAAAATTGTGAAGATGAGATGATAAACTATATAAAGCAAATATATGAGGAATATGCAGAACTATTAAGTACAGAACCTTTATTGTTAAAAGAAAATTTAATAAATAACTATAATGATAAACTTGTTATAGATGGAAAATTGAGAGAGTCAGATGCTATTATTTCATCCAGTGATCTTAATTCATATTACACAATAAAAGAACTTAACAAAGATAAAAAAGATTTAACAATAGTTTGTTTTGATATGCATAGTGATACATATGATTATAATGACTTTTTATGGAAGGGAAATAGTTTTTCAAAATTAATGAAAGAAGGGTATATAAGTTATTATATTGTTATTGGGGTACCTGAGCATAAGAGACAAAGCAGCATTAATGATACTAACGAGGATCTTAGATCAAGGGTTCATTTAATAGATGAAGTAGATATATTTAAAACACTTGACATGATTAATCCACAAAATATTTTTATATCTATTGATGTTGATGTTTTGAATTGCAGAAAATCTTGTTATACAGCAGTTGAATACTCGCCAGCTACTATTTTAAATAATATAAGTCACATTGATGAAATAGACCAAAACAACTACATAGAAAAGATCAAGAGTTGTGTTTTCGTTAAAAATGAATTAGGGTATTCTAATTATTATCATGCAGGTGAAAATAATATTACAAAAGAAGATATAATTAGAATAGTAAATTGTTTAAGTGATTATTGTCATTCTCATAATATAAATTTCGGTTTAGATGATGGACCCTATTTTCAAATAATGGAAATAAATGGTTATGATTATGGTAATTTAACATCTAAAATGATGGTTGAATTAATAAATAAATTATTAAAGAGGGAGGTGAAAAAGAGATGAAAAAACAAGAATTTTTAGAAAAAGTTAACAAAATGGCTGAAGGCAATGTAGTTTATAACTGCAGAAGAGGTTAGCTATTAGTATTTGCCAGGGAGTTTTAATCTCCCTGACAAATAAAAATGGAGGTAGTAAAATGAAAGACAAATTAGAAGTGTTAGCAGTGTTGCTTACAAATAGATGTAATTTAAGCTGTGTTTATTGTGGGAGAAATGAAAATAAAGATAATTTATGTTTAAAAGAGGAGTTATCTGCAGATGATTGGATCAGCATTTTTAAAGATGCAAAAATGGTTGGTCTAAAGAAAGTTAATATGACTGGTGGAGAAATCTTTTGTAGAAGAGATGTTTTGGAAATTATTGAAAGAACTATAGAATTAGGATTAGATGTTAGCATAGAAACAAATGGAACAATAATAAATGAAAAACAAATAGAACTATTATCAAATTTTAAAGATCATCTTTCAATATCTATAAGTTTAGATGGAATAAAGAAAGAGACAAATGATAAAACTCGTGGTATTGGTTCTTTTGATAAAGCATTTAAAACAATAAATATTATTAAAGAGTATGGCATTCCTCTTAGAATAATCACAGTTTTAAGTAAAAATAACTATGATGAGATTCCAAAATTGGCTAAAACTATTCATGAAGAATTAGGATTAGGATTTCGCTTGTTACCCAATATAATTGAATATGGTAAAGGAGTAGACGCTAATGAGACGGAATCAGTTAGTTATGATAAAGTACAAAAACTAATGGATGATTTTTATTATGATTTTTTAAGAAGCCATAAAGATGATAAAAATCTATCAATAGAATTAAATACAGCTATAATACCAATAGATATTTATCAACATAGTTTATGCCCTTGGGGAAAAGGGATGTTAGGAATAGGTTATTCAGGAAAAGTTGCTTTATGCCATGTTGGTTCTGATAACGAGATGTTTATTTTTGATGATGTCAGAAAAACTCCTATATCAAAAATATGGAAAGAAAATAAAAAATTATTAGAGTTTAAAAAATTAAATCCTGATAATTTGAAAGGTATTTGTGGTAATTGTTTGGCTAGAAATTTATGTAGAGGCGGTTGTAGATTACACGCTATGATGAAATATAAAGGCGATTTTTATGCACCAGATCCAGAATGCCAAAATGTGTATAACTTAGGTAAGTTTCCAAAATATGCAATGGAAGATGAGAGCAAAGATTGCTCTTATATGGGATAATTATGAAAATATCATCATTTATACACATTTTTGGAGATAGAATATGGGATGCTTTAAATAAAGAATTTTTGAAGTTATCACCAGAAGAAGTAGAATATATTAAAAATAACAAAGAACATTTGGAAGATAGTAATATACCATTACATTTAATAGAGTTAGGAGTTGTTACAACATATGATAAGGAAAAAGAAATGTTTTTAAAACTCAAAAAGTTAACAACTGATACTCAATTTCAATCACTGTATTTGATAACTTCGACAGCGTGTAATTTGAATTGCGACTATTGTTTTTATAGGTCAAGTGCTTCAGGTTCTTTACATAGGAGAGAAAACATGAAATTTAGCGTTGCAAAGGAAGCGTTAGAGCAATTCAAGGAAATAACTAAAAATAATATAAAAGGTGATGACTATTGGCAGCAAATTACTTTTTATGGAGGAGAGCCATTATTAAATAAAGAGCTGCTTTATAATGTAATTCCTTATTCAAGACACTTATTTGATAGTGATACAAGTTTAGTAATAAATACTAATGCAACATTATTAGATAATAATGACATTCATCTTTTTAAAGAGAATAGTGTAGAAGTACAGGTGTCATTGGACGGGGATGAAGAAAAGCATAATCTTCATAGAAAAACTCATTTGGGTGAACCAACTTATAAAATAGTTATTAACAATATGAAGAAATTATTAGATAGTGGTGTTAAAGTTCTTCCTATGATAACCGCTACTGATGATAACTTAGATAATTTTTCAGAAAGAATTTATAAAATAGTTAAAGAATTGGGTATAGATGATTACGCAGTTAATGTTTTGATTTCAAATTCATTTAATTCAAGTGATAGTTATGCCGAAAAATTAGCAGAAGAAATGCTAAAAGCTTATGAAAAGTACGGTAAAATTGCGAGTGACTATGCATTTGTAGAATTGTATAATCGATTAATAGGTGAAGATAAGGCTATTTCAAAAAATTCTTGTGGTGCTACAAGAAAAATAACTGTTTTTCCAAATGGTAACATTTATGCATGCCAAGCTATGGAAAAATTAGGAGTTAATAATATGGGGACACTTCAGAATGATTATATTAGTAATGCTAATTGGTTTGAATGGAGAAATAGATCTAGATTTGATAATAATGAATGTTTAAATTGTGCTAGTGTTATTTCTTGTGGTGGTGGATGTGCGACTGGATCTTACAATTGTAGTCAGTCCATTTGTGGAATTGATAAAAACAATTGTGAGTATACTAAGCATTTATTTAAAAAAATACACAATGTTTGATTGATAAAAAATAAAAGCAGTATGCTTTTATTTTTTTATTTTAATAATTCTATGAATTTCTTAATAATTATATTATTTTTTCTATTTTGATCTATTAAACATACTAGATCTTTTTCTTCTATATTGAAATTAGTTTGAAGCTCAAATAATTCTTTATTATCTAATTTCTTTTGAACATATTCTTTTACTACTAATCCAACACCTAAACCGCCTTGGGCGCATTCTTCAACTATTAGATCATTTCCTATTTCCATTAAAGGATTAATAATTATATTATTTGATAAACAAAATTTATCAAAGTTTTTTCTATTACTTGCACCTAATGGAAGAAGTACTATAGTAGGAAAACTTATAATAACAGAAGATAATATGCTTTATATAATTGATGAATACTCAGAAGAAATAACTAAAAAATTAGATGAAAGTGTATTAGAGGTTTATAGTACAAACGGTTTATACTATTTATATAAAAAGGCTGACAATAAATACTATTCAATATATGCTAACTATGTAGATTCTATAAAAGAATTAGCATTTTCAAATATTAAAACACCATATTTTTATGATGGTAAAAGATTAGTATATCTAAACACAAATAATAAACTTGTTTTAGCAGGAGAAACTGATAAAAAAGAATTAGACTTATCAGCAAATTCTATCAAAAAAATATACGATTTTTTGCAATAATAAAAGCTACAATAAGTAGTTTTTTTGCCTTCTTCCCCCTGAAGAGAGCATTTAACCGTGCTCTCATTTTTTATGCCCATTTTATAAGGGTTTGCGAGGCATCAGTTTTGCTAAAATAATTTTAGGTACAATTTAGGTACAAAAAAATAAGATTTAAGAATAGTTCATTGAAGAAAAGTGCCGAAAGTGGCAAAAATCTTCAATGGATTCTTTTACAGTGATACGGACAATATAGATTTCATCCGTATGATTGTAACGGTATTATACCGCAAACGGTAGGATATGATTGATATAAGATCATGATATAATACATATGAGGAGATGACATATGGAAAAGAAAAAAGAAATAATTAGTAATAAAATTAAATGTAAAAAATGTGGAGATATTATAGAATCAAAAAGTACAAATGATTATAAAAGATGTTCTTGTGGAACAGTGGCGGTTGATGGTGGTAAAGATTATTTAAAAAGAATTGGCACCGAAGAACAATACGAAGAGTTATCTATAATCAAAAACACTAGCCAAAGCTAGTGCTTGTGTAAGATAATAAACCACAGTTATTCAAGATTGTCTTTTTTATTGCCGTTTGGTTTTGATACTGGAGTTTTACCACTGCTATCATGTTTAATGTAATATCTATCACTATAAACAGAGCTGCCACTTTCAATTCTTTTTACAAATTGATTAAGTGTCATTTTGTGATGATTCCCAGTGTTAATGAACAAATCGTTTTTGCCTGTACTTGTTTGATGTATAGCCTTAACTGTTGCCATAATAACACTTCCTTTCTTTAAAACGGATTTACAATCCTATTAAAAGAAAATGTTTTAAGATCACAAAAGTGTGATATACTAATAATAGGATGTTAATCCAAAATTAGTTTGTGAGATGTATTATCTTACACATTGAGGAGAAGTTTTGCAGAACTTCTTTTTATTTCCTCATAACAATTATATCACAACATAATTAAAAAAAACAGCATTAAATGTGAAAAAATCACATAAAAGTATTGATTTTTTATAAAAAAGATGTATAATAACCTTCACAAATGAGAAAAATTGTAATATAATTATATTAAGAATAGGAGGATTGTTAATATGCTAATGGGATTTAAAGTTAAGAATTTTAGATCTTTTGATGAATTACAACATTTTTCAATGTTGGCAGGGAAGGTTAGAAATAATGAGAATCATATTATTGAAACAAATAATAAAAAGGTTCTAAAATTTTCTGGATTGTTTGGAGCTAATGGCTCAGGAAAGTCTAATTTAATAATTGCTATAAGTATTATTAAAGGTATTTTTAATGGTGGAATAAGAACTTTAATAAATAATCAATTTTATAGAGGAAAAAATGGTGATCCAAATAAGGATTCATACTTTGAATATGAGATAGAAATAGACAAAAAATTATATTCATATGGATTTGAGTTAAATTTTTCAAGAAATGAGTTAGTTTCTGAATGGTTGATTGATATGACTAAACCTACAGAAAAAATTATTTTTGAAAGAGATTTAAAGAAAAAGACAATTGGATCAGATATAAAAGAAAAAAATGAATATTTTAATACTTGTTTAAAGGAAATGAAAAATAATAATTCAGATTTATTTTTACTTGAAATGTCAAGAAGATTAATAATGTCAAAAAATAATGATATTTTCTTTAAAGATATTATAAATGTATTTAATTTTTTAGCGAATGAAATGATAATTATTAGACCTGCATCACATAAATTATTACCATTAGATTATGTTGATAAAAAAGATAAAATAATTAAGTATTTAAATAAAATGGATATAAATATTAATAATATTAAAGCTGATGATTATGATATTAATAGCATTAGATCAAGAATGTCAGATGTTGATTTTGCTAATTTTATTAATGACTTCGAAATGATTTCTAAAAAGGCAAAAATAAATAGTTGTACATTGAGAATTGAAAATGATTTATATCTTGTTAAGAAAGATGAAAATAATAAATTTGAAGTAAAAAGTTTAAAATTCATGCACAATAATAGTGAATATTCTTTTGGAGCATATGAAGAATCAGATGGTACAATTAGAGTATTAGAATTACTTGATATACTATTAACTGATAATAAAGTTTATTTAATAGATGAATTAGATAGTAGCTTACATCCATTGCTTGTTGAGGGATTACTAAAATTATTTTTAGAGTCAAATAATACTAACCAATTGATAATAACTACGCATGAATTAAAGACTTTAGATTTTGACTTAGTTAGACGTGATGAAATATGGTTTGCAGAAAAATCAGAAGAAGGAAGCACAAGAATATTCTCTCTAGAAGAATTCAAAGATGTAGCAAGATTTGATAGAAAAATTGATAAAGCATATTTGGAAGGTAGATTTGGTGCTATAGCCAACATAGATACTAATTATGAGGATTAAAGAACCATTTGCTACAGAAAGAGAATCTGAAATTAGTGATTATAGAAAAAAGTATTTTATAGCTTCCGAAGGTTCTGCAACAGAACCAAAATATTTTGAAAAACTGAATGAATCATTAATAAAAGAAAATGTAACTGTTATTAATATTTTGAGAGATTACGCAAATCAAGGACACAGTAATCCAACACATGTCATTAAATTACTGCAAACATTTATTGATAATTCCGCTAATGAAGTAACAGTAGGGGAATTGAAAAACAAATTATCAAATTGGGATCATGAAAATCCTGGTAAAATTGATTTAGATAGTACTTTTACAAAATTAGATGAAATGTATAAAGGTGATAATTATAGAATACCGTATAAAGATTTAGATTCAGTATTTATGCATCTATTTAAAAATGAAGCATATGAAGATATGGCCAGAAACTTTGAAAAGTATTTTGAAGCACAGGATGTTACTTATTCGTCTGATGTTGATTCGCTTAATATGGTAGTCGATAGAGATAAAGATAGTTTTACAGAAGAACAATATGATAAAGTGGTTGAATTCTGCAAGAAGAATAATGTGAATTTGTATGTTAGTAATCCAAGTTTTGAATTATGGTTATATATGCATTTTGATGAATTTGATTCTGAAAATAAAGAAGATTTGATAAAAAATAGAAAAATGAATAACTCTGGAAGAAGATATATTGAAAAGAGATTACATGATGCATGTGGTTATAGAAAAAACTCTTTGAATTTTAAAGAGTTTGAACCTGGAATTAAAAATGCAATTAGAAGAGAAAAAGATTTAGCAGAAGATATTACAAAGATTAAAAATGAGTTAGGAACTAATGTGGGATTATTAGTTAATAAAATGATAAAAGAAAAATAGCTTAGTCATCTTCTAAGCTATCTATAACAGAAACAACAGAGTCGAGGGCAGTACTAAACATATGTGAATATGTATTTAGTGTTTCCTCGATTTTTGTATGCCCTAAATATTTGGCAACTAATGTAACATTAGCACCATTGTTAATAAGTAGTGATGCACACGAATGCCTAAAATCATGGATCCTAATAACTTTTAAGCCAGCAAGATTAGCTAGTTTAGTTCTTCTAAGATATATATTAGAATCAGCTATGGGTTTGGCATCAGAAACTACAAAGAAGTCATCATTAAATCCGTAATACTCTTTTTTATCCTGTTCATAGAGCATTTTAAGGTCATTTAACAAGACTTTAGTAATAGGAACTATTCTTCTACTATCTCTCGTCTTAGTGTCCGAGAATTCGAATTTAACACGATTATTTCTCTGTGTTATTTGTTTATTAACAGATAATACTTTTTTATCAAAATAAATATCTTTCCAAGTAAGACCTTTTAATTCTCCTTTACGTAATCCACAGTAATATAATATTTCAAATACACATTTCCATCTTAGATTTTCTTCATAAGAAATAAACTTTTTGAATTCATCATAAGTATAATAAGCCATTTCTTTTCTACGTTCATTAGGATCTTGGAACTTTGTCATTTTATTATATACTGCTTGAAAGTTTAAGTTATGCCATTTAACACCAAAGTTTAAAATTGATTTAAGAAATTTGTAAATATCATTTTTATATCTAAGAGATATATGAAGTTTATTTATTTCCCGTTTCCATTGTTCAAACTGCATAATATTAAAATCTTTCACTTTAACAGGATAGAAACATTCTATAAACTTTTCTTTATTATCATAACCATACTTAGTAGTATCTTTCATTATTTCATCGTTATGCATTCTGAATTCATCATATAAGTCTTTAAATGTCATATTGTTATCTTCTACTTTATCAGTAGAGGTAACTAAAAACATTCTTTCTGCATCTGATGCTTCCTTTTTAGTTAGATACCTTTTAGATCTATATTGCTTAGTAGCACCAAACGCATCTTTATAGCTAAACTTAAAATACCAAGCTCTACCATTTTTAGTAGGCTTAGGATCTTTGTAAACTGCCATTATTTCACCAACTTTCTTGTAGAAATCCCTAATTGGTGATATAATTAAATACGAGAAATCTCCAAAATTATACTTTGTTATAATTATTTAAGTTTACCGAACTTTAAATTAGGGATTTTTCACTTGATCACTGTTCCAGCAGTGGTCTTTTTTTATAATTCATTATCATGCTCAGAAATAGAATATCTTATTGCTTTCCCAAGTATTTCTATTTCTTTTCCAATATCATTGATTGAATAAGATTGTGAGTAAGATTTATCTTTACCTTCTTTCCAAGATGAATGAGTTTGAATTACTAAAAATCCATTTTTTAATAAAACAACTTTTCTTATAATTGTTTCACAACCAGGATGTCTTAGGCAATAGATTCCATCATCATCTATTATATCGGTTTGACGAAATATTACCCAATCATTTTTATATAGCTTAGGAGCCATAGTATTATCGTTCACTCTTAAACCAAAATAGTAGCTATTATTTTGTAGTAATTCTGGTGCAATATTTGTCTCAAACCAAACTAATGAAGGATGTGGTTTTCTTACACTTGCATCTGAAGGAAGGTATTTTAAAACATTTACTCTTGCAACTTCATTAGATAAATCATCATCGCTGTTTTTGCTAGATGTTAATTCAAGTCCTGCAAGTTCACTTGGATCAACTTTTAAAACATTAGCTATCTTTTCGATTTTTTCATACTTAGGATATATTCTTCCATTGCACCAATCACAAAGGGTAGTGTATGGCATGTCTAACATTTTAGCAAGCTGAGTTCTTGTTATTTTCTTTTCAGTCATAATAGCCTTTAAGTTATTAACAAAATGTTGTTCAATTGAATAGTTATGTCTTCTTGCTTTTTCAGCAAATGTTTCTTGCTTTTTCATAGGCATCCTCCTCTAAAATAAGTATAACTTAAAATACGAAAACATACAAGTAAAATTATGAAAAAAATCGTAATTTGTATTTACATTTTCGTAATCGGGTAGTATTCTTATAATAGAAGGGAGAGTGAAAAAAATGAATTGGGCATAAAAGGTCGCTTACAAACAATTATAAAAAGTGTATGATTAAAATAGAAAGGAGGATACAATGCAGGCAACACCTAAAGCGTTTAGGGTAAATAAAGGTCTTTCTATTACAGAAGCCGCTAAGTTATTAAACATTAAAACATCAGAATTAAGATCAATTGAAAACTTTACTAAGATACCAAATAATAATCTTTTAAAAAGAATGCAAGAAGTATATGATGTTGATAACTGGTATTCTTTTATTGTTCATGATAAACAGGAAGAAGAGAAAAGAATACAAAAGAAATTAGATCGAGAAATGAAAAGAATTAAAGAAATGTTAGATTCTGAAAATAGTAAAAAAATTTTAGATAATAAAAATGATAATGATAAGTTCGGTAAACTTAAATAATTATAACAGAGAGGAGATTTTTTAATGAAAAGTAAAACAATATTATCGGCAGATGAAATGCTAGAAATATTAAACAGTCAGTGGGCTACAGTACAAGATATAATGAAAATAGGTGCTGTGGGGAGAAATAAAGCAAGAGATATTAAAAATAAAATATCAGAAGAAATTATATCGAGTGGATTTAAACTACCTAATAATTTAGTACCAATGGAGAAAGTAATTGATTATTTTAAGATCAATGTAGATTTTTTAGTGTCAATTAATAATTCTAAACATGGGAACGTATAATAAAGAGAAATATTATTACTTTATGCTTAAATCAAACTTTTTTGATAATGATGTATTAAAATATTTACAAAATCAACCTAATGGATATGAGAAAATAATACTGTATTTTAAACTAATATTTAAAACAATAAATAAAGATGGTTACTTAATAAAAAAAGTAGGATCTAAAAGAATTCCATATTCTATAAAAGAATTAGCAGTAGAAACTAATCATTCGGAAAAACTAATAAATGATGCTATAGATTATTTTTTAGATACTGGAATGATAGAAAAAAGAGATGATAAATATTATATAGAAGATGCATTAGTACTTACTAATCAAACAACAGTAGGTGCTATGAATATGAGAGAATATAGAATAAAGAATCCTGACAAAAGTAAACCAAAATGTAAGAATAAGTGTAAGCCAAATAGTAAGGTATATATAGATAATAAAAATAATAAACATAATTTAGAAATTATAACTAATAAAAAAGAAATAAAAATAAATAAAAAAGAGTATCAAGACATAATAGACTATTTAAATTATAAAACACATTCTAATTTTGTATTAATAGATGAATATAAAAAATTAATATCAAATATATTAAAGAAATATACAATTAACGATATTAAAACAGTTATAGATAAGAAAACAAGTGAGTGGATTAATAATCCTAAAATGAAACCATATCTTACACCAGAAACTTTATTTGGTCCTAAATTTGAAAGATACTTACATCAGCAACCAAAAACTAAAACAATCCAAGATATATCTTTAGAAGAAATCAGAAGAGCTAAAGAAATGAGAGATAAACAAAATGGATAAATTAGATTTTGTAGAAGGAATCAAAATATTATCATCTTGTTATCAAAAAGTAATTAGTAATGATGATATTTCAATATGGTATGAAATGTTACGAGATATAGAACCAGAAGTATTTAAAAAAGCAATTATAGAACTTTGTAAAGAAAGAACTTATATGCCAACTATACATGATATCTTAGATAAAACTAAAATAGTTAAGAATAATTATTATTTATCTATTTTAGAACAAATGAAAAAAGATGGATACTTCAAATTAGGCGTAGTACCATTATCACCGGAACATGAAGAAAGAAACTATGATAAATCCATTAGATGGATAGAAAGAGGAATAATACCAGGATTTTTATTAGAAGATATGCAAAAGTATATTAATCATAGTAAAAGAATAAATAGTAAAAAGCATTATCAAATAGAAAACAATAGGTAGTCCCCCCCTAGGATATATGAATAAAAAAACAAAAAATATCACGACCGACAGCCCACCTACATTCACACAAATTTAATTTTTCCGTGAGTTTTTTGGAAAACAAAAAGAGTATTAGAACAAAAACTAATACTCAATTTTTTTTAAATCTAATGGATTTTCACTAATAATTTCTAAAGAATACTTCAATCTTAATAGCTTAATTACTTCAGCTTTAACCTTATTATAATCTTCATCATCACTGATATTAAAAGTATCTTTAGCAGAATTATAATGCTGATAAAACGTAGCCTCCCACATAGCATTCCTACTATAAGAACTAGCAATATAAAATGCAATTACCTCAGGCATAACGTAAGTAATAATATATTCATGATAATTATCATAAAAAGGATTAATTACTTTCTCTAATTCTTCATCAGAAATATCTTCATCAGTACATTTTCTAATCATACAATTCCTCCAATTCCTTGTATTAATCACTTAAAAATTGATTTTTTGCAACAATTTATGTCAATTTATTTTAAAAATCAACAAATTATGTTATACTTATTATAGTAAGGAAAGTAAGGAGAAATGATATGAAGGAAAAAAATGAATTGTTAGCTTCAGCAAAGTTGACATCAAAAGGACAAATTACTATTCCGAAGATTGTTCGAGAAACATTGAATATAGAAGAAGGAGATTCTGTAATCTTTTACTTGGATGAAAAAAATAATATTAAAATTTCAAACAGGAAGGATTGCAAAGTATCACCAGATAATGATAAAGAACAAGTAGTGGTAAAGAGAGGTAGTAAATAATGGCAGTAAAGAAAAGTGTTTTATATAGTAAAATATGGGATAGTTGTAATACTTTAAGAAGCAAAGGTGGAATGGATGCAACACAATATAAAGATTATGTTTTAATCGTTCTATTTATGAAGGTTATTACAGATAAGTATTACAACAAAAAAGATTCTTTAATAGATGTACCAGCTGATGCAAATTTTAACACAATGATTTCATTAAAAGGTAAGAAAAATATTGGAGAAGAATTTAATAAAATATTAGCAAAAATTGCTGAAGAGAACGATTTGCAAAATGTTATAGATGTTGTAGATTTTAACGATGAAAATAAACTTGGCAAAGGTAAGGATATGATAGATGCTTTAACTGGTTTAGTTGAAATATTTCAAGATCCAGAATTAGACTTTAGCAATAATAGAGCGGATGATAATGATGTTTTGGGTGATGCGTACGAATATCTAATGAAACAATTTGCTTCAGAAGCAGGTAAAAGTAAAGGACAATTTTATACACCATCTGAAGTTTCAAGAATAATGGCAAAAATATTAAAAATTTCAGAATCTAAAAAGAGTCCAATTGAAGTATATGATATGGCTTGTGGTTCCGGTTCACTTTTAATAAAAGCTGGTAATGAAGCGGTTGATAATTCAAAAGTTTATTTATATGGTCAAGAAAAAGATACCAATACTGCGGGTCTTTGCGTTATGAATATGTTTTTACATGGAAATGCTACCGCTCAAATAAAATCTGGTAATACATTAACAAATCCTCAATTTTTAGAAAATAGAAAAATTAGATCATTTGACTTTTGCGTTGCCAATCCACCATTTTCAGTGAAAAAATGGAATACAGATTTAACTGCAGAAAATAATTTTGATAGATTTACAGGTTTTGGAACTCCTCCAGACAATTGTGGTGATTATGCTTTTTTACTCCATATGTTAAAATCCATGAATTCAGTTAATGGCCGAGGTGCTATAATTCTTCCACATGGAGTTTTATTTAGAAGTGGGCAAGAAGAATTAATTAGGAAAAATTTATTAAAAAGTGGTTTTATAGAAGGAATTATTGGCTTGCCAGCTAACTTGTTTTATGGTACCGGGATTCCCGCTTGTATAATTGTTTTAGATAAAAAAGAAGCTAGTAATAGAAAAAATATATTTATGATAGACGCTAGTAAGTATTTTGTTAAAGATGGTAATAAAAATAAATTAAGGGAAGAAGATATTAAGAAGATAACTGATACATACTTAAATAAAATCGAAATAGAACATTATTCAAAAAATGTTTCTATGAAAGATATTGAAAAGGAGGAGTATAATCTAAATATTCCAAGATATATTGATTCTTTTGATGATGAAGTCATTCAAGATATAAGAGCTCATTTACTTGGTGGTATCCCCAAAGCAGATATTGATAGATTATCTAAGTATTGGAATATTGCACCAAAATTAAGAAACAAATTATTTAACAACAATAAAAAAGTTGGCTATCTTGACTTAATGGTTGATAAGGATAATCTTAATGAAGAAATAACGAACTCTGAAGAATTTATTAATTATTCTGTTACATTGAATAGGAGGGTTAGTTCCTGGGAACAAGATAACAAAGATATATTATATTCTATTAATGCAGAATGTAATGCTAAGGAAATTATTAATTCTTTGTCAGACAATATGTTGAAAGAGTTTTCTGATGATATACTTATTGACAAGTATGAAGCATATGAATTTTTGATGGAATATTATAGTGATACAATGAAAGATGACTTTTATTTGATTGTTGAAAATGGGTGGATACCAAAAATAATATATGCACAAGATAAAAATGGAAAAATAAAGAAAAATGAGTTTGATTCTGACTTGTTGCCAAAAAATATCATAATTCAAGAATATTTCAAAGAAGAAAATGATATAATCGAAACACTATATAAAGATTTAGATAACTTCATTTTAGAATTTGAATCGATTATAGAAGAAAATACTGGCGACGAAGAAGTATTTAATAGTGAAGAAAAAGTTAGCGAAAAAATGATAAAAGATAAAATAAAAGAAGAAACAGAAGAAAATGTTGCAGTATTAAAAGAATTGCTTAACAATTTATCATTGCAAAAGGATATCAAAAAGAAGATTAAGAATCACCAAGAAGCATTAAATAGTTTAATTATTGATAAATATAATTCATTAGATGATGAAATCTCTAAAAACTTAATTATAAATAAAAAATGGTATAGATCTATTGAAAGAAAATTTGATGATAAATATGAAGCATTAATAAATGATTTAACAAACAGGATTACTGTTGAATATGAAAACTATGAAGAAACTTTGCCTCAACTTTCTGCAAAGACAACTGAGTTAGAATCTTTAGTTTTAGAAGATTTGGATAAGGCGGGATTTAAATGCTAAAAACAATCAAGTTAGGATCTTTGATTAAAGTTCATAGTGGTGATGGTATTGCTGTAGATAAACTAATGAATTATGGAGATTATCCTGTCTATGGTGGAAATGGAATTAATGGTTATAATAATAATTACAATGTGCCAGGCGACACTTTAATAATTGGAAGAGTTGGGGAAAAATGTGGAAATGTAAATATCACTTTTTCTAATAGCTGGGTAAGTGATAATGCATTGATTGTTAAACCTATTAGTAGATATGATAATAATTATCTCAGATATCTGTTAAACTATATCAATTTGAATAATTATGCAAACAAAAATGCTCAACCAGTAATTTCTGGAAAGATCATATATGATATTGATATATTATATGAAGATGATATTAATAAGCAACGAAAAATAGCTAACTCGCTTTTAAATATAGATCATTTAATTGATAGTTTACAGGAACTTATTACAAAGAAAAATAAAATATTTGATTCTGTTAAACAAGAGTTATTAAATGGTAAAAACAAACATGGTGAGTGGAAAAAAGTCAGAATTGGTGATGTAGGTAACTTTAATGGTAATGGTGTTGATAAAAAAGTTAATAAAGACGAGAGAAAAGTAAGATTGCTTAATTATATGGATATTATGCATAATAATTTTATTTATAATAATATGAGTAAACACTTCGTTACAGCATCAGAAAATAAGTACAATAAATGTTTAGTAAGAGCTGGAGATATATTTTTAACTCCTTCATCTGAAACAAGAGAAGATATTGGAGTTAGTGCTGTTGCTTTAGAAGATAGTGAGGATCTTGTATATAGTTATCATATCGTAAGATTTAGACCAACTATTGATATGGACATGAAATTTAGAGCATATATTTTTCAAAATCAAAAGTTCTTAGATCAAGCTTCAAAATATTGTGAAGGTAGTGGTAAAAGGTATGTTTGTTCAAATAAAAAATTTGCTTCGTTTGAATTGGAAATACCTTTTGATATTAATGAGCAAGCAGAGATTAGCAGAGTATTATATGATATGGAATCGGAAATAAAAGAGTTAGAATCTAAACTGTTGAAATATAAAAAAATCAAAGACGGTTTGGCAAATGAATTGTTAACTGGTAAAGTGAGGTTAAGTTATGAGTAGTGGTAGTGTAAATGAATTAGAAGTTAAAACTCAAGATAGATTATTGCACAAAGTGTTTGAAGAAAAACTTAAATATACTTATCTTGGTAATTTTGAAGATAGAGAAAATAATTCTAATATTGAGGAAGAATTATTATTAAAGTTTTTAGTAAAAAAATATCCTAAAGAACTGGCAAGCAAAGCAATAGCTGAGTTAAAAAAAGTTGCTCATAATGAAACAAAATCGTTATATGAAGTTAATAAAGAGGTATATGAATTATTAAAATATGGTAAAGGAATTACATTATACATTGGCCAAAAAGAGGAAAAGGTATATTTTATAGATTATGAAGATTTTAACAATAATGATTTTTATGTTGCTGAAGAAGTAACTTATAGAGGTCAAAATGAGAAAAGGCCAGATATAGTTATATATATAAATGGTATTGCAATTGGCGTAATAGAATTAAAAAGAAGTACTGTATCTATAAATGAAGGAATAAGACAAAACCTTGATAATCAAAAGCCAATATTCATAGAAAGATTTTTTACAACAATTCAATTTATAGTAGCGGGAAATGATTCTGAAGGCTTAAAGTATGCAACAACGTTAACTCCAGCAAAATATTATCTACCATGGATAGAAGATTATAAAGCTATCGGTAAGTTACATGAAAAAGTGAATGATCTTATTAACAAAAATGAATTATTAATAGATCAACAAATACCATCATTATTTGAAAAAGAAAGATTAATTGATTTATTAGATAATTTTATCGTATTTGACGGTGGTATTAAAAAAGTCCCAAGATATAATCAGTATTTTGGAGTAACAAATGCAAGAGAATTTGCCTTAAAGCATGAAGGTGGAATAATATGGCATACTCAAGGATCAGGGAAATCATTATCGATGGTCTTAATTGCAAAATGGATTTTATCTCATATTGATAACTCAAGAGTATTAATATTTACTGATAGAAAAGAATTAGATAAACAAATAAAAGATGTTTTTGAAAGTACAGGTGAAAGGATTCATAGAGCAACCAGCAGTAGTGATCTATTAAAATCATTAAATGATTATTCTAATGGTAGATTAATTTGCTCTTTAATACATAAAGTAGGTAGTTCGGTTGATGAGGAATCAGACAAAAACTATTCTGAGTATGTTAAAGAATTAACTAAATATAAAAACGAAGAGTTTTCTGCTAAAGGAGATTTGTTTGTATTCGTAGATGAATGTCATAGGACTCAGGCTGGATTGTTACATGATGAAATGAAACGCTTGTTACCTAATGCAACATTTTTCGGTTTTACTGGAACTCCATTAATGAAAAAATCAAAAGCTACAACATTAGAAAAATTTGGGAAGTATATTCATACATATAAATTTGATCAAGCAGTAAAGGATGGAATAGTTGTTGATTTATGCTATGAATCAAGAAACGTAGAACAAAGAATTAATAATAAAGCAAAAATTGATGAGTGGTTTGAAGCGAAAACTGCAGGTTTAAATGAATATGCTAAACAAAAATTGAAAGAAAGATGGGGCAATCTTCAAAGCATTACTAGCTCAGGTAGTAGATTGGAAGAAATAGTAAAGGACATAATATTTGATTTTGAAAAAATCCCAAGACTTGAACAGAATAAAGGAACTGCAATGCTAGTAGCAAGTTCTATTTATGAAGCATGTCGATATTGGGAAATCTTTCAAACAAAAGGTTTTGATAAATGTGCAATTATATCTTCATATTCACCATACATAACAGATATTAAAGGCGAAGAAGATGGTGAATTTACAATATCTGATAAACAAAAAATTTACGAAGTGTATGATAAAATGTGGGATAAAAATAAATATCCTAAATTAAGAAGCGATAATGAGCACGATGATTATACTCAATGTTTTGAAGATGATGCAATTCATAAGTTTATTAATAGTCCTTCTGAAATGAAAGTATTAATAGTAGTAGATAGACTTTTAACAGGCTTTGACGCACCTTCTGCAACTTATTTATACATTGATAAGAAAATGCAAGACCACGGGTTATTTCAAGCTATATGTCGTGTAAATAGACTTGATGCAGGTAAAGATTTAGGTTACATAGTTGATTATAAAGATTTATTTGAAAATATTGAGGGAGCAGTAGAAAATTATACTAATGGTGCATTTGATAATTTTGATAAAGAAGATATTACGGGGTTACTAAAAGATAGATTAAAGTTCTGTAGTGATAGATTAAATAATGCTTTAAAGAAAATAAAATCTATTTGTGAACCTGTTGAGAATCCCAAAGGAACTCTTGAATTTTTGCATTACTTTGTTGCCCAAGATCTTGATACAATAAGTGAGTCAAGAGAAGAAAATTTAAAAAATACTGAATCTAAAAGAATTGAATTTTATGATGCAGTTTCAGATTTGGTAATAGCTTATACAAATATAGCAGATGAGATGACTAAGGCAGGATACTCTAGAGAAGAAATTCAACAAATAAAGAGTGATGTTAATTATTACAATAATGCTAGAGATGAAGTGATGAAATCTGCAGGGGATTATATTGAACTTAAAAATTATGATAGTTCAATGAGATATATGATTGATAATTATATTGGAGCAGATACTTCTGAATTGCAATATAAATTAGATGAGGCCACATTGCTAGATGTAATAGTAGCTAGTGGGCTTGATAAGGCAACTGAAATTATGCCTAAAGGATTTAGAAAAAATAAAAAAGCAATGGCTTTAGCAATTGAAAATAATATTGCTTCAACAATAATTAACAATCAAAATAAAAACCCTAGATATTATAGTAAAATGTCAGAATTGTTGAGTGAGTTAATAGAGCTAAAGAAAGAACAAAATCTTGATTATCAGGCATATTTAGAAAAGTTAATAGAACTTGTTAAGAAAGTTAAAAATCCAGAATTAAGTGGTCATTATCCTAATTCTATACATAACACAAGATTAAGAGGATTATATGACATATTAGATAGTGATGAAAATAAAACACTTGATCTTTATGAATTTTTAATTAATAATGTACCTAAAGACTTCATGGATTCTAAGATGAAACAAAAAGAATTAAAGCTATCATTATTAATGCAATTAGATGATGAGGCAAAAGCTGATGAAATCTTTAATTTATGGAAAAATACAAGAGGGTGTTAGGTATAAATGTTAATAAATAACTATAATATTGAAATAAATAGAAAAGATGTAAAAAACATAAATCTTAAGGTATATCCTGATTTATCTATTAAGGCGTCAGTTCCTAAAAATATGGATATATCGAAAATAAAAGCAATGATCATTTCAAAAGACGAGTGGATAAAGAATCAACTAAAAAAATATGAAGAACAAAATCGTATTACTAAAAGAGAATATGTTTCTGGAGAAGATCATTATTTAAATGGAAAACGTTATATTTTAAGAGTTTATGATTCAAATGTTCCAAGTGTTAAAATAGAAAAAAATAATATAATTGCAATGTATGTTAGAAAATCTTCAAGTATTGATAATAAAGAGCGTCTATTAAATTCATTTTACAAAGATAATTTACAAGTTAAAATAGAAAAGTTTATGCCAGTACTTGAAGAACTAATTGGAGTTAAAGCTAAAAATTATTCTATTAGAAAAATGAAAAACAAATGGGGCAGTTGTAATACTGATAAGAAAGAAATAATATTTAATTTAGATTTAGCCAAAAAGAAAGATGCTGAGATTAAATATGTAATAATTCATGAGTTAATTCATTTAATTGAAAGAAAACACAATAATAATTTTAAGTTACTTATGGATAAATATTGTCCAAAATGGGAAGAATATAATGAATCAATTAATGAATTGCTAAATCCAAATAAAATTGATTGATAAGATGAGTCTGGAATTGCTCCAGACTTTTTTTAGTTAAATTATAGAAATACTGTGGTATAATATTTATTAAATTTAGGGGGTGATATGTTGTATCATTTGATTAAAGTAATTAGCTATTTAGTAAGACAATTTTTAATACCTAATCCATTTACTAATTTAATTAAGAATCCTGGAACGGCGGAAATAGTTAATTGGATATTCGGAGGTGCTCTTATACCACTCGCATATTTTTTAACAGGTACATGGTATGATGGGGATGTAAAATTCGTTGGTAGCCTTGGTTTTTTATTCAACTATGCAATATTAACAGGTTTATTTTTAATGATAACTAAATTTATAACTAATCTTTACTTAGTAGCATTTCTATTTATTTTAGGGTATGCTATATTGTGTATAGTTGAAAGCAAATTGTTTGGAGAAAAGTATTCATTTTAAGAGTTAGTAGAATAGGTGCTAATTCTTTTTTTAGGTACAATTTAGGTACAAAAATACTAAAAAGCCACGGTAAATAACGGTTTATGCCAATATAAAAAGACTCGTATTTAAAGGGTTTAACACAATTTGGTCTCTTCTAACTGAAGAGAGCAGGCCCCCCTGAAGAGAACAAACAAATGCTTTCCATATTTTCAATTATTTGATATAATTTATTTATAATATGGTGGTAGTATGATAAAAGAATTTACTAACAGACTTAATAATCAAGAATATATATCTAATTATTTATATGAATATATAAAAAAAGAAAATAGTAGTTTAATACCTTCTGGCTTTAATATTGATGTATATAACGATCTTGTACTTAATAAAATGTATAGTGATAATAGAGATTATTTTGATAATATGTACAAAGGCATAGATGATAATATACACCTTGATGAAGAACAATGCAAAGCTATTCTTGCTGATGAAAAATACTCATTAATAATTGCAGGAGCAGGTACCGGTAAAACTACCACTATGGTATCTAAAGTCAAATATTTAGTTGATAAGAAAAATGCTGATCCAGAGAAAATTCTAGTTATGAGCTATACTAGAAAAGCTACTGAAGAAATAGCAAATAGAATAGAAGAAAATTTTGGCTTGCCAGTATATGTTACAACATTTCATTCTTTAGGGTACGATTATATAAAAGAAATTTTTTATAATAGAAAATGTGTAATATTAGATAGAAATATGCTAAATGAAATACAATTAAACTATTTTCGTAAGATATTTGAAGATAAAAATAAGATAAAAGAAATAATAGATAACTTTGATATATTAAAACAGCAAAGAAAGCTTAAATTTGTGTTTAGTTCTTATTTTATGGATAATTATATGAAGTATGAAAAATATGATGAATTTTTAGATGCATATGTTAATTACAAAATAGAGGAAGCTAAAAAGAGTGAGAACAAATTCAGACAGTTAATAAATGATTGGGTTGATTACCAAGCAAAAAAAGATGTGGGGATTACATCAATTAAAGGAGAATATGTTAAATCCGCTGGTGAGCTATTTATTGCTAATTTTTTATTCTCCCATGGACTAGATTATTCTTATGAAGAAGTCTATGATGAAATAATGGAAAATAAATCTATTTATAAGCCGGATTTCACTATTAATTATGGTGGAGAAAAAATATATATAGAATATTTTGGATTAGATGACAAGAAATATAATAGAATTAGAAAATGGAAAGAAGACTTTCATGAAAAAAAACGGTAATAAATTCATTGAAATAAATAGACTACCACTTGATAAGATAGTAGAAGAACTGAATAATAAATTAATTGCTTTAGGTGTTAAATATAATGATTTATCCGAAGAAAAAATATATGAACACATTTTAAGGCTAAATCCTATTTCTCAAGTATACCCATTTTTGTATTTTCTTCATAATTGTATGACTTGTAGAAAAGAATCTTACTATAGAAATAATTATGATATTGCTAAAGACTTTGTGGAACATTATTCTGGGGATGACAATGACAAAATAAGAATACAATATAAATATATAATGGACTATAATAGATTTTATACTAATGTAGCTTTTGGCGGTGCAGTATATTATTTTGATTTTTCTGATTTATTATATTATTCAGTTAAATATTTAGAAAAATTGACAACAGATACAAAATTAAGATTTGATTATATAATTCTTGATGAGTATCAGGATATATCTCAAATTAAATACGAATTAGCATTTAAGACTGCTGAAAGAAATGATGCAAATGTATATGCAGTTGGAGATGATTGGCAGAGTATATATGCATTCAGCGGTTCTAGAATTGAATATATTTATAGGTTTAATGAATTTTTTAAAGGCTCTAAAAGCTTTAAAATATCTAAAACATATAGAAATAGTCAAGAATTAATAGATTGCTCTGGTGAATTCATTATGAGAAACGAAGATCAAATAAAGAAACAACTGGTTTCGGATAAGCACATAGATAATCCTATTGAATATAGATATTTTGATAGTTCTATTGATTCATCCATGGATAACATATCTGATCCAACGAAAGAAATTGAATGTTTAAAAGAGACAATAAAAGAAATATATAAAGAGCATCCTGAACATAGAATACTAATACTAGGAAGAACCAATAGAATAGTAGATAAAATTACTGATGATGAAGAATTAATAGATGACATAGGATCTAAAATTGTATTTAAAGGATATGAAGACATTCAAATAGAAGGAATGACTATGCATAAATCAAAAGGGTTAACTTTTGATGAGGTGATACTAATTGGGTTAAACAAAAACTTCCCTTCTTTTAAAACAGATATTTATTGGTATGAAGACTTATATAAAAATAAGCCAATTGGTGAATCGATACCATTTGCAGAAGAAAGAAGATTATTCTATGTTGCTTTAACCAGAACCAAGAATAAAGTGTACTTAATAATTGATAAAGATGCTAACAAGCGAAGCGAGTTTGTAAAAGAAATAGATGAGATTATAAAAAACAATTAAATGCTGAACAATGTCTTCACCTTATCTGAAGAGCTCAAAACATAAATAGCTTGAAAAAATCACTCAATTATGGTATAATTAATATCGTTGAAAGGGAGTAGTTCCATCAATATTGATGTTATAATTCAATAACACGGTTTAATAACCTGGATTATATGTAAAGAACAAGACTTTTATAGAAATATAAAAGTCTTTTTATATTTCTAGGAGGGATTATGAAGAATTAATATTGATATATTTAATTAAATGATTTAAATTTGAAATAGGAGGTTAATAATGAAATTTAAATTAAGAAATTATAAAAAAATTGTTTTATATGTAGTTGTTGGGTTATTTGCTTTAATAACTATAATAAGTAGTTTCCAAACTATTAAAAGTGGTGAAGTTGGTTTAAAGGTTAGATTTGGTAAGATTGTTAGTAGTCAATTGAATGAAGGATTTAATTTTAAGATTCCTTATATTGAAGATATTGTTATTGTTAATATAAAGGTTCAAAAGATTGAATTAAAAACTGAAAGCTCAAGTAAAGATTTACAACCTATACAAACTGATATAGCAGTTAACTATAGAATTGAAAGTGATAAAGCATCTTATCTTTATAAAACTGTAGGTAATAATTATGAATCAACTATATTAGATCCGGCTATTAAGGAAAGTATTAAATCAACTATTGCAAAGTATACTGCAGCTGAAGTAATAACTGAAAGAAGTTCAGTTTCATCTGAATGTTTAAAAGAATTACAAGCTAAGGTTCAAAAATATGGGATAGTAATTGATGATTTTAATATTACAAACTTAAGCTTTAGTTCTGAATATACAAAAGCAATTGAAGATAAACAAGTAGCAGAACAAAGATTAGAAAAAGCAAAGTTAGAAGCAGAAGCTAAATTAGTAGAAGCAGAAGCAACTAAAAAAGCTAATGATTTAGTAAAACAAAGTTTAACTGATGAATTAATTTCAAAACAATTTATAGAAAAATGGGATGGTAAATTACCTTCTACTTATGCAGGAGAAAACATCTTAGGTTTATTTAACTTAAATAGATAACTCATACATGTTATAATAAATATATAGGAGTTTATTATGAAGAAGTCAGATGATGATAATATTTATTTTTATTCAGATGCTGATAGAGCATTAGAAAAGATGAGTTTTGAAAAATTAGAATATATGAGACAAGAGTTAATAAAACAAGGTGAAGATCCTGATATAATAGATAGAGCTATTGAAAACAAGAAAAAGAAAGAAGAAGA
>CAMVPB010000005.1 GCA_947169285.1 uncultured bacterium | reverse complement strand
ATCGAATTAGGGTTTAAATAAACTTTTTGTGTCTACTTTTTATTGACAAGTTCACGTCATAACTATAGCTTACTTTTTAAATATTTATTAACGTAATTTTCTTGATAATGTTATTGCTTCTGAATCAGTATCAATTAGTGTTTCTGGATCATATGTTGTCCATGTAATTCCAGTACCTTCTGGACAATATTCTACTCTATCTTGATAACAATATGGCACTCCATTTTCATCATATGCTAACATCCATCCTGTTGGTGCTGTGTATCTTGTTTCACCATTAGCATTTGTAATAGCTATTGGTTGAATAAAGTATCTTTCAACTTTATGAGTTTCATAATATTCCATAAACTCTTTAGCATTTTTTTCTTGTCTTTCTTTCATTTCCTTATTTCCTTTTGCAAGAATAGGAAGTGTAATAGAAGCAAATGCTAATGTTGTACACCCCGCTGTTAATAAACCTCTCTTTAAATTATTTTTTAAATTATTTTCCATTTTAAATATTCCTCCCCCTTTTTAAAATGTGATTATATTATAACATATTTGATACAATATGTCAAATTAAACATCATAAACTACTATGCATATTATAAAATTCTTCTGCTGCTTGTTCTGCTTCTCGATTTAATTTATGTAATACTGCTTCTACTTCACTTGGATTGAAAAATGATAAATTAGTATCAATAATACATCTATATTCTGATCTATTTAATACTCTTTTCTCATATAATCTTTTAGCAAATTCTCTAGGAAACTTATCTTTTGAATTATTATGTATTGCTTCACTTAAAGATTTAATAAATAATAATTTATTATCTTTTGCTTCTTCGAGTTTATATTCTAATATTGCATTTCTATCATTTTCATTACTAACTTTATCATGCAAACTCATTAATTGACTAGTTAAAACTGTATTTTGAAATTTCTCATGTTTATAACTAGATTTTAATTCATCATTATTACTTTTAATTGCTTGAATAGATGAAGATATTTTAAATAATTCTTCATATTGTTCATTTAACTTATTCATTTCATTAACATACTTTTCTATTTTATATTTATCTCTTTTAGATAATTTATAATTTAATAAGTTAGAATCTAAACTTTCTAATATATTTTTTATTTCTTTTGATTGTTCTTTTATTTCATTTATAGAATTAGTTGTCTTTTTAATACTTTGTCTATTTGTTTCTATTTCTTTCATAGTTTCTTTATAGTCTACCATATCCATAACATGTATATCTTTATTTCTTCCTAATACTTTCTCTTTTAACTCATAATTAGTTTGATATACTTCGTTAAACTTTTGGATACACAAGTCTCTCATATTCAATTGAATATCAGCTAATGACTCTTTTGTAAATACATCAGACTTACCAACTTGAAGTGACATACCATTTTTATTTCCTTCTTTAATTGGAACTCCTACTATATGTAAATGTGGACTAGTTTCATCATAATGAACTATTGCATTTGCTATTTTAAAATTAGGAACCAATTTTTCTAAATCTGATATTTGCTTTTCAAAAACTTCTTCCATTTTTGCTTTATAGAAAGTATCTTTATCTTCCCAAAAATCTTTATCTCCAAGTTCAATTATTATTTCACAAGCAAGATCTCTTTTTTCATCATTAGATATCTTATCAAAATAATTATCTATCATTCTACTTGGTCTAGTTTGTTTTTTGTTATATTCTATTCTAGATTTATCAAATATATCTTTATATAATTTTTCAACATCATTGTATACTGAATTAGTACCTTTCAATATAGATATTTTATCAGTATCATTATCATACTTTCTTGCATTATGATTATCCACTTTTGATAGTTGTCTTTTATTTTGAATAGCATTATTAGATAATGATGTAGTATTACTTAAATTATTATTTGATCTAGAAATATTTTTTCTATTCTTATCACTTCCTAAATGTAAAGAATAAGATAAATCACTCATATAAAATCCCCTTTCTTTTTTGAATAATTTATTATTGTCAAAAACTCTAACCCCCTAGGATAATTGTACGCAGAGCATACAATTAGTCCGTGGACTAATTCTTTAGAGCCTTCGATTAAACCACCCCAAACTTCTTATTAAACTCCTTTCTAATCAAATCAATATATTCTTTTGAAAACTCATTTATAAAGTCTTTATACTCTCTAGTATATAAATCTTTAATATTATTTAAATCAATAGTTATAAAACCTAATTTCACTTTATCAGTTTTCTTATCACCTTTAAGAGCAATAATTCTTAATACTCTTTCAGTCTCTTTAACCATTATTGAATATTCTCCATTATTTAAATCAACATAATCTTCAATATAATTAAACTCACAATTGGTAAATTGTTTCATATATGTTTTTAATTTTGAATAATACTTTATAGCGCTAGCACTTGTCCTTAATTCTGAATTCAATGCTACTACTCCATCCTCTGTTTCAAACAATTCTAAACTATTAGGTGTTCCATATTCTTTATGATTTTTTAATTGATCTGAAAGATATGACTTTAACATATTTATATTTATTATTTTTATTTTATCTCCATGTCTTTCAATTTCTATATTATCTATATAATGCGAAATCAATTTATGTTTATCTTTTTTGTTTAACATAATCCAATTTGTTATAAGTGACAAATATGTACTTAGGTTTGTATAATAATCTACTTGTTGTTTATCTTCAAAAATCATTAAATCATCACAAGTGAATTTTAAATCGTCATATTGTTTTTGATTCTTTATTTTATTATTTAATTCTTTTTTTCTAAATTCTATTTGTTTTATCTCTTGCTCAAAATCTTCAACTTTTAATATTCCTTTTATATAAACAGCTTTTATTCTATCCATTTGTTTATCTAATTCTTTAAGCTCTTTTTTATAATCATCTGTATGATCTTCTAATTTTGATTTAATAAATGGCGTATAGTAATCATTTAGTAATTGTTCTTTTTCTTGAAGTTTTATAAATGTATCTAAAAGTTCTTCTTCAATTGAATCTTCTTTAAAATAAGTCCCACATTTTTCACATTTATAATAAAAGTATTTATTTCCATTTGTTTTAGTAGTCACTGCTCCAGCAAGAAAACATCCACACTTATGACATTTTAATTTATTTAAGAATAGATACTCTGCAGTTCTTTCATAGTGTCTTGCATTTCTTTTACTTTGGTTATGACATACTTCCCATATTTCTTTTGATATTATTGGCTCAACTACACTTTTATAATAAGTTGGATGTTTTTGTCTTTTACCATGAATATAATCTCCAATATAAAGCTCATTTCCAAGTATTCTATGAATAGATGAATCTCTCCAATTAGTTTTACCAAGTATTTTTTCTTTATTAAATAAGTTAGCTATTTTTTGATGTGATAGTCCTTCAACATATAAATTAAATACTCTTATAACTACATCTTTAGTAAGTGGATCTGGTACAAGTTTTTTATTATCTCTTTTAAATCCTATTGGACAAACTGCTGGAATATGACCTTGCTTAATTGCACCAGCCATTCCTATTTTAGTTCTTTCCGAACACTTTTCTATTTCATTTTGTGATACTGATGTTATTATTCTCATTACCATTCTTCCATTAGATGTAACAGTATTAGATTCATCAGCCATACAATCTATTTCACATTCTGCGTCATTTACTTGTTTCATAAGTTTTTCAACATCATACACACTTCTTGTTAATCTATCAAGTTTAAATGCAACTATTACATTTATTTTTCCTTCTTTCATGTCTTTCATCATTTCTTGGTATGAAGGTCTTTTATCATTTTTAGCACTTATTCCTGGATCTTTATATACTTTATAAATTTGATATCTTTTAAACTTACAATACTCAATTAATCTTTCTTCTTGTTCTCCCATTGAGAAACCTTCTCTTACTTGATCTTCAGTTGATACTCTTGCATATATTCCTGCAACTCTTATTTTTTCATCCATTTTATCCTCTCCTTTAATTTAAAAAGAGGGGTCAACATCCTACTGACATAGGGCATTAACTCCTCTTAAAACGCTTATATAAATATTTTTAAATAACTGATTCTTCAGTCTAATCATGATGTACCTCCATTTCCGAAGATACTTCTTCTTTTATTGATTCTTTATTATAAACATTTATTTTGAGTTGTCAATGCTTTTTAGTTCAGTTTCTAAGTCTATTAGTCTTATTTTTTCTTTATAACCATTTTTAAAGACCATATCAGAGTTTTCAAATATAAGATAATCATTTCCTTTAACTTTTAATATATGTGGTCTTACATAGCAAATATTAGTATTATTAACCAATATAATATTACCTGGTATTAATTCATACTTAACACAAGCAAACCGGCATATAAAACCAATCTTATTGTTTAATTCTTTACTTATTTGTAAAGGTTTAGTTATATTTTCATACATAATAATCACTCTCACTTTCTTTAAAAGTACAAAAAAACTAACTATTTCTAGTTAGCAATTTATTACTCTCGAAACAAAAAAGTTCGAGCTTCTTATCATATTGGTAGCGACGGTGGGGATCGAACTCACGACCTCACGGGTATGAACCGTGCGCTCTAACCAGCTGAGCTACATCGCCATTTCAAATTTGCAAATGTATTATATCAAATGCAAATTCAAATTTCTAGTACTTTTTATTATTTTATTTCAATTAGTTCATATTTTGTTGATCCTAGACCTAAAGATTCTGCATAAGGAAGTATTTTTCTTCCAAGTTGTCTATCAATTCTTTCTCTAAGTAAATGTGATCCTTCATCTTTTGAAGCCCAGACCATATCTATAAATGCTTGATCATTAGCGACTGGATCAAGTGAAGCAACTATGCCTAAATCTTCCATTACAGGATCACCTTGATTACAGTCACAATCACAATCAACTGATAATGCATTCATTACAGTTATATAAACTATTTGTTTATTATTCTCTTTCAAATAATCAGATACTGCTTTTGCAGCTTCTGTCATTGATTCAATAAATTCTATTTGTTCATAAGGTCTACCCCAAGCTGTATCTGGATTTTCATCTTGTCCACAACTATGAATATATGCTTTTCCATTTCTTGAAGCGATACCTATTGATTGATTTTTTAAATTTGCTCCAAATCCTCCCATTGCATGACCTTTACCATGAGCAAGATTTACAATTGAATCATAGTTTTTAAAACTTTCACCAACAATATCATATTTAAGATGTTTACCCTTATTAACAGGAATTTTAAATTCTCCATCTTTATCCATGATATCTACATCTGCAAATGTTGTAAATCCATGTTTTTCAGCAACTTTTATATGATCTTCATAATTATTTCTAGCTCCTGGATATGCAGTATTACATTCTAATATTGTACCATTAAGTTTTTTAACAAAAGGTCCAATCAAATCAGCTTTTAAATATCCTTTAGCTCCATCTTCTCCTGTAGAAACTTTAACTCCTACTTTACCTTTCAATTCTACTCCTAAAGCTTCATAAATTTTAATTAAGCTTTCAGGCGTAATTTCTTTTGTAAAATATACTTTTGACATATTAATCATTTCCTTTCTTTTTTCTTATTATTTTTATTTTTTGTTTTCTTAAAACCAAAAACTTATTCCTATAATTACATTCTGGACATTTAACTATTTTAAATCCAATTTTACTAGGTAGTGGTAGTTTTAAAATTGTTTTACATTTATGACATTTTTTATATACATTATTTTTATCTTTTAAATTTCTAATAATATTTTTAAATGGTTTTAATATAAATGTTTTGCTCTTTAAAAATATTATATTTTCTTTTTCTCTTTTACTTATATTCTTAGAAAAATATCTTAATAATATTATAATCATTAGTATTAGTTCAATATAAAATATAATATTAAATCTAACAAATAAATTAACTAATACTAGTAAAATGTATAAATAAAATAAAGCTTTAGATAACTCATCACTACCATATCTATTATACATAAATTTTTTAAACTTATAAATGAAATTTATCATTTTTTGATTCTCCTTATTATTTAAATTAAACTTTCAACATTTATATAGTATTTGCTTAATTTGGATAGATAAGGTTTTCTTCTTTTAAATTCAAAAGTACTTCATTATAAAATTTATTTGCTTCATATTTAGCGAATGGTAAGTTTTGATCCAAATAATTTCCACACGATTTTGCATCAGCTCCAGGAATATCTCCTTCATATTCTGAAATAAATTTAAACATCTCTTTAATAATATCTATTATATCAGTAGAATTTAAATCTCCTTTGAATATTGCATAAAATCCTGTTCTACACCCCATTGGTCCAAAGTATATTGTTTCTTTTTTATAAACTTCATGATTTCTTAGAAAAGTTGCGCCCAAATGTTCAATAGTGTGTAATTCTGCTGTATTCATTACAGGCTCTTTATTTGGCTCTTTCATTCTAATATCAAACGTTGTTGCTATTACCTTATTTGTATCATTATCATAGTCTCTTCTAGATACATATATTCCTCTTTTTAATAATTCATGATTCACTTTAAAACTTTCTATTTTTTCCATAATATCCTCCTATATAATCATTTTTCTTTTCTTTTTAAACTTTTTAAATAATCTTTCTTTTCATCTGCAATACGATAACTCTCTATAGCTTTTTGAATTGCTTTATTATGTGTCCATATATCAAGTTTTTGATTTTCAATGAATGATATCGTTAAATCATATTGCTTTGCCAAAGCTGTTGCAAAATACCACGCTATCATCATATTTACATAATACTCTTTTGATTTAATACTAGCAACCATTTCTAAGTATTCTACTTTGAAATTATCATCTAAATAATATTGCATAAGCATACCTATTCCAAAACGAATAGTATATGTTTCTTTTGATTTAATCCACTTTTTGATTTGAATTAATAGCTTGTCACTATGTTTTTTAAATATTTTAGGTGACATTTGATCACAAGTTGCCCAGTTATCTACATATGGTAAAAATTTATTTATATACTTTATACATTCATCATAATCTTTTATCTGTGAAATAATAAAAGCATGTAATTGATTTTCATCAAAGTATTTATGAGGTAGATTTTCTAAAAACATTTTATAATTATTACTTTTAACTAATTCTCTTGCATAACTTCTAAGTTCTGGAGTACGCACCCCTATTATATTATTAGAACTAATATTTGGAATTAATTTAATTTGAAAATCTCGATATTTTTTATCCTGTAATTCAAATAATTTATCTTTTATATTTTTCACAATCATTTCCCTTTCAAAAAACTATAACTTAATATTTAAACTATCTCCTTGTATATTTACATCATTAGTTATTTCTATACTCGTATCATGTTCAGTTAACCTATACATTAAATTCATGAGTTCTTCTGTTTTTAAATAACTTATTATATCTTGCTTTTTATATACATGATCATACCAATTCTTTAGATAATCATATCTATGTTTAATATAATCATCATTAGGATGTTGAATATATTGCTTTTTTATATCTTCGTAATTCTTTTTTGCTTCTGCTGACAATAATTCATGATAATGATATGATAACACTTGCATACTAGGTACTATTATTTTTGAAATTCCTTTAGCTTTTAATTGCCCAACAAATAATAACAAAGCACAAATTTTACTTGGATGAACACTAGGGTTATTAATACCTTTGTTTAATTTATAAAGCTTTCTTTCAATTTTTTTACTTTTATTTATTCCTTTATTTTGAACACCATATATATAGCAATTATTATCATCATCTATATCATATAAAACATAAGGTAATTCATATTCATCACCACAATTTTCAATAGTAAACACCATACTTCTAGTTGTTTCATCCCACAAATCATTTAATTTTGTTTTCATTAAAACATTATATCCATCAAAAGTACCTATATTTTTTGACTCAATTGAATCAAAAGTTCTATTCTTTACAAACTGCAGTTGTTTTTCTAAAAAAGAATCTATATTTTCAATATCACTTATTCCCATACGAAGCCAAATACGTCTAAGTAAATATCTAGTTGTTTCTCTAGGATTCATTTTATCACCATATTCATCAAATAATTTTATTGTCTCGTTTGTTATAGTTGTTAAATGTTTAAAAAAATGTTCTGCATCATCTATTTGAATACTTAAACAGTTATCATTAGAATGCTCAATTAAAAAATCTAAATCAGTTTTATTTGAGTGATGTGGTCTATTTTCACCATCATTAATAATTTTTTTAAATAAATTAAAACCATCTTGTCCAAATATAAAATTAATATTTGGAGTTTCCTTTTCTAATTTAATATCAGGAATAGAATAATTCAAAAAAATTTCTATTAAATCTATACAATTTATTTCTCTATTCATAGTTATTTCCTTTCTAAAACCATTAGGCTTTCGATGTGATGTGTAAAAGGAAACATATCTAATAAATAGTATTTATCCATACTATAAATGTTCATTAATTCCTTTAAATCTCTTACTAATGTAAAAGGATCACATGATACATATATTATTTTATTTGGTTTATATTCTATTATATTTTTAAGTGTAAATTTATTTAATCCATTTCTAGGAGGATCTACTATAATTGCATCAATATTTTTATTTATATATTTAGGAAATATACTTGCATCTCCATAAATAAATTCAATATTTTTTATATTATTTAATTTCTTATTTTCATTAGCATCTTTTATATTACTTTCTAAGTTATCTATTCCTAAAACACTACTAGCTTTTAAAGATGCATTTATTCCTAAAGTACCTACTCCACAATATAAATCTAGTACATTATCTTTATCATTTATATTATCTTTTATTATATTAAATAATTTACTATTTACATCTTTATTTACTTGAAAGAAAGAATTATAACTTACCTTAAATTTTAAATCATTAACAGTATCAATAAAATGATCTTGTCCATATATAACTTTATTATTTAATATAATGCCTTTTATATTGGAACCAACTTTATTAAAATTTATATTATCTTTTGTATCTATTAATATTAATATTTCATTTAAATAATTTACTCTTAATAAAACTTTACCATTTATTATATTTAATGATTTAATAAATTTAATTGTATTATTTAAATTATTATTTATTATTTTGCATTCATCAATATTAGTAATTTTATCTTCATTTATAAATCCAATAGATTTATCTTTAATATGTAATAAAACTTTATTTCTATAATTATAATAATTATCACATTCAATAACATTTACATTTAAATTATAATTTAAATACTTTTTAAATATCTCTTTAATTTTGTTTTCTTTATAACTTATAGTATCTTCATAATTCATATTTAATAAGTTACATCCATTACATTTATTAAAATATTTACAAGGACTATTTATTCTTTTTTTAGAAGGAATAATTATTTTATTAAGTTTACCAATATAATACTTTTTAGTTTCTTTTACTATATCAATATCTACGAGTTCACCTTCCAAACATTTAGGTATAAAAATAATTTTACCATTTATATGTGATAAACCATTACCTTCATTATCAAGTTTTTCTATTAATATTTCCATAAATTCATTATAAAAAAAAATGATAACTTTTACAAGTTATCACTCCCCATAATTAGTAAAGTATCTTTGAATTAATACAACTGGAGTTCCTTTATCACCTGATCCAGATGTAAGATCACATAGAGAACCGATTAAATCTGTATATCTTCTTGGAGTTGTACCTTGAGTTGCCATTTGACCTTTTAAATCTTTATCTTTTGATTTAATTTCTTCTCTAATTGCATTATTTAATTCTTCACCTTTTAAGTCTTTAAATTTATTATCTGATAAGTATTTAAGTTTTAATTCATTAGGACTTCCTTCCAAACCAGAAGTATATGCTGGGGATACAACTGGGTCAGCTAGTTCCCAAATTTTTCCTACTGGATCTTTAAATGCTCCATCTCCATAAACCATCACTTCAACAGTTGCACCTGTTTTTTCTTTTATCATACTTTGAACTTTTTCAACTAAAACTTGACCGTTTTCTGGGAATAATTTTACTTTATCTTCAGTAGATCTATTTGTTCCAAGTAATCCGTATTTTGAATTGTATCCACTTCCATCAACTGATGAAGTTAATATATCATCCATACCAAGAACTATATTTGCTCCATTATTTTTAAGAAGTTCTTTTGTTTCGAATCTTGTATGAATATCTGCACATAATACATTTTTAGTATATCCAAGTATTGTAAGTGGATTATTACTAAATACAAATTCAACTTCACAATTTTCTTTTTTAACTAAATCTCTATAAAAATCAACCATATTTACACCTGTAAATATATGTTTAAATGTTCCGAATTTTTTAGTATATTCACTTTCACTTATAACATCACTATAAGGATTAATATTATATTCTTTTAATAAATTTCTATCTAAAATATCATTTCCAACTTCATCAGAAGGATAACTAAGTAATATAGTTAATTTATCCATTGCTCTTGCAAATGCTTGTAGACAAACTGCAAATCTATTACGACTTAATATTGGGAATACTATTCCTATTTCATTTGTGTTAAATTTATTTTTAACATCTTTTGCAATTTGATCAAGAGTTGCATAGTTTCCTTCGGAAATACCAACTACTGCTTCAGTAATTGCTATTATATCTCTATCTTCTAATTTAAAGTTTTCAGATTCACTTGCTTTTAAAACTGAATCAACAACTCTCTCAGCTAAGTTATCTCCTTCTTTGATAACTCCTGTTCTAATCCCCCTTACAACTGTACCTACATCTCTCATATATTCACCTCTATTTTAATTATAACATACATTAAAAAAAGTAGAATATTTTTTATTCTACTTAACAACTGCAACTGATGCAGTAGATGATGCTATTTGTAAAAGTTCTTCATTAGATAAATTTTGACCAATTATATAATAATCTCTTCCACCATTTGACCAACTAACTGATGTATCTGTTAAAGCACCAAGTATTGTTTCGTAAAAGACCAAATCCCCTGTTGCAGAGGTTACTTCAAATTCTTTTGATGCATTTGATAATTCTTCTACTAATATAAATGGTTTTTCACCTTCAAATGTAAGTATTACTCTTTCAGAACCATCTGACTTAACTACTTCTTGATTTTGAAATTTAGTCCCTACTGGAATATACATCGGATATATTATATCTTCTATACTTCCAGTTTCTTTTGTTTCCTTACAACAATCTTCTTTAATATTGGCATTTAAAGTAAAGTAATCCTTTTCAAATTTTTTGCTCCATTCTATTTTAGTAAAATTCATTGTTATACCAGTAGTTCCATCAGTACTTAATATTTCTACTTTTTCTGGTTCCATTTTTTTATTAAATGTTACTTTTTGTGTTTTAAAGTTACTATTATTAGGATAATTAACTCCACTAGTTATATAATACTTTCCATCTTTTTCTTCAAAAGATCTTGAACTATCTTTTTCAATATCATTAAGTATTGTTTCTAAAATATAAGCTTGTGAACTATTGTTAGGCCAATCACTTTGGAATTTAAAACTCTTATTTAAATCTGGTGTTATAACATAAACACCTTCATCATTTTTAAGAATTATTTGTTCATGTGAATTATCAGTATTTAATAAATTAACTTTATAATAACTCCCTTGCATATAAGAAACACTAACATCATAAGTATAGTTTTTTTCACCACTTACAATTGACATATTTCCTTCTAAATAATAACTTTTATTATTATCTACAAGATTTTTAAAATCTTTTACTGCCTTTTCTTGGTTATAAGAACCACAGCCACACATAACTAAGCATATGCTTACAAGTAATACAAATATTTTTTTCATAACCCTCCCTTTGATTTACAATAAATTATATTTTTTTTATACATATTTATGAATATTTTTCTTAAAAAAGTTTAAACTATTAATAGTTATAAGGAAGGAGGATTATAAGTTGAAAATTCTTCAAAGAGTAGCACTTGCATTTACAATAATTGGTGCAATTAACTGGGGGCTAATTGGACTTCTTGATTTTAACCTAGTAAGTGCAATCTTCGGTGTTGATTCAATTCTATCAAGAATTATTTACACTTTTGTTGGTGTTGCTGGATTAATTAATATTGGTTTATTAGTTGCTCCTTTACATGATTTACATGACTAAATAAAAAAAATCTCCTTCACAGAGATTTTTTTATTTTGTTTTAATCCTTTGTGTACTCAAAGAATTTAAATTTTTGATCCAAGAAATTAAATACTATTTTTAAAAGTGCTGTCAATGGTGTAGCAATTACCATACCTATTATTCCAAAGAAATATCCAAATATTAATAATGAAATAAGTATTGTTACTGGATGTAGATTCATTTTTTTACTCATAAATAATGGGGTTAAGAAATTTCCTTCTAAAGTTTGGACTATTAATATAAATACTAAAGTTAAAATACCTATTACATTTGATTGAGAAAAACCAACTAATCCAGCTACTGCAGCACCCATATAAGGTCCAATATATGGAATTAAATTTGTTATCGCACAAAACATTGCTATTAATAAAGGCGCTTTTAATCCGATAATTGCAAATCCTATAAATGAAATAATCATAAGTATAAGAGAAATAACTAATGTACCTTTTACATAATCATAAGTCATTGTACTAACTTGTGAAAGTAACATATTAGCATCTTTTCTCCACTTTTTAGGAAGAAGCTTTACAAAACCATCTGATACTTCATTAAAGTTAAATAATATATAAAATCCAACTATGAAACTTAATAAAATTTTTCCAACTCCGCTTACTAATGAAGAAATTATATTAAGAGCTGTTTGCGGTAAATTTGTTTGTAAATTTGTTCCAATTTTCTCTATTGCATCAAAGAAATGAGTTTTTGTTGTATCTAAGTTTTCTAAACTCATATCAGATATTTTATCAAATATACCTTCTACCCATGATTTTAAATCACTTAATATTGTTGGAATAGTTCCTACTATATCCTTTATTTGATTAGCAAGAGCAGGTAAAACTATTAACGTAAACAAATATAAGATTATAATTAATAGTGCATATAACAATATAACAGAAACAGTTCTGTTTAATCCTTTATTTGTTAGTCTATTAACTAATGGATTTAATAACCACGCTATTATAAATCCTATAAATAATGGACTTATAACTGATATAATCTTTAATATTATAGAAAGAATGTTGAACTCTTTTAATAAAATTATACCTAAATACACAAGTAAAAATATTAAAAGAATATATAATATTTTTAATATTTTATTACCCACATTCATTAAATTATTCAATCTACTTACATCTAATTTTTTTGTTTTTGAGATATTTTCTTTTTCTTTTTTCATTTTTATCTCTCCATTCTATTTATAATTATATCATGCTTTAATTTTAAAAAAAAGTCCTATTACGAACTCTTTTTCATCATTTTATTTTTCATTTTATTATATGTTTTTGTTATACCTTTATCATACTTAGTACAAACATATCCAACTCCAACTCCAATTCCTAGATAAAGCATATTTTCCATAAATTTTATAGTAATCACTCTCCTTATTATTAGTGTTTACTTATTAATATTAATTTATACTATTTTATAAATTCTTTTAAATGAGTAATACGTTTTTCAGAATAATTTGACATTATTGAATAATTAAAATTATCTTTTTGACCTACTACAATTAAATTCTTTTTAGCTCTTGTACAAGCGGTATAAATCAATTTATTATAAAACATTCTTTTATGAGAATTTGAAATAATTACGACAACATTATCATACTCACTACCTTGAGACTTATGTATACTTACTGCATATGCTAAATTAAATTTATCAAAATCATTTTGTTCATATTCTACTTTATGAGAAGAAAAATTTATTATTATACTTTTTTTAGGATAGCTATTTACCCTCTCAATATATCCTATATCACCATTAAATACATTATTATCAACATCATTTATTAATTGTATGACTTTATCATTTTCTCTATAAATAGTGTTACCTATTATTAACTCTTCTATATCATTGTTATTTGGATTAAATATATTTTGCATTATTTTATTTAAATTATCAATTCCATTTATCCCTTTATACATTGGAACTAATACTTGAAATTCATCTAGTGACATTTTTTTATTTTTAATACTCTCACATATTACTTTTAAATTATTGATTATATTATTATCAGATGATTCAATAAATCTAAAATCATTATAATCATTTGCATCTTCAATTAATTCTTTGTTTTTAATTCTATTAGCTAAAATATTTATAAAAGATTTTTCATTAGTTCTATATATTTGAGTTAAATATTTTTTATTTATGTTATTTGAATTTAATAAATCATATAAAACATCACCTGGATTGATACTAGGAAGTTGATTAGCGTCTCCAACTAATATGAGTTTTACTGTGTCCTTTAAAGATTTCAAAAGTGAAGAAAACAAGAATATATCTACCATACTAAATTCATCTATTATTACTATTTTTGCCTTACTTTGATTATATTCGTTTAATCCAAATGTACTTGTCTCTTTATCCCATTTTAAGAATTTATGTATAGTTGAAGCATTAACCCCAACTGAATAAGACATTCTTTTAGCACTTCTCCCAGTCGGAGCTAATAAAGCAATAGAATTTTTATCTTCATAGTAATCTACTATAGCTTTTATAATAGTTGTTTTACCTGTACCAGGTCCACCTGTTATTATAAATAAATTATTATTAATACTTTCAATTATCGCTTCTTTTTGATCATCATTTAAAATAATATTGTTTTTCTTTTCAAATTTATTAAGATATTTTTTAATCTTAGAAACGCTTTCTTTTATTTTTATTCTATTATATAAATTAATTCTTTCTCCTATGTATTCTTCTGTATCATAAAAATAATTAAGCATTAAATAATTATCAAACTCATAAATTTTAAATTGCTCAATTAGATTTTTTAAATATATTTTGAAACTTGATAATTTAAAATCATTATCAAAATATTTTAATACTTCAATATAAACTTCTTCTATGCTTGCCAAAGTATTACCAGTTTTATAACAAACGTTTTTAATAGAATGAGTTATAACATTTTCTACTCTTAAATCACTATTTTGATCATTATATTTTTTATATATTGAATCAACTTTATCAAAATCAATTATATTAGTTAAAATATATAAATTATTTTTAATTATATCCGGTAAATTTAAGGCGCAAGTTTTTACTATTTTAACACTTTCATTAACACCAAAACCCATTTTAGTTAAATTAGATATTAATTCTTCTTCATAAGTAAGTGAATTTAATTTTTCATGAATATATAATGATGTTTTAACACTTATTCCATTTATTTTACTAAGAGCATAAGGATCTTTTTTTATTGTTTCAATAGTTTTATTACCATATTTATCAACTATTTTTTCAGCAGTTTTAATACCTATTCCTTTAAATAAACCGCTACCTAAATATGATATAATTTCTTCTTCATCAGTTGGGTTACATATCTCATAATTATTAACATTTAATTGTTCTCCATATTTAGGGTGTTCAACAATATTACCATAAAATTTATAAAATACTTCATTACTTAAATTATTAAAATTTCCAACAAAAGATATTGAATGATTAATATATTCTTTTAAGTTTCCACTAGAATCTTTAACCTTAAAAACTCCTACTTTATAGGAGTTAGTATTATTTTCATATATAATTCTAATTATTTTACCAATTACATAATCACTCATATGAATATTTTAACATTTATATTTAACTTTATAAATATTATTTAATTTATAAAAACCTATTTTTTTAACTTCAATATAATTTGAAGAATAACCTGTATATGTTAAAAGTTTTTTTCTTTCAAATAAAACATCAAGTTTTTTATTATTAAATTTATTCCTATATTCTTTTTCTAATAAATTAGAAAGTTCAATTAATTTTTTTACTCTTTCTTTTTTTACTAAATCATCCACTTTATTATCCATCATAGAAGACTTTGTTCCATCTCTATCAGAATATGGGAATACATGTATTTTAGAAAATCCTATACGATTACAAAACTCATAAGTTTCATTAAAATCTTCTTCTGTTTCTCCGGAAAAACCAACTATAACATCTGTTGTTATTGATATATTTGGGTTTGCTTTTCTTATTAAATTTATTCTTTCTTCATAATATTTTTTATCATATCTTCTATTCATTAATTTTAAAATCTTATCACAGCCGCTTTGAAGAGGCAAATGAAGATGATCAGCAATTTTAGGATTATTTAAAAGCGATATTATTCTATCATCTACTTCAACTATTTCTATTGAACTTATCCTTATTCTTTTTAATTTATCTATTTCAATTAAATCTAATAAAAGATTATATAAATTATAATTATTTAAATCAGTTCCATATTTACCAGTATGTATACCAGTTAAAACTATTTCTTTATAACCATTATTAACTAAAGACTTTACTTCTTCTAATACTTTATCTTTATTTTTACTTTTTACATCTCCTCTTACATATGGAATAACACAATAAGAGCAATAATTATCACAGCCATCTTGAATTTTAATAAAAGCTCTTGTATGACTTTCTAAATGATTTATTTCCATATCTTCAAACTTAGTATATTTGGCATCATAAAATTTAGATATTTTTTCTTTATTCTTTAAATACTCATTTAAATATTCAATTATTTTACTTTTATCTTTATTACCTAAAATAATATCTGCATTTATATCAATATTTTTATTAGTATTATATAAATTTTGAGTATAACATCCAACTGCAATAACAACAGAATTTGGATTATGTTTCTTTATACTATTTATAGTCTTTCTACTTTTCTTATCAGCCTCATTAGTAACAGTACAAGTATTTATTACATATACACTAGCATTTTCATCTGTTATTTTATATCCCTCACTCAAAAAAAGGCTCATGATAAATTCACACTCATAAGCATTTACTTTACAACCCAAATTTTTAACACATACTGTTTTATCCATTTAAAGTTAAATTCTTCCTCAATTCTTTTAATAGTTTTAAATATTCTTCTTCAGCAACATAGGTAACCCCTTTAAAGGATTGCTTTACTTCGACTTGTTTAACTACTGGTGCTTCCTCATCTTCTTTTGGCTTCTCAATGTATTCTAATTCTAAACTATTGGCATTTTTAAGTAATTCACTATAACTTATTATTGCTTTATTCTCTTGTTCTGTTTCATATTCTTCAATTAATTTTGCATTGTTTTCAGCACCATACAACTCATCTCTTTCTTTTTCAATACTTTCAAGTTCTTTAGTACTTATAACAGCATTAGCCTCTTCATCAAGTTCATATGCTTCAATTGGATTAATTTCTTTAGTATTTTCTATCTCTAAAATAGGTTCAACATTTTCTTTAACAATTTTTTCTTCTTTTAAAGATTCATTTATGTTTTCTTCTACTAGTTTATTACTTTCTTCAACACTCTCAGTTTTTTCTATTTCTTCTTTTTTAGATTCTTTTTCTTCTAATAATTTTTCATATTCTCTTTGTGTTTTAACAAGTCCAAATAAAACTACAGCCAAAATCAATATTAAAGCCACAATTATGACTACAAAAAAATCTCCGTTAAAGAATACATATAAGAAATTAATTATATTATCCATATTATTCACATCCTTCAAGATATTTTATTATAGATATTACATATAACCCAGCTGTTTCAGTTCTAAGTACATTCTTACCAAGGCTTACTCTTTCAAAGCCAAGAGAAACTATAATATCTTCTTCTGATTTGGATATACCGCCTTCTGGTCCAAATACTATAGATATTTTATCACATAAAGTATCACTATTTATTACTTCAGATATCATTTTTACACAAGAAGTGTCAAGTGAACAAACAATATTCATTCCCTTTACAGGCTTTATTTCTTCAACACTAACAAATTTTTCTAATACTGGTATATCATTTCTATAAGATTGTTCAGATGCTTCAACAATTATTTTATTCCATCTTTCTAGCTTTTTTGTTTTTTTATCAATATCTAATTTGTATTTTGAATGTTCAAAATCAACAACAATGAATTTAGTTACGCCAAGTTCAGTACCTTTTTGAAATATTAGACTCATTTTTTCATCTTGTAAAAATGGCACATATAAAAGTATTTCTCTTTTTTTAGCTTTCATTTTAGTTTGTAATTCTTCTTTAATAGTGACACTCTTTAAGTCTTCATTCATAGAACACAAATACCTTTTATTATCCATTACTACAAAGACTTCCTCAAAGCCTTTCATTCTCATAACATTTTTTATATGATTAAAATCTTTTTTGTTAAGATTAATTATATTCCCCTTTTTAGATTCACCAAAATATTGTTGCATATACACCTCAAATAAATTTAAATTTATTATATCACTACAAAATAAAAAGTACATATAAAATGTACTAATTATTACTTAATTCAGATTCAATATCATTAATGCTCTCTAAATATTTAACAATACTACCATTTTTAATTTTAATTAAAGTTGGAGTAGCTATTTTTAATTCGTTTGGCCTAATAGCTTTCTTATTACCTATTTCACTCTTATATTTAGCATTAATACCCAGTGACATATTAACTTTGTAAATTTGTAAAGACCCTTTATATAAGCCAAGTAATGATTCAAAATACTTGCTTCCATTTTCTTCATCAAATGCCACATAATACTCATTCTCTGGTCTATTAAATACGGTACCTATTATTGCTGTATCATATGTGAAATCATTAGAAGCGTTATTTGGTTTCTCATATCCTTTTTCAAACATACCTGCTTTTCCCATTAATAAAAATAATAAATAGCATATCAAAAATGAAATCAAAACAATAATAATTGTTTTAAGTAAACTTTTCATTTCATTTTCTTCTTCAACTTTTTTATCTACCTTTTTATTAACTTTTTTTATTGTCTTTTTTTTGCTTGTCATAATAATCTTCCCTTCATAGAATATCTTACCACAAAAAAAGATAATTGTTAATTATCTTTTAACACTTTGACCTTATTCGTTTTCTTTTAAATAATTTTTACATAACTCATCAAGATCATTTTCAATTAATTCAATATCTTCTCTACTTTTAGTCCTAACACCTGAAGCATATTTGTGACCACCACCATTATATTTAGTAGCTATTTCATTGATAGATGGACCTCTACTCCTAATGTTTATTCTAAACATATCATTTTTTTCATCTCGTGAAATAAACATCCACACAAGAATTTCATCAATATTATTAAATTCATTTATCATATTAGATGCACTTGATACATCTGCTTTTAAAGATGTTATTATATCTTCTTCTAATTCTATAAAAGCAAATTTGTTTTTGGTTACTTTTAGGTTAGATGCAATATAGCCCATAAGTCTTACTTCTGATAAAGGTCTTTTATATAATTTTGAATATAATTCTTGTATATCTAATTTATATTTATATATAAGTTGTGAAACTAAATAGAATTGTTTATATCCCACCGGTGAAAACATTAATCTATTTGAGTCAGACATAATGCCTATAAATAAGTTTTCAGCCACTCTTTTATTCATCTTAAGTTTAGTATCACTAATTACTTTTAATACAACTTCTGCTGCACTTGTAGCATTAATATCAACACATTCAATTTCGCCAAATTTATCTACAATAGGATGATGATCAATTTTTATAACATTTTTAAATCTTTCAATATATGGAATATCTATTCTTTTAAAATCTGGTACATCTACACATATTAAAAGTGAGTTTTCATAATCATATTTATCTACTTTATCCAGCTTTCCAAAATATTTAAATCTTGCAACTGAAGAACCAACTGCATAAACTTTTTTAGATGGAAAAGTTATAGAAATAGATTCTTTTAATCCCATTTGACTACCCATCGCATCAGGATCTGGTCCTATATGTCTTGCAATGTAAATAGTATTATATTTTTTTATTTCATTATATATTTTTTTACTTATGGTTATCATTTACTAACCCTTTCTATTTCTTTATCTTTTATATTAAATTAAATGTGTCTCTTGCTATCATTAATTCTTCATCAGTTGGTATTACATATACTGGTATTGATGAATCATCTGTTGATATTTTTTGTACTTTACCTCTGCAATTATTTGCTTCTTCATTAAGTCTTACACCTAAAACAGATAAACCATTAACAACTTCTTTTCTAGTGTGAATTGAATTTTCTCCAACTCCTGCTGTAAATATAATTGCATCACAGCCTTCAAGTTCAACATAATATTTAGCTATATAATCTATTATTCTTCTTACATACATTTTTTGAGCTAAAACACATCTTTCATTACCAGCATAAATACCTTCTTCAATATCTCTTGAATCAGAACTTACTCCACTTATTCCAAGTAAACCACTTTTCTTATTTAAAATAGTATCTATTTCATCAGGAGATAAATTCATTTGTTTCATCATATAAGGAACTATTGAAGCATCAATATCACCTGAACGTGTTCCCATGATTAATCCCGCATTTGGTGTAAGTCCCATTGAAGTATTTATACATTTACCACCTTTAACTGCTGAAATACTTGCCCCATTACCAATATGACAAGTAATTAATTTGGTATCCATTCTTCCTAGTAATTTATTAGCATAACTAGCTACATATTTATGAGATGTACCATGCATACCATATCTTCTTATTTTGTAATCTTTACACCATTCATAAGGAACAGCATATAAATAGTTCTCTTCATCCATTGTTTGATGAAATGCTGTATCAAATACAACTGTATTTACTGCATTTGGTATAACAGATTGTGCAGCTCTTATACCAGTTACAGCTGGTCCATTATGAAGTGGAGCTAAAGCTATTAATTCTTCAATTTTAGAAATAACATCTTCATCAACAACTACTGTTTTATCAAAATAAGATCCACCATGAGCAACTCTATGCCCTATCCCTTTTATTTCATCTAAACTTTCTACTATATTATTTTTAATAAGTTCATTAATAAGAATTTCAAAAGCTTGTTTATGATCTTTAAGTGGGGTTTCAATAACTTGCTTTTCTCCATTTATTTTAATTGAATACATACTTTTATCCATGCCTATTCTTTCAAATACACCTGAAACCAAAACTTTTTCTTCTGGCATTTCAAATAAAGTGTATTTTAAAGATGAACTTCCTGCATTAATACTTAAAATTTTCATAATATAACCTCTTTCCTAGTAAATTATAACATACTAACTACTTTTGTTCTACTTTTTCTTTTAATATTACATCCATTACTGGTTTGAAACTTCTCCTATGACTATCAAGTACTCCATACTTATTAATTGCTTCTATATGTTCTTTTGTACCATAGCCTTTATTTTTTTTAAAGTTATACATAGGATACTCTTTATCTAGTTCAATTAGCATTCTATCCCTTGTAACTTTTGCAATTATAGAAGCGGCAGCAATTGACTCACTTTTAGCATCGCCTTTTATAATTGCTTCATATGGAATATTAGTATTTAATTTCATAGCATCAATTAATAAATATTCGGGTTTTAGCTTCATATTATTAATTGCCGTTAGCATAGCTTCTTTAGTAGCTTCATATATATTTATTTCATCTATTCTTTTTGAATCTATAATACCTATTCCAACATCAATAGCATTGTTCATAATGATATCATACAATTCTTCTCTTTTTTTCTCAGATAACTTTTTAGAATCTTTAATACTTTCATGATAAAAATTTTTAGGAAGTATAACACAAGCAGCGACTACCGGTCCAACTAACGGTCCTCTTCCAACTTCATCAATACCTCCTATTAAGTTATATCCTTTTTTATATAATTTTTTTTCAAATCCCAACATTTCCATAAAATTATTATACAACAAAAAATAAGTGTTTTCACACTTATTTAGTTAATATTATATCTTTATTTATATCACAATTCATATTTCTTTCATATAGAGTAAGATATACATAAAGTTTTCTTTTTTCTAATTGATGTTTTTCTATAAGATTTGACATTTTTCTATTGTTTCTAAATTTAACATTTAATTCTAATACATTTTCTAAAGTTACATTAGAACCATTTTCTTTTAATTGTTCTATTAATGCATATAATTCTTTTTCATTAATATTTGAATATTTTGCATTATTAATTAATAATTCTTCATCAAATCCATATTGATTAGCTATTGCTAAATTATGTAATAAACTAAGTGGTTTTTGTTTTATTAGCGAAAAGTTTGAATCAATAACATCAATAGCTTGTTCTGAAGAATAACCATATTTCTCTAAAATATTTACAACATAGTTGATTCTTAATGGTAATTCAGTTACTGCGCCCTTATCCTCATAAATTAATGATATAATTCTTTCACATGTGTTTTGTGAAAATCCATACTTTTTAGCGATTATATTTGCACATTCACTAATCACTTTTTTTATTTCTTTATAATGTTCAGCTTCAGCTATATCCTTTCCCATCATTTTAGAATTCTTTTCTGCATTTCTTTTTTGAATATAATTATTATTATAATTATTCATTTTTAATCCCCCCCTTTAAAAACTGGTATAATTATAACACAAATGTAAACAAATGTCAATTAAAACAAATAAAAACACATTATTTTGTAATGTGCACATCCATTTGTGGATAAGGTATTTCAATTTTATTTTTATCCAGATTCTTTTTAACTTCCTCCATAAATTCATAATATGTATTCCAATAATCAGGTGTATTTACCCAGGCTCTTACAACAAAATCAAGCGATGATGAATTATGAGTTTTAAGCCTTACTAAAATTGATTCATCTTTTAATATTGTATCAATACTATTTAATGTATCAATTATCACTTTTTTAGTTTTATCAATATTTGATTTATAAGAAACTGATATTATGACATCAAGTAGTCTTTTTTTATTCATTGTATAATTTGTAATTGGCGTATTAGAAAGTCCACCATTAGGAAGTTGTATAACTTTATTATCAATAGTTATAATTGATGTATAAAATAAGGATATAGATTTTACTGTTCCTTCTTTACCATTTGCCTCAATATAATCCCCAACTTTAAACGGCTTAAATATAAGTATCATTAAACCACCCGCTAAGTTAGAAAGTCCGCCTTGAAGAGCAAGACCAATTGCAACTGCAGCTGAACCAAGGATTGTTATTAGCGAAGTCATTGGTATCCCAAGAATACTAAGTATAGTTATAAATAATAATACTTTTAATGAAATATTAATAAAACTAACTATAAAATCTTTAACACTAGGATCTATTTTAGAAAATTTGTGCTCTTTTTTTAAAAATTTATCTAATAATTTAATTAATCTATTTCCTATTAATAAAATAATTAATGCTATTAATAATTTAGTCCCGTATTCTATGCCAAGATTTATAAGTTTATCTAATAATTTTTCCATATTTACTCCTTTTAATCAAAAGTTATATTTTTTATAGTTTCATTTTTTACAAGATTTAATATTAAAGAACTTATTCTATCATAATCTGCTTCTCCATCTTTAAATGGGATATTTCTATATTTAGAGATTATTTCATACATATTAACTATATCATCAATTTCAAACTCTTTAATACCTAATTCTTTATTAAGTATATCTTTATATGATTCATTTAATTTTTTTAATATATGAACAGCAACCTTATCAATGGGAAGTATCTCTTCTTTAATAATTCCCATACTAGCAAGATTTAAAGCAATTTCATCATTATCAAGCTTAGGCCATAATATTCCTGGACTATCCACAAGATCAATTTTATCATTTATTCTAAGAGTATTTAAATTCTTAGTGACACCAGGTTTATTACCAACGTTGGCAACTTTTTTACCAACTATTTTATTAATTAAAGTACTCTTTCCAACATTAGGAACTCCTATTATTAAACATTTTGCTTTCTTAGGTAACAATCCTTTTTCTTTTCTTTTAAAATTAATATCTTTCATTGCATCTTCGCAAGTAGAAACAATTTTTTTATAATCATTACTATTTTTAGAATCACAAGTTACTACTTTAAAATATTTGCCTTCATAATATTCAATAAATTTATCTGTTTTATCTTTATCACATAAATCATATTTATTAAATACTATAATAACTTTTTTATTTTTAATTAATTCATTTAAATCTTTAATATAAGAACTAATAGGAATTCTAGCATCAACTAAAGATATTACTATATCAATAGTATCAATTAATTCTTTAATTTCTCTTTTAGTTTTAGCCATATGTCCTGGATACCAATTTATATTAGTTTTATTTTCATTCATTTGGATCAACTCCTAACTTAATACATTATAACATAAAAAAGACTAGTTTTATCTAGTCTTGTGATTTTTTATCTTTATTAATTTTTATATAAGTTTTTCCTTTTTCACTTTTTGTTTCTTCTTGAGCTGGATTCATGAGATTTTGAATAAAATTAAGTCTACGCAAATTTTCTCTTAATTCTATACATTTTTCAAATTCCATTTTTGATGCATAAGAATTAATTGATTCTTTTAAGTTATTTATATAATACTCAATATCTTTTGTTGCTGGTTCTTTTAATTTTTCATATCCCATTATATTAAGGGTTTTAGTTCTAACTTCATCACTTATAATAAGTAATAGAACATCTAAAGGTAAAGATGATCTATAATCATAAATCAAATGAATTGGTGTTACACCTTCTTTTATTATAATTGTATTATCATCTTGTTTTTCAAAAGTAGATCTATTGTAACTAAAGAACTTTGCAGTTTCATCTCTACTTAATATAAATGATAATTTCATTTCATTATTCTCTGCTTCTTTTTCAAGAATTTCTCTAAATTGTTCTATTTGACTATATGTAATTTTATCAACATCAATTTCATTTTCCATTAATATGAGAAATAAATTACTAATTAAATCTCCTAAATCTAACAAATATCTTTTTTCCATATGAACCCTCCTGTTTAATTAATTATAACATATTGTTGCATATATGTTCTTAACTTTTGTAATCACCATGCAACTTCTTAATAAAAAATCACTGATTTTTACCTATTTTTAATAATATTTATCATTTTTTAGCTATTTTTATTAAAAATATGCAAGATGTATTTTTGCATTTTTCCTTATTTTATAAGGTTTTAAGAGTGTTCTTAATTAAATTGAAATCAACCAGTTTATATTAGTTTTATTTTCAAGCACTCAGATCAACTCCTTTTATTAACTTTTTATTTTTTCCGAACAGTTTTTCTTTAATTTCATCTACATTTTGAGGAAATCCTTGCATATACAAAGAATATTCACATCTTATTCCAAAAATATCATCACCAGATTCATATTCTATCTCATTTTCTCTTAATTCAACAATTAAATACTCTCCAAATATCCGTTTTAAAAGATATTCACTTACACATCTTTTTTCTGAATCTATATAAATATTGTCTGAAAATCCACCGCCATGAATCGCAAGCTTTATATATGATGAAGGGTTCTCATCTACATCAAACATACAATATCCTTTTTTTATAGTGTCTGATAAAAATATATCTTTAATAAAACTATAAGTATCATCAATTATTTTTTGAAGATATTGATCTGAATATCGTTCTGATAAATAGATTGCCCTTTCTTTTCTTCTATCTTCATTATTATCAATTGGCCACCTATAATAATTTATTAAATATTCCTTGTATTCATCTAAAGTTGTCACATTATTCACCTCATTTTTTATTTTATACTTGATAAAATTAATCAATCAGTTTATTTAGTACTTTTTTGTATAACTTTTTATATAATTAATTATTAATTGTTTAGCTTGTGTTTTATATGATAATGTATCAAGATTTATATTATCATATAAATTCCCATCTTCATCATATATTGTATCTGCATTTTGACTTAACCAACTCCCTAAATCATATCCTTGTAAATACATATCTAGAGAATAGACTAATTCTTCCTCTTTGATTTTACCATATAATTGTGAAAGTATTGTTTTTTCATCACTAGGTAAGTCTGCATACCCATCAGCATATCCCAAATCAGCAAAATTGTAATTACTATTAAATATATTTAAATAATTTCTATATTCCATTATTGTTCCTTTTTATATGTTTTTTCTAAAAATATTCTTTTTTCAAAACCACCGCGTTTAAGTTTTTTTTGATCCGATATTTCTATTACATCATCCAATTCATTATTCTCTAATTTTGCAATAGATCTTATAACTTCTAATACATCTGCAAGTTCTTCTAATAATTCTCCTTTATTTTTTGAATTAATTACTTCATTACATTCTTCTAATAACTTTTTATACAATTCTTTTCTATATTCTGCAGCATCTAATATTCTTATAATTGATTCTTCACCATTATTTTTAATAATATTTGGAATATTATCTCTAACTAATTTATTAAATATTTGATCCATAATTTCACCTAAATATCTAAAAATGAACTTATATGTGCTGTTGAATAATTAGTATTATTTTGTATTTCTGTAAGAACATCAGGAGTATCATCTATCATTATTAATTGATAATCTTCTATTTCTGGATGTTTATTTTTTATTTCATTAAGATTATCTATTTTACTAGTATTTCTATCTACATAATAAACATTGTTTGAATTTATTCCATAATATTTTTCAACATATTCTTTTTTGTATTCCCCTTCTTTATTAACTCCTATTGCTGTTATAACATAAACTCTATTTTTATCAACTCTATTTAAAAATTTTTGCATTTTTTTGCTTACTTTATCTGTAGTATATAAATTGTTATTTTCATTTACAAACTTATCCCAATCTTCATCTGAGGCATAATAATGATTATATTCTCCAAACTCTAATAATGCAAGTACTCCATCTACATCAAATACTAACACACTATTTTTATCTTTTAATAATTCTTTTATTTTGCTCATAATATCACCCATTTAATTATAGCATAAAATAGCATTTATTTTAAAAATTATGTATAATATTTATTATGAATAAAAGTATTGGAATATTTGACTCTGGAATTGGAGGATTAACAACTTTAAAAGAAATAAGAAGAATTCTTCCCAATGAAGACTATATTTATTATGCAGATTCAAAAAATAATCCTTTTGGTGAAAAAAGTAAGAAAGAATTAGATAAAATAGTACACAATATTATTAATGAACTATTAAAATATAATGTTAAATTAATAGTAATTGCTTGTAATACAGTTACAACTAAATTTATTAATACATTAAGAAAAGATTATCCAAATATTTTATTTGTTGGAGTTGAACCAGCTATTAAAGTGGCTTGCGACAATGATTATAAAAATATACTTTTAATGGCTACTCCTAACACAATATCATCACAAAGAACAAAAGAATTAATAAATAAAAACAAAAAGGAAAAACAAAATATATATTTATTGCCTTGTGAGGGTTTAGCTAACGCAATAGAAAACAATGATAAAAAGAGAATTAGTAGAATATTAAATGATAATTTAAATAAATATAAAAATTGTAATATAGACTCTATAGTACTTGGATGTACTCATTATCCAATCATAAAAAATGATATTAAAAAATATTTTAAAACCATAAAAATTGTAGATGGGAATAAGGGAACGGCTAAAAGAGTCAAACATTTATTAAAAGAGAGTAATTTATTAAATAATAAAAAAGAAAAAGGAAGTATAAAATTTATTCAAACTAGATAGTTTATAATAAATACTTCCTTATTATTTTTATTTTTCTTAAAAGATATGTAATTATATAGGAAATAATAAATATCATTAATGTATAAAAAACTAAGCCTGTATATGGGTGATATACTATATATCTAAATTTTAATAGTTTGTAAATTATATTAATAAAAAATTGATGTAATACATATATTCCAAGACCACATATTCCTATTGAATTAATTAAATTATTTATCTTTAATTTAATATCTTTATTTTTAAATAATAGTATACACGAACCAGCAAATATAAAAGGAATAAATGTTGTATAACTAAATGAAGCACTTAATGATGCATATTTATTTACATAATAAATTAAAAATATAAAACTAAATAACGATAGAATATAGTTTAAAACTTTATATTTTTTAGATATATCATATTTATATAAATAATAACCATAAAAATAATAAAAAATATATCCAGAAATTCCTATTGTATTTAAAGCTATATTTATACTAAATATTCTATTTAAAGTTGATAATAATACAGTGATTACAAATAACACAATTAGTAACATTTTATAATCCTGCTGCTTTATGTTGTTAGTAATAAGAACTAAAGTGGGTGTTATTAAATATAAACCCAATATTAAATACAAATACCACATATGAGCCCATATATTTCCAGTAATCAATCTAATAAATACTCTTTTTATCAAACTTACTGATATATTTTTATTAAAAAACACTTCTTCCATTAATATCATGCAAGTTCCAATTATTAAAATAATTAGTATTATTTTAATAATATATTTTTTAAACATTTCTTTAAAAGTAATATCTTTCTTGCCTAAAAACATCATCCCACTAATCATTACAAATAATGGTACTGAAAATTGAAATAATATCCCAATAAAAACATAAATGTAATTAGCGGTTTTAGAAAGATTTCCATATGTGTTAATTGTATTACCCACTACATGCATTAATATTACGCCAAAAACCCCAATCATTCTTAATATATCAATCCAAACAATTCGCTTTTTCATACTACATCAATAAAATTGTATCATATATTGGCGTATTTAAAAAGGCAAAGTTACTATTATTTAACTTTACCTATTCTATTAAATGGAAATAATATAAAATTAACTTTACCTTTTATATTCTTAAATTTTATGCCTCCAAAATATCTACTATCTTTTGAATTATCTCTATTATCACCTAAAATAAAATACTCATCAGTAGGTATTTGATATTTAAAATCTTTTGTATATTCGAATTCAAAAGGCACATCAACTTTTTTATAATTTACATAAAGTTCATTATTAATATATTCAACTGTTTCACCAGGTAAGCCTATTACTCTTTTAATAAGTAAATCTTTTTCTTGTTTAAATACAACTATATCAAATCTTTTAAGACCGTTTACCTTTAAACCTATTTTATTAAATAAAACTATTTCACCATTGTATAAAGTGTTTTCCATACTTTCTCCATCAACCCTAGCTGGAGTTATTATAAATGATCTAATCAATACTACAACAATTATAATTATTATATATGACATTATTTCTTTTATCTTTTTATTCATATTATCTCCTAAATAAAAATTAGGTGTTAAACCTAATTTCTTTCTTTAATTTTAAATGCACCTTTAATTCCTTTTAAGAAATTTAGTTTAGCTCTTCTAACTTTGCCCTTCTTAACTACGGTGATTTTTTCAATTACTGGACTATGTACTGGAAATACTCTATTAATTCCAACACTACCAGTTTTCTTTCTTACTGTAAATGTTTCAGTAACGCTTCCACCTTTTCTAGATGTTACTACACCTTCAAAAGCTTGAATTCTTTCTCTTTTTCCTTCTTTAATTTTAACATCAACTCTAACTGTATCTCCTACTCTAAATTCAGGAACATCACTTTTTAATTGACGTGCATTAATCTTTTCGATTAAATTCATAATATTCACTCCTTCCTGCGTTTTTCTAATCATACTTATACATATTATAAGAAGCGGATTAACAAAGGTATATTATCATAAACAAACTATTTTTACAAGTACTTTAACAAAAAAAGACAAATTTCTATCTGCCTTTCCCTATCATTTCATCTAAATCTTCCATCAACATTTCTCTATAAACTTGTTTTCTATTATATTTTAATTTGAACTCTTCTTCTATTATCATTAATTTTTTTAATAAGTAAGAAAATTCTTCTATTTTTAAATGTTCTTTATATTTATTTATTAATATACTTTTAAGTCTATCTATTTCTCCTAAAACTAAAGTTACATTTGTAGTATCATTATCATCGCTATCCAATATATATTGCATTTTAGCTAATATGGTAACTAATTTCTTATTTATTTTATTTTTGATATATAAATCTTTTAATTCACTATCAACAATTAATACTTTAGATGCACCAATTACATTTTCACCTTTAGTTTTTATTTCTAAACCATTTAATTTATTTTCAGTAACACTTTTTACTTTATCGCTTTTATTGTCTAATATATATTTCATAATCTACTCCACTTTAGTATTTTTATATTTTGATGTAAGTCTTATTCTTTCACTTTGCCTATATTCATCTATCTTTTTATGATTACCACTTAATAATACATCAGGTACTTCCATACCCATAAATTCTCTTGGTTTAGTATAAACTGGATAATCTAATAATTCATCATTGAATGATTCATTATCTAATGATTCTTTTGTTATAACTCCATCTATTAATCTGGTTACTGCATCAGTAATTACCATTGAAGGTATCTCGCCACCAGTAAGTACATAATCCCCAATAGATATTTCTTCATCTACAAAATTAAGAATTCTTTCATCAAATCCTTCATAATGACCACACACTATTACTAAATGAGATTCATTTTTTAATTCTAATGCCCTTTTTTGATTAAATTTATTTCCTCTTGGAGATGTAAGTAATATTTTGGAGTTTCCATCTTTAACACTATTAATTGCATTATAAACTGGTTCACACATTAAAACCATCCCAGCTCCGCCTCCAAAAGCATAATCATCTACTTGACCATTCTTATATGGAGTAAAATCTCTTATATTAATAATGTTAATTTCAACTAGCCCTTTTTCTCTTGCCCTTTTAATAATACTTTCATTTAAAAATCCATCAAACATACTAGGAAAAAGAGTTAAAATATCTATTCTCATATTACACCCCAAAATTCTTTAAAATATATTATATCAAACCTTCTATATTTTTCAATACTATTTTGTTATTAGTTATATCAATATTATCTATAAAATTATCATTGTATGGTATTAATTTATTGTTAATAACGAATAACTTTCTATTACCATTTATTTCAATATCATCTAATTTACCAATTAAGTTATTATTAAAATATACATCTAATCCAATTAAATCATCATCTAAATACTCATTATCATTCAATTCTAATTTATCTTTATCAAAATAAACATATTTACCTTTATACTTTAATACATCTTTTATATCATTTATATTATTAAATGTAATCATATCATAATTTTTATGTTTTCTATAACTGTTTATTTTTAACTCTTCATTTTCATCTGTATAAAGAATATTATTTATTTTAAATACTCTATCTTTATAATCAAAATTACTTATTATTCTTATTTCACCTTTAATACCATGAGTGTTTACTATTACACCTACTTTTATCTTATTCATGATTACTCCATTCATATAAAATAATAGAAGTTGCAACCCCTACATTAAGACTTTCACAATTATTATTCATTTCTATTTTGATATTTTCATCACATAAATCTAATATTTCTTTTTTCATACCCATTCCTTCATTACCTACTATTAAAGCAAAAGAAGTTGGTTTATTAAATTCATGTAAATACTTACTACCTTTAAGATCTGTCCCATATACTTTTATACCTTTATTTTTTATTTCTTTAATTGAATCACTCAAATTCATGGTAATTATGTTAGTATTAAATATCATACCTTCTGATGATCTTACTACTTTGTCATTATATAAATTAACTGAATCTTCACTTAATATAATTGTATCTATATTAAAAGCAACACTACTTCTTATAATAGTTCCTAAATTACCAGGATCAGATACATTATCAAGAAGTAATAATCTACTTCCTTTTATTTCTTTATTGTCTATTACATTACATAGGGCCATAATATATTGAGGAGTTTTTAATAAAGATATACTTTTTAATACATTATCAGATACATATATTTTATTCAAATCAGTATTATAATCTTTACCATTTAATAAAATTATTTCCTTTGCATATCCATTTTTAATAGCTTCTTCTACAAGGTGTTCCCCTTCAACTATAAATTCTTTGTATTCTTTAATATATTTAGTTTCTCTTAGTTTTCTAAAATATTTTATTTTTTCATTTTGAACACTTTCAATTACCATAATTTACTCCTTTAATACTCTTCTATTTTCTTTATAATTCGGTTTATATTTTTTAACATAATTCCAAAAATTCCTTGAATGATTAAACTCTAAAAAATGACATAATTCATGAACAATAACATAATCAATTTCATCTATACTATATTTTATTAATTCAGAATTAAGCATAACTACATTACCAGGTTTTCTATTATATCCCCATTTAGCTCTCATCTTTCTTATTTTAAGAATTGGATAAGGTATCCTTTCTTCAAACTTATCATAATTAGTTTTAAGTCTTTCTTCAAATATTCTTATTGTTTCATCTTTTAAAAATTTATCTAATTTCTTTTTATCATTTATAAACACATGATCTTCATCAAATGTAACTTTTTTAATTGAATTACAAATAACTATATCATATTTTTTACCTAAATAATAAAATGATTCATTTTTTTCTTTTTTTCTTATCTGTCTATCAATCATTTTTTTAACTGATGGAATATTTTCTTTTATAAATTTTTCTATTCCAAAATTAGGCATTAAATAATTAGTTGTTATGTATATTTGTAAATCATTTTTAACTCTAAGATAAGTATTACGATTATTCTTTCTAATTATATTAACTTTATAACTTTTTCCATCAATTAAAACTTCCATATACATCAAGTTAATTATATCAAATTTTATATCATTAAAAAAGAGCAAGAATGCTCTTATAAATCTAAATTAGTACAACCTTCATAACTATCTGCATTGATTTTTTCTGTTTTACCATTCTCATATTCGATTGTTAATACAATAGGTTCCCAGCCTTTCGTTTTAGAAGGTGTTATTTTTTTAACTTTTGAATCATTGTATTTAACTGCTTTTACATTTTTAGTAGAGTATCCATATGGATAATGATATAAATAATCATCTTCACCTAAGAAATATATATAATTCTTATTTTCCTTTTGATATTGCTCACTACTAACAAATGCTCCCTTAATATATAAATCTTTTCCTTTTGAATCTTTTAAAATAACTGAATTGTCATCAATTTTTTTGTTTGGATAGTTCTTATATAATACCAATATATTAGAATAATCTCCATCGTATAATGCTTCATCATAGTTTTCATATTTCATATCTTTAGACCCAACGATTGTCTTTTTTTGTTCGAAACCATAATATCCGATTGCCTTATAATTGTTATCATCTCCAACTTTTTTATAAGCAATAGTTTTTCCACCACAAGTAGTAAATCTATTCAAATTTGCATATCCTATCTTTTCTACATTAGTATCAATTAAATTAGCTTTAAACTCTTCATGATTGCCTTCATCTGAATACAAATCAGCATAATATAGTTTTTTAGATTCTGTTAAGTAATAAATTGAAATCGAACCACTACAATCAGAATCAATTAACGCAGAAACTATTTTTTCATCTACTTTTAATGATTTATCTTTAATATTAGGATAGCCCTTTAAAGTAATTACATTATCAGCGCTTATTAAAACTTCTTCTTCAGCTTCATCATAAGGTTTTAAAACAAACAATTTGCTATAATCCACTTTCTTATAGTTTTCACTGTTTTTAGATGAATAAACAATGTATGTGTGATACTCTCCGTCCACATAATCTTCCGTGACATTGTTTATTGGTTCTTCAACTGGAGTTTCAGGGGTTGGACCTTCTGGCTCCACATCATCTTTAAAATAGTTTACTCCATACCATACACAAAACCCTACTAAACATGTACCTAATACTGATAGTATAACTATTAATATTGGTGACATTTTCTTTTCTTCCATATTTTCACTACCTTTCATGGACTATTATACCATATATATATATATATATCAACTGCACTTTTTAGTTTTACATTTTACATTTACAGTGTAAATTATTAAATTTTGTATATATTTAATATTTGATAAATTAAAACTAAAAAAATACATATAACAGAAATTAAATTATATGTATTTATTGTATTATTAAAACTTTAAAGTACGCATTTGCATAGCTAAACTCACTGTGTTAATATGACTTAGACACATCTTAATAGAGGTTAGTGTGTGCTCCTTAAAACTATAAATTTTGAGGAGGTGATGATTTATGACTAGAAAAGAAATCCCATACTTTGTAATAATCATCCTCTTGTTTGCTCTAGTATTTATAGTACTATTGTCCAAATAAAAATCACACTAGCCTTAACAAGGGCTAGTGTGTAACGAAAACTCGGAGCACACCTACTCTTTAAGGTGTGTCCTTTTTATTATATGAAGTTTTCTTCATCTATATACATTGTATCAAATATAAAATAAAAAGACAAGAACATTACTCTTGTCCTTGATCTTCTTGTGGTTCCTCTGGCGTTAATTCTTCTGCTGGCTTTTCTTCTGTTTCTTGACTATTAGTTACATTATCTATGTTTACATTATACACTTCAACATATTCATCTTTTGGCTCAGTCGTTTCATTAGCATCAGGATCATTTCCCCAATAAACTTCAATTGTTGTATTTGTTCCAGTATCTGTTTCTTGATAATAATCAAAATAGAATACTCCGTTTTCATATTCTTCATCAGTGCTATCTAGAAGTTCTCTACCAGATTTATTAGTATCTTCTCCATTGTATGAATATTGATCTTCATTAATTGTTTCGTTTGGATTAGTAGCATGAACAGTTACTTTCATATTTTCTATTTGTTCTTTTGTTACATCTTCTGGAGCATAAAATCTTAACACCAAAATATGAGCATATTCTTCTGATATTGATACATCTTCTCCAAGCTCTGCTTCTGGAACTTCTCCTTCAATATCGACATCATATGTTGGTTTATCAGCGTTTTCATTATCTACTGGTGTTACAGTCGCACTATAAGTTGGTGGTGTTTTGTGTGTTACTTTAATTTCTTCTGTAACTGCTTCAACATTTTGTCTATAAGATGCTATAAAATAATATACATCTTCATTTTCATCATATTTTTGAATCCACTCCACAAATCTCATACCATCAATTCTAGGAGCCTTTTCATTAACTCTATCTTCAAGTGATGAAATCCTTTGTGTTTTTCCAAGTTGCTCCCCATCAATATCTAAATATTTAACAACATATATCTTACTTGAAACTTGTTTAACGTTTGAAGCTTCTTTTGTTTCGGTTGATAAATCTTTATCTTTTAAATCAATTTTTACTGGAGTGCCATTATTATCATCTAATTTCTTTTCTTCTTCATTTTTACTTAAAAGCGCCGTTAAAATAATTAACCCCAAAACAACAACAATTGCAATTGAAAGAATTATTATTGCTTTTTTATTATCTTCTTTTCCTATTTCTTGTTCCTTTTTCATATAACCTCCCTGAGTACTCTCTACTCTATATTTTGATTATAGAAAAGTATTATTTTAAAATCAAGTTTTTTTGTAAATTAAATGTAAACTTTTTGATGGCATTTTTTGGGAATTATTTTAATAATTCTGAAACTGTTATTATTTTTAAGCCTCTACTTTTTATGTAATTAATTACTACACCAATTTCACTTTTTAAACTAGAACTTTCTTCTAAAATAATAATGTCACCTTTTGATAAATTTTTTCTAATATTACTTAAATATTTATTTTTATAAATCTTATTTGTTTTTATAGTATTTAAATCTTTTTTATAACAATCCTCTAATATATTATTGTTATCTAAATTAACACAAAAAGGCTTTATATTCTTATCTATTGATCTCAGTGAATTTAAATATTTATTTAAATCTTCATCGTTATCTCCTTTATATAGAAAATCATAATTATTATTTATTAATTTATTAACTAACTCTTTATTATTATTTAAAAATATATAATCACTTAACAAACTAACTTTTACATTTTTATATTCAACAACAGATATTATATCTTCAATAGATTTACCATTAGTAATATTTATAATTAAGCTAACACTATTTTTAGAAGGATTTCCTCCAATTATATAATCTTTTTTGTTATTTTCTAGATTAACTACACATGGACTATCTTTATATTTTATTAAAGATTCATTAAATCCACTGCCTTTCATAATAGAATAGCTTAAATCTTCGTCTACAATTAAACCATTTATGCCAAGAACAACACCTTGTTCAGTTATGTATCCTTCAACGCATTTTGTATTATGACTACTTGCATATTCATTTATTTGTTTCATAACAGCGTCATCTTTTTTCATAAATTCTGCAGCCTCTTTTGTATAATAGAAACTAAAACACATTAAAGCAATTATACCTACATATTTAAAAATATTTTTCATATAAGACTCCTCTATAAAATATATGAAGTTATTATTTTTTTATAAATAAAAAAGAAGTATTTCTACTTCTCTATTTTTTCAAGTCCACCCATATAAGGTCTTAGTACTTCTGGAATATTTATACTTCCATCTTCATTTAAATTGTTTTCAATAAATGCAATTAACATTCTTGGAGGAGCTACAACTGTATTATTAAGTGTATGAGGATAATACTTACCATTATCAGAATTAACTCTAATACCAAGTCTTCTAGATTGAGCATCTCCTAAATTTGAACAACTTCCAACTTCAAAATATTTCTTTTGTCTAGGACTCCAAGCTTCTACATCTATACTTTTAACTTTAAGATCAGCTAAGTCTCCACTACAGCATTCTAATGTTCTGACAGGAATATTCAAACTTCTAAATAATTCAACAGTGTAATTCCACATTTCATCAAAATATTTCATACTTTCTTCTGGCTTGCATATAACAATCATTTCTTGTTTTTCAAATTGATGAATTCTATATATTCCTCTTTCTTCTATACCATGAGCGCCTTTTTCTTTTCTAAAGCATGGACTATAACTTGTAAGAGTCAAAGGTAATTCGTTTTCTTTTAATATAGTATCTTTATATCTACCTATCATTGAATGTTCTGATGTACCAATTAAATATAAATCTTCCCCTTCTACTTTATACATCATGTTATCCATTTCTTCAAAACTCATTACATCTTTTACAACATCTCCATGAATCATGAAAGGTGGAATAACATATGTAAATCCTTTATTAATCATAAAGTCTCTTGCATAAGTGATAACCGCTGAATGAAGTCTAGCAATGTTACCTGTTAGATAATAAAAACCATTCCCAGAAACTCTTCTTGCAGAATCTAAATCAATTCCATTTAAGTTTTCTAATATATCTGTATGATATGGAACTTCAAAATCATATGATGTTTGTTCTCCATATTTTTGAATTTCCACATTTTCTGAATCATCTTTACCTACCGGAACACTTTCATCAATTATATTAGGAATCATATACATAATTTCTTTTATTCTTTTAGAAAGTTCTTCCTCTTTAATAGATAGTTCATTAATTTTATTATTTAATTCACTTACCTCTTTCTTAACATTTTCAGCTTCTTCTCTTTTTCCTTCTCTCATAAGAAGACCAATAGAATCACTTAGTTTATTTTTGCTATTTCTAGCATTATCATTCTCTGTTTTAATATTTCTATATTCAATATCTAAATTATAAACTTCTTCAACTAAAGGTAATTTATGATCTTGAAATTTCTTTTTAATATTTTCTTTTACCAAGTCTTTATTTTCTCTTATTAAATTAATATCTATCATAATATTCTCCTATTCATTCTTAATATGTAGTTCTTTCAATTGCTTCTCATCAACTACATTTGGACATTCGCTCATTAAGTCTGAAGCTGAAGCTGTTTTAGGGAATGCTATAACATCTCTAATATTATCTGTCTTAGATAAAAGCATTACTATTCTATCAAGTCCACAAGCATATCCTCCATGTGGTGGAGCACCATATTCAAATGCTTCTAAGAAGTATCCAAATTTTTCTTTAGCGGTTTCCATAGAAAGTCCTAAAGCTTCAAACATCTTAGATTGAACTTCTTTATTGTGAATTCTAATACTTCCCCCGCCAGCTTCATATCCATTAATAACTATGTCATAAGCTTTTGAATAACAATGAGCTTTATCAGTTAAAAGTTTATCGATATCTTCATCTTTAGGAGCAGTAAATGGATGATGGCAAGCCATAAACCTTCCCTCTTCTTCACTCCATTCAAATGAAGGAAAATCTACTACCCATAAAGCTTTATAAACATCATTACTATATAGATTTAACTCTTTACCAAGTTTACATCTTAAAGCACCAAGAGAAGTTTTAACCACACTATATTCACCGAATATAACTAATAATAAATCATTGTTTTCAATATTAAGATTTTCTTTAATAGAATTAATTTCTTCTTCAGTTAATAATTTAACAATACTTCCAGTTATCTCATCATTAAACTTAATATAAGCAAGTCCATTAGCTCTATAAGTTTTAACAAATTCAGTTAACTTATCTAATTCTTTTCTTGAATATTTATCAGAAGCATTTTTAACAACTAAAGCATTAATAACACCATTAGAATTAATAACACTCTTGAATAAATCACTATTATTATTTTTAAGAATTTCTGTTATGTCATTAATTTTCATATCAAATCTTAAATCTGGTTTATCAGAACCATAATATTTAATAGCATCATCATATTTCATTCTTTGTAATGGAAGGCCTAAATCATATCCAATTGTTTCTTTAAAGATATAATTCATCATTTCTTCACCAATGCTCATAACATCATTTTCATCGACAAAACTCATTTCAACATCTATTTGAGTGAATTCTGGCTGTCTATCAGCTCTTAAATCTTCATCTCTAAAACATCTAGCTATTTGGAAATATCTTTCTACTCCACCAATCATTAATAATTGTTTAAATAATTGAGGTGATTGAGGTAAAGCATAATATTTACCTCTACTTACTCTACTAGGTACAAGATAATCTCTAGCTCCTTCTGGAGTGGATTTACCAAGTATTGGTGTTTCTACTTCTATAAATCCTTTTTTATCAAAATAGTTTCTAACTGCAAGCATAACTTTATGTTTTAAAACCAAGTTATTTTTTATATTATTTCTTCTAATATCTAAGTATCTATATTTAAGTCTTGTATCTTCCAAAGCAGTTGTATTATCACTAATTTCAAATGGTAATTCAGAAGATATATTTAATATTTCTAAATCACTAACACTAATTTCAATATCTCCAGTTTCTAAATTAGGGTTTTTACTTTCTCTTTCTACAACTTTACCAGTTACTTTTAAAACATATTCATTTTTAACAGAGTTAGCTATTTCATAAGCAGCACTTCCACTTTTAAAAGAAAGTTGAACTATTCCACTTCTATCTCTTAAATCAATAAATATTAAATTTCCTAAATTTCTTTTTTTAGAAACCCATCCATATAATGTAACATCTTCATTTACATTATTAATACTTAATGTATTATTCATTATTGTTTTCATAAATCCTCCTTAATAAAACAAAAAAAATCTATAAACATTAGGACGAGATACCCCGCGGTGCCACCTAATTTCATAGATTTCTATGCTCTTTAATGTCTTTATAGCAGACTTGCTTTTACTTTTCGCTACCTCTTTGTCACTAAGAGTAAGTAAATTACGATATAAATTATACTTTTTAATTATATATTTGTCAATTGCTAACTATTTTAAATTTATGAATTCAAATATAAAATATATTTTTATAAATCATTTGATACTTAATACTTTAAAAATTTCTATACCACAAAAATATGATTCTTAGAATAATAAAATTGAAAATTCACTTATTTGCAGCATTATTTTTAATATGCTAATATGACTTAGACACACCTTAATAGATGTTAGTCGTGTGCTTCCTTATTCTATAAAAATAAGGGAGGTGATATGCATGAATAAAAGAGAAAAATCTTATTATTTCATAATTATCCTCTTGTTTATATTGATATTTATAGTATTAATATTTAAATAAAAAGCACGCTAACATTGACAAGATGTTAGCAGTGCAACACTTAATGTGGAAGCACACTTACTCTTCAAGGTGTGTCCTTTTTTATTATATGAAGTTTCCTTCAATAAATTCATTTTAACATAAAATGTTCTTTATTTCAATTTTTTCTTGGCCTTTTAAATTTTCTTCTAAAATTTATAAATTCAAATATAAAATTTATTTTTATACATTTTTTAGGTATTTAATAAATAAAAACTACACTGTATTAAAATAAATTATTAACTGTCCAAAATCAAAAATTCACTCATTTGCAGCATTATTTTTAATATGCTAATATGACTTAGACACATCTTAATAGAGGTTAGTGTGTGCTCCTTTATTCTATAAAAATAAATGAGGTGATGATTCATGGCTAGAAAAGATTTTTCTTATTTTATAATAATCATCCTCTTGTTTGCTTTAGTATTTATAGTACTTTTGTCTAAATAAAAAACACACTATCCTTGATAAGAGGATAGTGTGCAACAAAACCTTTGGAGCACACCTACTCTTCAAAGTGTGTCCTACTCATTATATGAAGTTTCCTTCAACAAATTCATTTTAACATAAAATCTTCTTTATTTCAATTCTTCCATTTCCAGTTTTCTACTTCTTCTATATCTTTACCATATTCTGCAATATACTTGTTATGTTTCTTTAACATTTTTTCACAATATTTAATAACTTCTTCACCATCTTTGACTTTAGAATACTTGATAGCATCTATTACTAAGTGATATCTATCTATTTTATTTTGTACTCTCATATCAAATGGTGTTGTTATTGTTCCTTCTTCAATATATCCTCTTACGTGCATTTTGCCATGGTTATCTCTATTATATGTAAGTTCATGTATTAAACTTGGATAACCGTGAAAGTTGAATACTACTGGAACTGTTTTAGGGAATAACTTATTATATTCTTTATTATCAAGTCCATGTGGATGATTTTTAGGAACTTCTAATTTAAATAAATCAACACAGTTAACTACTCTTACTTTTAATTTAGGAAGTTTACTCTTTAATATTGATTTAGCAGCTAGAACTTCTAAAGTTGGTGTATCGCCTGCACAAGCAAAGATTATATTAGGTCTTCCTTCATCACTTGCCCATTTTAATATATCTATTCCTTTTTTACAGTGTTTAATAGCTTCATCCATTCTCATCCATTGAGGTCTAAAATGTTTAGAAGCAACTATCACATTTATATAATTTTTAGTTTGAATAACATGATCATAGCAAGATAAAAGTGTATTAGTGTCAAAAGGAAGATACATTCTAACTATATCTGATTTCTTAGTAACTAAATGATTTAAAAATCCTGGATCTTGATGAGTAAATCCATTATGATCTTGTTGCCAACAATGAGAAGTAAGAACATAGTTCAATGATGATATATCTTCTCTCCATGGAAGTTCTGAGCAAACTTTCAACCATTTTGCATGTTGTGAAGCCATTGAATCAACTATTCTAATAAATGCTTCATAACTATTAAACATACCGTGTCTACCAGTTAGGATATATCCTTCAAGCATACCTTCACACATATGCTCAGATAACATTGAATCCATTACTCTACCATCAGGGCTCATAAGTTCATCATTCATAAAAGTTCTATAATTCCATTTTCTTCTTTCCTTATAAAAAACTTGATTAAGCCTATTAGAAAGAGTTTCATCAGGACTAAATAATCTATAATTGTTTTTATTTAATTTCATTAAATCTTTTATGTATTCACCTAAGTTATACATATCACTAGTTTCAGTATTACCACGTCTTGTAAATTTGTATTCATAATCTTTTAAATTAGGGACTTTTAAATCTTTTAGTAATAGTCCTCCATTAGCACTAGGATTTAAACCTATTCTTTTATTACCTGTTGGAAGAATACTTTTTATATCTTTATTAAGAGTTCCATTTTCATCAAATAATTCATCAGGCTTATAGCTTTTTAACCAGCGTTCTAATACTCTAATGTTTTCTTTGCTTACAGGAACTTGATGCGATCTAAAACTATTTTCGATATAATGGCCATCAACTTTTTTAGGGCATGTCCAACCTTTAGGCGTTCTAAGTATTATCATTGGCCATTCATTTATAATGTTTTTTCTTTTAATTCTAGCAATGTCATTAACTATTTTGTCCATTGTTGCTGCCATTTTTTGATGCATTATAAACGGCTCTCTTCCTTCTACAAAATATGGTTTATAACCAAGAGATGTAAAATAATATTCTAGTTCTTCATCAGACATTCTACCAAGTATTGTTGGATTGGCTATTTTATAGCCATTTAAATGAAGTATAGGTAAAACTACACCATCAGTTTTAGGATTTATAAATTTATTTCCATGCCAAGATGTTGCAAGTGGTCCAGTTTCAGCTTCACCATCTCCTACAACACAAGCAACTATTAAATCAGGATTATCAAGTACTGCTCCATATGCGTGAGATAAAGAATATCCTAATTCTCCACCCTCATTTATGCTTCCTGGAGTTTCTGGTGCAGCATGTGAAGATATTCCTTTTGGAAAACTAAATTGTTTAAATAATTTTTTAAGTCCTTCTTCATCTTCAGTTATATTAGGATATATTTTAGTATAAGAACCATCTAGGTAATCATTTGCAACAGTTGCATTTCCACCATGTCCAGGACCCGAAATATATAAAACATTTAAATTATACTTTTTAATTATTCTATTTAAATGAGTATAAATAAAATTTTGACCTGGTACAGTTCCCCAATGACCTACTATTTTATTTTTAATATCACTTGGCTCTAATTTTCTTTTTAAAAGAGGATTATCAAGTAAATATAACTGGCAAGCAGAAACATAATTTGCTGCCCTAAAGTATTTATCTAATAATTTTATTTCTTCTTTAGTAATCTTCATATCAACACCTACTTTATTCTAATATAATTATACTAAATTTAGATGTAAATTAAAAGATTAAAATGTTTTTATACCAAATATTCTTTTTATAAATCTATGGCCATCATATCCATACTTATTAGTTATAGGGTCTTTAAATATAATACTTTCTATCGGAAATAGTGTCAATAATAAATAACTCCCAAATAATATAAATAAAAATATCAGTGATATATATTTTAATAAATATGAGACAGGATTACTAAATAGTATTAGATACATTGATAATTCACTTATAAATACAGTTATAAAAAATATCAAAATGTTTATTATAGTTATATGTTTTTTTAAAAATAATTTAGTTCCATAAAATAATATAGGCATTACTATAATAATTGATAGAATACTTATTAACTTAGCAAAGAAATAATTATCATAAGCGCCATAAAAATATCCATCAATAAGTGAATAAATAAATGTTGGAGTAAGCGCAAGTTTTATATGTTCCCATACACTTTCATTAACAGAAGAAAATACTCCAACTATTTTATTATGACTACTTATATCATATAAAAAATGAAGTAACGTTCCAAAAATTGATATAAAAAAGAATCCTATTATAAATATTGTCATATAAAATACTATTCATAATCAAAAAAATTATTCCAAGGATCTTTTTTCTTTAATCTTTTATCTATATTTTTAATTGTTATGTCTTGAGGCTTTATAGTATCTAGTTCACTCCAATAAATCGGACACGACACAGTTCCAGGTTCTTTTAATCTTATCGAATATGGGCATACACTAGTAGCACCTTTCTTATTTCTAAAATAATCTATAAATATTTTGTTTTCTCTTTTATTCATTCTCATATTAATTGTGTATTTATCAGGATGACTTTGTATCATCAACTCAGATATATTCTTTGCGATATTTTCTGTTTTAATCCATGAGCCAGTTTTCAAAGGCACAAAAACATGATAGCCTTTCCCACCACTTGTTTTTAAATAACTTTTTAATTTTAATTTATCTAATATTTTTTTCAAGTCTTTAACTCCATCTTTTAATTTTTTTAAAGAGAGTTTTTTATCTGGATCAAAGTCAAAAACTAATAAATCTGGATTATTTATACTGTTTTGTAGACTTCCCCATATATGAAATTCATAACTATTCATTTGAACTTCATCAATTATCCCATTTTCATTTTTTATGTAATAATAATATTCACTATTTATTTTCTTTTTCCCTATATTCTTAGATTCAGTATTTAAATGTTTCATAAAAAATTTTTCATCACTTATACCTTGTGGAGATCTTACTACACTTATTAATCTATTATTTAAAAACTCAAACATTCTTTTGCTTACTTTTTGATAATAATCAACTATATCTTTTTTAGTAATTTTACTTTTAGGAAATATTAATTTTTCTGGATTAGTTATTTCAATATTCTCAATATTATTTTTAATTTCTTCAAAAGTTCTACCAGTTTTAATACTTCTTTTATATTTACTTATGCCATTACTGTTTTTTTTATATTTATCATTTTCTTTTATTAATAAATAATTATCACCTTTAAATTTTATTAGTGACCATTTTCCTTTTAATCTTTCACCATCTAGTTCAAACTTTACAACATTTTTAAAATCCGGATTATGAGTTGGATACCAGTATCCTTTATCCCAAAGCATAACTATTCCTGCCCCATACTGTCCTTTTGGTATCACCCCTTCAAAAGTTCCATAACTAATCGGATGATCTTCAACATGCACTGCAAGTCTTTTATCTTTTATGTTAAAAGATGGTCCTTTAGGAACAGCAAAACTTACATATACTCCATCCAATTCAAGTCTTAAATCATAATGATCTTTTCTAGCTAGGTGATGTTGAACAACAAATTTCAACTTCTTTTTATTCGATTTTTTCTTATTACCCTTTGGTTCTTTTGTTTTATTAAAATTTCTTTTATTATTATATTCTTTTAAATTACTCATAATCTTTATAAATTGGATGTCTTAAACTATTAGACTTAGTCCTTTCTAAATATTCAATGTAACATGCTAATTCTGGCTTAATAAATATTCCTTTATCTTTATAATTATCAAAATAATTTTTACTTTTCTTTTTAACTTTTAATTTATCATATAAATTTTTATTCTTACTCATAATTACTTTACCAACATACATAAATTTATTATCAAGGTATTCTCCTAATAATAAAGAAATAGTATTATTCTTATTTTCAATATATCCACCTATATAAAATTTATCTCTTTCGATATTTTTAATTTTTATAAAATCATCGGTTCTTTTATTTATATGGTATTTACCATTTACATTCTTAGCAACTATTCCTTCCAATTTTAGTTTTTTAATTTTTTTAAATAATTCAACACCTTTTTCTTTAATAAACTTAGATTTAATAAATACATCAGTATCTCTATATTTGTTTAAAATTTCTTTCCTTTTTAATAAATTTAAATTAGTTAAATCTTTATTTTCATATAAAATATCAAATACAATAAATTTTACCGGATTATTTATCATCTCTTTTTTTATTTTATTTTTATCTTTTAAATGACTTCTAGTTTGTATTTTTTTAAAAGAAGGTTTCCCATCACTCTCACATATTATTTCACCATCAAATATAACATTTTTATTAACAATCTTTTTTATACTTTCAAGTTCAGGATATAAAAACGTTATATCTTTACCATTTCTACTTTGAACTAAAATATTTTTGTTATTTACAAATATCAAAGCTCTATGTCCATCAAATTTTAATTCATAAATAAAATCTTTATCATTAAAAGGTTTTTTTATTTGTTTTAAAAGCATTGGTTTAAAACTTCTATCTTTCCACATATTCATTTTTTTAAACTCTTTTCTAAAGCTTCCATTAAATCATTAATATGCTTTTTATCTTTTTTCTTTTTACCTTTAATTGTTTTACCATCTAGTTTTAAATTAATTGCATCTTTAATGTTATCCTGATATTCATCTTTATATTTAGATGGTTCAAATTTACCTTTCAATGAATCAATTAATTTCATAGCAAGATTTAATTCTTTGTTATTAATATTTATATCTTTCTTTTTTTCATTATCTATATTTATTTCTTCTTCAAAATATAAAGTAGTCATTATAATATTATTTTTATTAAATCTTAAAATGCAATAATAAAATTTACCATTTAAAACAGTTTTACAAAGAGCTACTAACTTACTTTTCTTTAAAGCTTCACAAAATAAATTATAACTTTTACCTTTTCCGGTACTACCAAGTACATAACTTTTTTCAAAATAATATGGATCTATATCTTTAATACTAATAAAAGATATTATCTCTATTTCATGATCATTTTCAGGTTTTAACTTATTTAATTCTTCTTTATCAAAAACAACATATTCATTATCTTCATATTGATAACCTTTAATTATTTCACTTTCTTTAATATTCTTTTTACAATGAGGACAATATTTTATATAAGATACTCTTTTACCACACTTCTCATGAATTTGATTAAAAGATGCATCATTGTTTTTAATAATTGGATTCATGATAACTGGAATATCTACAAGAGCAAAAGAAATATTACTGCGTATATTAGCCACTAAAATCACCTAATATTATTATTTACTTAAAAACAAAAATTATTGCAAAAAAGATATTAGAAATTAATCTAATATCTTTTTAAAATTATTATTTTCTTTTATTCAAATATTTAAATAAAAGCGTTGCGATTATTGAACCGATAAATGGTCCTACTATAAATACCCAAACTTGGCATAAAGCCTTACCGCCTAAAATAACAGCAGGAGCTAAACTACGAGCTGGGTTAACAGAAGTTCCAGTTAAGTTTATTCCAAATAAGTGAACAAACATTAAAGTTAAACCTATTACAATACCTGCAACATTTGATTTCTTGTCATCACTTGTAACACCCAATATTGTGTAAACAAATACGCAAGTTAGAATTATTTCAGTAACTAATGCTACCCACATTGAAATATTTGTGGCAGATAAAGCACCATATCCATTAGCACCTAAGTTTAATACACCTACATTAGAATTTTTAAGAATTAAATATAAAAGCAATGAACCAGCAAATGCTCCTAAAACTTGTGCTGCAACATACCCAATGAAATCCTTAACTGTCATTTTTTTACTTAAAAGCATACTTAATGATACAGCAGGGTTAACATGGCAACCAGAAATATCTCCTATAACGTAAGCACAAGCTACTATTGCAAGGCCAAAAGCAAGTGAAGTTGCAACTAAGTTACCAGATAATACTGCAACTCCTGTTCCAAATAAAACTAGTGTTAAAGTTCCGATAAATTCAGCTAAATATTTTTTCATATCCACTTTCCTTTCTATTTTAATTTTATCAATAAATTTTATTATTTTAAATACTTTTTAATAACTTTATATTCATTTATTAAATCATTTAAATTTTTCTTAGCATTTGCACTTGATGGGCTTGATAAATAACTAACAGGTATATTAGTTTTTATGTGTTTATTGAATAAATTATATGCAACTTTGCCAGTACAAAAAATATGTTTTATAGAACTCTTATTAATAATCAAATCTATATTATTAGCTTTTACATTTTTAATAGACAAATCACTTGAACCTTTTATATCACAAGAAGCTATTACATCCCACAAAGCAATATAATTATTTAATAAAAATTTATCTTTTTCTTCATTTGTATTTAATTCAATATTAAAAATACTTTCTAATATTTTCCAAAATCTATTCGTTTTATTTGCATAATAAAAATTGTTTTCACGAGAAATAACGCTAGGAAGTGAGCCAAGTATTAATACTTTAGAATTTTCATTATAAATAGGTTTTAAATTATGCATTACCTTCATATAAATAGTTTATCACAAAAAAAGAATTATTTTCATAATTCTTAATTTATAGATGAACCATTAACATATAGTTTATATCCATTAAAATCTATATTACTATTAGTTGAATCAGCATTTTCAAACAATGTTACATAACTATTAGAAGTTAATTTTATTTTAGAAGTTTTATCTAATACTATGGCGATTGATTTAGCTGTATTATCACTATTAATAGAGCCTTCATAATAAGAATTATCATTAACAGTCATTTTTAAAGTTGATATTGAGTCAACCACTATATTGCCTATTGCTTTTTGATTTGTGAGATTTAACGTTACATCTCCGCCATTTGAACCACTTTTTCCCCAAGAATCTTTTTGAATTCTTAAAAAGTTACCAGTAGAATCATTATTAACTATAGTGTTATTTTCTAGAGTTATAGAGGCAGTTGTATTTGTAACATATAAAGTGTCACCTTTATTTGTAGTGATTGTACTATTTTTGGCAGTGAACTCTGCAGTTCCAGTATCAGCATCTCCACTCATTGATTGATATAAGAATATATTTTTATATGTAGTAGATTGTCCATTTAATTTATTATTTGTATCTGTTAAAGTACAGCTATCTAATACTACACTATTTTTTCCTTCGATAACGACTCCTTCTGATGCAGTAGCTTCAAGTGTTGCATTTTTTACTGTAATATTTGCAGTTGAATAAATGGTTGGTGAACCTTGTCCAGTTGTTTTATAAGTTCCACCATTAACATTTACAGTGCCTCCTCCTCTATCAGATCTAATTGCTGCAGAAGAAGTACCTGCAGTATTTATTTCTAGATTAGTAGCATTCATAATACCTCCACCAGTAGTCATAATACCTCCAGAGTTATCTTTAGTTGTAGTTATTTTTGAGTCACTTATATTTATAGTTGTTCCATCACTTGTTGAATTACTTGTAGTAGCAGAGCCACCATAACTAAATACACCGTTAGCTCCAGTTGCATTAGTTTCAATAGTAGCATTTTTTATTGTTACATTTGCCCCACTTTTAGCAAGTACACCAGAATTAGTTCCATAAAAACTTGTAGAATCTCCTCCATCAGAGTCTCCAGTTTTTGTGACAGTTACATTAGAAATATTTACTTCAATATCTCCAGTAGCTAAAATTGCATTTTCATCAGATGATGATGAAGTATAATTTCCATTTGTTATTGTTTCATCACTTGTTATTTCCTTTTGAGATGAATATGAAACGGACCTACTATTCATTCCACCACCAGGCATATTTTGATTAGCATTTGATGAAATCATATTATTAGATAAACGATTTACTCCAAAAGTTAAACATCCAGTTAAAATAATTGTTCCCAAAAAATATATTACTATTTTATCAGATGATGAAAAAGTTTCTTTTAAAGTTCTTTTGTTAAATTTAGATAATATTAAATATAATATATCTAAACTTCCCAATAAACTAATACCACCAATTAAAAGATACTTTAAGACCGATGATTCAGTATTATTTTCAAGTGACATTTCCGGTGGAGTTTTCATATTCGAATTATCATTTGATGGCATCTCCGGAGGCGTATTTTGAAATTCACTGTTTGCATTTCCTTCTGGCTTTTCTGGAGGTGTTCCCATATTACTATCATTTTCACCAGATGGCATCTCTGGTGGAGTCCCTCCCATTTGAATTTGACCACTAGCATCATTATTGTTTGAACTTGATGAATAATAATTAATTGTAAGTATCATTCCAATCACACATATAATTAATACTATACTCATAATTATATTTTTTGTTATTCTTTTCATATTTTTCTTCCTTTCAAAAATAATTTTACTATCTTTTATTAAAAAAATATTAAAGATTTAAAAATTTTACATTTAAAAGCAAAAATTATTAATTTAATTCATTAAACTTCTTGCCATTTATGCTATTAACAATTTCAGTTTCATTTTTTATTCCATTATTCATATTATGTCTCCTCTATATATATTATAGTCAAAATAATTCAAAAACACTTTTTTATAAGAATAATTTTATTTATAGCCCCAATAAAAAAAGTCGCATTATGCGACATTATTTTTTTATTTGGGCAACAAATAAGATGATTTAAAACTTACCATCTTTAAAGAAAGTTGTTAATACAACTAATTTCTATAAACATAATATCATAAATTATATAAATGTCAAAGTCTTTTCAAAAGAAAAAATATTGGTTTGTGTTAATCAATATCTTTTTTAAAATCCTTTTATAATTTATTAATTAATGTTTTTACTCTTTGAGTTTTGTCATCATTATGCCAAATATCTGCATATAAGAGCTTTAATCTATGATATTCTAATGTACTTATTGGAAGTCCTAAATAAAGTCTATCATATAATGTCATATCATCATTAGAATCAATATTAACTATTGGCAATGAGTTTTCTTTCATTAATTCATTGTATTTATCTAAAGCAGAAATAGTATCCCCGTTATGATTTACTTTGTATCCCATTAACAAATAAACATATATTATTCTTCTAAATTCTTGAATTTGCTCCATAGAATAAATATAAGATAATACCTCGTATGCAAGCGTATGACCTCTTAAATGCGCATATCTTTCTATCAATACTTTATCGTGGTTTACTCGGTATACATCATATTTTTTTTCAATTAATTCTTCACAAGAATTATAAACCTCGTTTTTCTCTATCAAATTAACGTAATATTGTCTTGCGTGAGTGAGTTCATGAATTACAAATTCTATAACTGAATAATATAAAAATATATCGTTATCACCAACTTTCGAATGAAACCTATAATCTTTCAATAATCTAGCATATTTTAATGCTCCTGTAAGATTAAATTCTAACCCCATACTTTCAGGTAACCAAGAAGCTCCAATACTCATGTCATTAACAAATTCTATTTTTTTAAAGTCAACTTCACTATTTCTCAAAGATATATCAATTATACCTTTAACAAATTCTTTATTTATTGGCAACTTTTTATTCTTATGATTTTTAACGTAAACACTAAGCTCTTTAATTAGTTCTTTATCATTTTTTGATTCATCATTTAAAACTTTATTAATTTCACTCATAAACCCCCTCTTAATAGCTATATATTATATCAAAGCAGAGACTTAAAGTCAAATTTAAAGTTATATCTTATAATTTGAAAAAATTACTATTCATTTTATAAAATTCTTCAATTATTTTTATTATATTTATATTTTTTGCTCCCTCAACTTTTTCAAAAAAAAGTCATTTTGGGAGTAAAAGTTGTTAGCGTTTGAGTCAAAAAAACATAAAATATAAGTTTGGAGTCACAAATTATTAGGATTTATGGGTAAATCTTAGTAATGTGATACCACCTCTTATCCTGATATTAAAAATAGCATAAAAAATGCTTTTCGAGGGAGCAAAAATTTTTGATCATCTAAGTCCCAAACAAAAGCAAGATTTTTTTCAAACCTTGCTACATGTCAAAACATACAACTATTTAAGTAATCTTCTAATTCTTCTTTTAACTTTTTTTGATTGATAATCTGTTTCTATTGATGGCATTGGTACTGGATGCGGATTTCTAGGCGCATGTGAATGAACTTCTAATTTCTTTAAAAAATTGTCTATTAACAAATCATCTATTTCTTCTTCGCTAAAATTATCCATATCCGGCATTGGTACTGGATGCGGATTTCTAGGCGTATGTGAATGAACTTCTAATTTCTTTAAAAAATTGTCTATTAACAAATCATCTATTTCTTCTTCGCTAAAATTATCCATATCCGGCATTGGTACTGGATGTGGATTATCAGGTACACGAGTTCTCATTCTAATTTCCTCCTTAAAATGTGGCCATATTATACTGCTTTTTTCTTAAAAAGTCAAGTATATCCCATTTAAAAAGTCATAGTTTTTATTATATTTTAAACTATGACTAATAATTTATTTTGTAAGCGTTTTTTGTGGCCTTCCATATATTTTATTTCTTTTTCTGCTTTTTCTATTAAATCGAATCCATTCCTATTTTCTTCAGTTATTTCTCTAATTTGATTATTATTTTCAATTTTTCTTATACTACCATTTATTATTTTTAAAGTAGTATTTGAAAACTCACATATTAGTTTTAACTTCTTCTTTAATGATTCTTCAATAACAACTTCTTGCTTAATAATATTTACCATAAATACCATCCTTTCTTAGGATAGTTTCTAACAACCAAAAACTAATCCATTTCTGAATTAGTTGTATATAAGCTCGAAAAGTTCGAGCGGATTTCCTTCTGGGGCAATAATTTAACTATTGCTAAACTCATAAAGAAAAATATAAGATTTTTCTAATCACATATTAACACAAATATTTTTATTTGTAAAATCTTCTCTTAATACTTTTTTAATTTTTTTACTAAACTATCATCATACACTATCATATCTTGGTCAGTTAAAGTATACACAGGATACTTTTTTTCTGATAATAATCTATCATAACATGGTTTTCTTTCATCACTATAATGACAAACTAATATTCCATTAAATAATCCTAACCCTTCAAAGTCAGTTAACCCTACTTCATTTGGATCAAATCCTATAACATGTTCAATATTTTTAGATACTATATGTGAACCAGCACTTTTTCCTAAATAGATTACGCCATTATTTATATATTTAATAATTTCTTTATCAAATCTGCATTCTTTAAGTAATTTTAAACCTGTAAAAGTGTTTCCTCCTGTAACATAAATAATATCTATATCTAAATTACAATATTCTTCTGCTTTATTATGATCAAATATTACGATGTTTTCTTCTTTAAATCCCCAATAAACTAAACTTTCAAAAGAACTTTCTGGCCCTTCATAAGGCAATCTTGGAGTTGCTATTAAAAGTATTTTTGCTTTTGAAATATCCATATTTAATTCATTTAATACTTTTTCAGTTGCAATAGCATCACCGAACACTCTAGATGTTAAAATTAATTTCATATCAATTCCTCCTTTAATATCAAATAACTCTCTTTAAAATTTAAACTAATTTTTTTCGAATTTTAGTTTCTAAGCTTTCTTCTTTTAAATCAGTGTAATAAATAATTTCTTTATTTAATGATTTAGCATATTCTATTTCACTTTTAGTACTATCACCAATATAGTTATTAACATTAACAACTAAAATAGCATCAGATAGTTTAATTCTTTCTTTATGCATCTTATCCAACATAAGTGCATCCTTTCTCACTATAATTATCTTTATTTGGTTTTAAAGGATTATAAATTGGAACTAACATACAATTACCCTCTAATTCCTTCTTTTCAGTTATTTCCATCATTTCTTTAAAAAATCTTAAACTTCCACAAACTGTTATTATTTTCATTTCACACCAACTTTCAAATTACTTTTTTATTATATCATGATTCTAATTTTAATATAACAATTAAAAAGCCATAGTTTTTGTTTTATACTATGACCAAATAATTTATTTTTTTAAAGATAAAACATTCACTGATTTTGGTTCTTTTAAATATTCTTTGACTGCTATTAAATTGAAATTGAAACATTTTAATGTCTCTATATATAATTCATTTAATCCTTTATAATCATACTCTTCTTTACTTGATTCACTATTTTCTATAGAATTATGATTTGTTAATTCTGGGGAATTTGCATAATTTAGCAATCCTTCTAATACTATTTGATCCCAGTGAAAGCAAATATAAGCATCACTAAAATTCTTAAACAATCTTTTATGTTTAAAAGGGTTTTGTGTATTTACAATTAAATCAATATAATCATATAGATCCGGTAATTTATTATAAGAATATTCATATGAAACATAGTCATCATCATGACGCACTATTGTCTCTGGATGTAATGTTGCATTTTGGTCATGCATACAAGCATTAAAGAAAGATGTAACTCTTCTTTTTATATTTTTCTCTGTAGCAGGCCAATTAGTTACTCCACCCATCTCGCCTTTACCAATTGCCGTATAATTATAGTTTTTTAACTTTTCTAAAATTTCATTTAACTTCTCTTTATCATAGTCAACAGAATAAAATTTTTCACAAGACTCATTTTTTTTAATAAAATCCATAAATCCTCCCTTATGTCTCAATATTATACACAACACTTTTATTAATTTCAATACAATTTCATTTAAGATTAACTTAATCCAACAATGATTTTAGAAAATATTTCATTGCTTTCTAATACTTTAATCTTTTTATCTTCTATTAGTTGCTTTATTAAATAATCAACATCAATATTATATTTTTTTGAAAATTCAAAAACTATTTCAACAACTTTAACTTTGTTTTCTTTTTTTATGAAATCTATTATTTGTTCATAAATATAATCATATGGCACACCAATTAATTCATTATTCTCGAAAATATGTATTTTACTTCCATCTTGAATTAAAGACTCCCATTTATTAGCATATTCTTCTATTTCATTTTTTTCTATTTTATGACCCATCAATGATAATTTATCTAATTCTTTTGAAGTCATCATTCCGGTACTTGTACATTCACTTTTGTATTCATCAGAATAAAAGACTTCTAAACATTCAATCTTATTCTTTACATAAAAACATATAAATAATAAAAACAAATAATAATCAGGGTCAACATGACTAGTCCACACTCTTATCCTATTATTATTTTTTATTGATAAATCTAATAAATCTAATGATTCTTTTATTGATATTTTTTGATTATAGCTTTTTAAAAATATATTTCCATTAACAACATCGCTTAAATCAGAAAAGTTAAAAGGCATTACAAACTCTATTAATTCATTATCTTTTAAATTACTATTAGCAAAATCGTTTTTATAAGCCATAAATAACTCTGTTATTTTTTTCATAAAATCCTCCTATATTTACCCTAACATAATCAATAAATTTATGTTTTCATTTTTTATTTTTTATATATACTCTTTTAGTACTTATGTTCTTTTCTTTATCTTCTAATAATGTTCTCAATTCTGGATTCACATATATTTTTTGTAATAATTGTGAATTATTAGCAATAATATTCATCTCTGCTTTAATAAATTCTTCTTTGTCTGAAAATAATAAATTCACTTTTTTTAAATATTCTAAATATTTATCATCTTGAAAATACATTTTAGCATATCCACCATTTCCATATTTACTTGATAGTTTCTTATAAGAATATTCAATAATATCTTGAATCGTTGGATTTTCTAATTTATGCTTTTCATATTGAAAAGAAATTGACCTTTCTAACATATTATTAACATCAATAGCTCTATCAGCAGAGGAAACTAATTTTCCGTAGACACTTCTTGCTTCATATTCTAAACTTGCTCTATGATCTACTATAGCTTCAGCAATTATTCTATTTTCTTCTTCACTAAAAAAATGTTGAATTTCTTTATTTTGTAAAAACATTTCACTTGATACTTGTTCATGATTTTCAGGATTTTCTTTATAACCAATATCATGATATGCTGCTATAACATAAACCATATTAGGGTTAATTTCTAACTTGAATTTTTCCATTAACTCAAAACTACGACTTATTACATTTTGAATATGTTCCCAACCATGACCAGCATAATTGTTGTTTACATATATGGGTTTTATATTATTTTCTACATACTCAATTAATTCTTTGTTTACATTCATCATAATTTTCTCCTTTAATATCAAATAACACTCTTTAAAATCTAGACTAATTTTTTTCGAATTTGAGTTTCTAAATTTTCTTCTTTTAAATCAGTGTAATAAATAATTTCTTTATTTAGCGCTTTAGCATATTATCTTTTTGCATAATACACCTTTTTACAAAAATATTATAAGTATATTTATTATGATTGTAAACAAAAAAATAAGTCAAATATTTTGGAAAGCAGTTAAAAAGTTACTCCCTCGCATTTTTCAAAAAAATGACATTTTGGGAACAATTTTCATTAGTATTTAAGGCAATAAATATTAAGTACATTATTTCTAGGGAGCAATTTTGCAAGCGCAAAATAAGATTGATGTCACAAAAACACTAGAATTTACAAACAAATTCTAGTGTTGTGATACCGCAGCTCTCATATAAATAGTTAAAAAAACACGCTCTTTAGTAAGCAATAAATAAGATGATTTAAAACTTATTGCTTTTAAAGAAAGTTGCTAATACAACTAATCGCTAATAACATTATAGCACGTATCTTAATTGTGTAGAGCAACAAGATAATGCTTTAAAATAGTAGTATATATTACTAACTGAACTAATATTATCATATTTTTTTGATTTTGCAAAGTCAATTTTTTAAAACATAAGTGCAGATTCTCTTTACATATTTTCTTTAGATAAAGTTCTTACTTTTGTCTTTAAATTATAAGGCCAAGTCTTTACAATATTATCTATGAAATCATCTTCATTAAAAACTATTTCTTCTTTATTTAATACTTTTAATGGTTTATGTAATGCATAAGCCACTCCTAAATCAAATACACTACCTGTACTTGATTGATCATAGTATATGTAAATTTCTTCAGAAGTAGCTACTGCCTCTGCATTTTGTTTGCATATAGCATATCCGCCAAACAAATCCGTTTGTCTTGTATGAAGATGTGGAGCATGAATTATATATCCGTTGTTATATTTCTCTTTAGTAAAGTTTTCAATCCATTTTCTTTGTTCTTCAGTAGCATTTCTTACAGGACAAATCAAAAATATTTTATTATCTATTGGATTGTTTTCTATTCTATTTACTTTACAACCCATTCTTTTAACATTTTCTACTCTTCTATCCATTTCGGTTCTTACATTAGAATAATCAGGTGCTGGAAAACTATTATCACCTATTTTACTCCATACATATGGCATCATAGAAAATGATTTATTTGTTTCTTCAAGATTCAAATCATTTTCATTCAAGATCTTTATCTTAACTCCATTTACAAATAGCATCCCTAAAATAAATAAACATTTTTTATTCCTTGGTTCTAATACTATTTCTGCTTCTTCACAATTTTCAATTTTTAAAAGTTCTTCATCTACGTTATAATTATCATAATTCAAATATTTTAACATCCTAAAACCTCCCTTATGTCTTAATATTATATATAAAACAAATATTAATTTCAATAAGATTTTAAATAATATTTTTTTGCTCCTATAGAATACATAAAATATTACTTTTTTATATCAGGATAAGTATGAGGTGTCAAAATATAAATATTTCTAGGAAATACCTATATTTTTATGACACCACTTATTTTGCACTTGCAAAATTGCTCCCACAAAGCATTTTAACTTAATTATTCTCTTTATTTAAAAGAAATAAATGCTCCCATTTTTGATTTTTTTAAAAAATCTGTGGGAGCATATTATTTTATAATGTTATTACTTTTTAAGAGTTAAAGTGTGAATAACTTCTCTTATTTCTTCATCAAAAAAATTTTTTCTTGGATTATTTGTTATTTTATTTAATAAATTTTGTAATTCATTTATATTTACTAATTTCAAATTAAAGTTATCTTTTAATTCTTTATCTGTCATGTGAGTTTCATCTAAATTAATTCCTTGATATTTTCCAATATAATATTCAGTGCTTATTAATCTATTTTTAATGGATTCATTTCTAGTCAGATAATTTTGTTGATAATGCTTAACAACTAGTAACTTTTTCAAGTCTTTTATATTATATATAATACCTGTTTCTTCTTTTAATTCTCTTACAATTGCTTGATCTGAAGTTTCATTTTTATCAATACTTCCACCAGGCAATAATATAACTCCACCATAACAAGATATTAATATTTTTTCTTCATCAAATAAAACTGCTCTTACTTTTTTACCATATTCATTAATATCTTTATCAGTCAAATTGTTATTGTTTATTACTATTGTTTCCATATTGCTCATCTCAATAACATTATACTATGTTTTAGTATCTTTTTAAATAAAACCAATCCTTAAAATCTTTTATTAAAGTATCTTATTTTTTTATAATATCTTTTCTAATTAGAATTATTCATATTTTTTATGGTTAGCTCTAATTTGGGATGCGGATCTTCCCAATTTTGTGGTTTAATTACTTTTCCCATTTCATTATAATGAGGTTTGCCATCAGGAAATAATTTACTCATATTTGCTTTTTGAACTATTTCAAACAAAGCATCTGGTTCAATTCCCATCTCCACTAAAGTTCCAAGGGCAAAATAAATTGTATCTATCATTGCATCTGCTTGTTCTACTATATCTTTATTTTTAACGGCTTCAATAAATTCATTTATTTCTTCTAGCATCCACAAATATCTTTTTTTAGCCCTTTCAAACGTTAATTGTGTTGGCTTATCAGCAACTGGATGATTAAACGCTTTATGAAATTCTCTTACTTCCATATATTCTTTATTCATATTATTTTTTCCTCCTATTCAAGCACTAAATGTTTTACTTTCCATTTTTCAAATTCTTCTTTTTGAGCTTCAGTTTCAATTTCTTCATGATAATAATGTTTTGTAAATTCACCACAAGAACTACCTACTTCTTTACCAGGTGGAGAATATGTTTTAATCCTAAGTCCAGGCACACTATTAGAAATTTCATTGACCCATTTTTCTTCATTTTCACTTCTTTGCATATCTTGTGTTGGATTAAATCTAATAAACTTAATTGGAATATTATACTTATGTAGTAATTCGCATAATTTAGCCAATTCCTCTTTTTGATCGTTTACTCCTTTGATTAAAGTATAATGAATCTCAATCGGATCATTTGTAGTGTGTAATTTAATATATTTTTCCATCAATTCTTTATTTGATTGTAAACTATTTCTATAATTAACTAAATAGGCTAATGCATCCTCTACAGAAACGTTTGTGCTTGGTATTAAATTACGCCTTTCATTATCAATTGGAGTATGCAATGAAAAATGAACTTTAAGTGGTATATTTAATCTACAAACCATCTCTTTTAATTTTAAAATATTATCATTAGGCATCATAGTCGCAATAGCATATCCTATATCTTTATACCCCAATTTTTCTTTTATTATATTTTCATTTTTATAAACTTCTTCTATTAATTTAAGATTTAATAAAGGTTCCCCCACTCCCATAAATGATATGAGCAATTTATCTTTATCAGTTTTCCTTATATTATCTTTTGTTAGTGACTTATATAAACATTCCATAAAGTCTTCTGAATTTATTGGAGTCATTTTTTTATTTAATCCTTTATTAGTTAAATGACACATCTTACATCCTAAATTACAGAAATGATGCGTTGGTACACATACAACATCTTTATCTGCTTTATTAAATAATAATGACATTTCAATTATTTTTTTATTGCCAACATCAAAAACTGTTTTTAAAGTCCCATCGCAAAAATCTTTAAATGTTCCTAAATTTTTAATCATAATTTTCTTCCTTTCAAATAAATTATAAAATGAACGGATATTTTTTACAAATATCCGTTTTTCATGTTTTATATTATTTTAAATTATAGGTATAACTTTTTAATATAGATTCTATAATTTGAAATTATTATCTATATAATCTTCAATAAATTTCTTAGGAGCAGTTGTTAAGAAATTTTTGTTGTAAACAATATTTATTTGAACAGTCGGTAATTCTTCTTTAATATCTAATTTTATTAATTCATTATTTTTAATATCATCTTCAATAAGATTATAAATTATATAACCTATTCCTAAATCTTTTTTCACAGCTGAAATTATCATTTCACTAGTATGTATATTTATAACATTTTCTATTTCTACTTTTTTATTTATTAATAGTTCATCTAAATCTTTTCTATTAGCTGTTCCTGGTATTGGTAATATTAAAGGTTTATCTTTTAAATCACTTAATGTAGTTATATTCTTATATTTTTCATTTTTAGCAACAAAGCAATAACTCACTTCATCTAACTTTGCTATTTTAATTTCATCATTCTTTTTTATATTAATTGGAGAAGTATCTATAACAAAATCAACTTTGTGAGAATCTAGTAAATTAATTAATTGTGAAGTTGAACCTGTTATTATTGTTATTTCTATTTTAGGATACTTTTTATGAAAATTAATTATTTTATCAAATAAGTAAAATGACCCAATATTAGATGGCATACCAATAGATAGTTTACCTCTTTCAAGATTTTCAGTTTCTAGCATAGTTCTTTCTGCTATAACTAAATTACTATATGACTTTTCAACAAAATATAATAGTTCTTTACCTTTATCTGTTAATTCTACTCCATTTAAATTTCTATAGAATAGTTTAACTCCAAGTTCTTCTTCAAGTTTTTTAATTGATTTACTTATTGCAGGTTGTGATGTAAATCCATACTGTGCTGCTTTTGAAATACTACCATATTTAGCTACATCATAAAATGTTTTATATAAATTCAAATTAATATTTGTCTTATACATAGTTTCCATCTCCAAATTAATTAATATTATACCATTATTTTATGTTTTTTATATAATTTATTTGTTTTTAGTATTACTAAACACTCTTTTATAAACAACAAAAAAAGTTTTTCTATCGAAAAACCTTATATATGCCAAGTCAAACTATAAAAGTTCGACGGGATTTCAATATGGGGCGGTATGTGGGAATCGAACCCACGCATAATAGAGCCACAATCTACCGTGTTACCACTTCACCAATACCGCCATTTCAAAAGCAATAGTAATATAACATAAAATTTAATAATTAGCAAGTTAAATATTAATTGTTTTCACAATTTCCACAAGTTTCACTATAATCATATGTTATTTTTTTGTTGTTATCTATATAAATTTTAACATTTATTTCTTCATGAGTTTTAGGATTAATTACTTTACTTTCTTCATTACCTTTTAAATATCCTTTTGATACTAATTCAGAAACAGTTATACAACAGTTTGATTTTTTTTCATCTCTTGCATAAAAAGATGCTGCTGATTTAATTTCTTTTATTTGTGTTTGTTCTTCTTTGTCAATTATATTCTCTCTAATTTTTGATATAGAAGGGATGGCAATTGCAATTATTATTGACAAAAGCACTATTACTACTAATACTTCAACTAATGTAAAACCTTTTTTCATATTATCACCAATATTATATTAACACATATTTTAAAAAAAATAAAATATCACTTTTCTATAGTGATATTATAAATATCTTTTTAGTGTTTCCATAAATTTTTCTTGTGTTTCAACATATTCTGAAACTATTTTACTTACTTCGTTATTTATTTTCTTTTTATTAAGTATTCTTCTTCCCTCAATTATTCCCATGTTAACACCTTGAAGCAAAAGTTCAGCTATTTTAGAATTACTATGATCACTCATTGTTTTCATTTCAATTCCTGACCAAGTCATAGCTTTAGTCATAATTCCAGTTTCATGCGGTTCCCCATCATCATACTTTGAGTAAATTTTGTCTACCCTACTTTCAATAGATTTATAAAAATTAAACTCACTTTCAAGTTCACTTTTAAATTCTCTATCTTCAACTTTATCTAAAACAAAACTAATAGCGTCACAACCCATGCATGATCCTTTGTGTATTTCATCTAAAGCATTTATATTTTCACCCATATTAGTCCTCCACTAATATGATTTACTAAAATGTTAATTTTATACCAAATAAAAAAACAAACTTGTTGTTTGTTTAATCCATAATGGTGCGATACAAGAGCCTATTTTGAACACTTATATCTAAAAGAACAACTAATAAATACCATTTCTAAATACAATATAACACAATCTTTTGTTTTTTACTAGTCTAAATATTTCTCAAATTGATAAAAAAAGAGATAATTAAATGAAAATTTGCTCCCACAGATTTTCTAAAAAAATCAAAAACGGGAGCATTTATTTCTTTTAAATAAAGAGATTCATTAAACTAAAATGCTCTGTGGGAGCAATTTTGCAAGTGCAAAATAAGTGGTGTCACAAAAACACTAGAATTTATCTTTAAATTCTAGTGTTGCGATACCGCACCTCTTATCCTGATATAAAAAAGTAAAAAAACATGCTCTTTGTGGGAGTATATTTTACCATTTAAAAAGTCACAATTTTTATTGTTAACTGTGACTTCTATTTTTTATTTAACTTTTTGTAATTTTAATTTTGTGTCTCTCAAATGAGAATTTAAACCTAAATCAGTATTTGATTCTAAATATATAATTGTTGCTATAGCGTTAGTAAGTGAATTATTGCTTTCTAATTCCTCGAATGAAGTAAAACCTAAAGATTTACAAATAAGTGCTTTGACTTCATTAGATTCATCTTTATATTTTTCATAAACAGCATTAAATCCAATTTCATCTAAATTTCCAGTTTTGTATTGTTCAACTAATTCATCAACAGTTTTATTAATAGAATCATCATCCAAAGTTGTTTCACCTTGTTCTATACATTTTTCTGTTGCAACTGAAATTACAATATCTTTAGCTTCTTTATATTGTCTTTGTATTTCCTCCGCCACTTCATTTTTAGATGTTCTTGATAAAGATTGTAATAAAACATATTCATTTAAAGAAACGTCTTTTTTGCTTAATATTCTATAACAAGTTTTAATAAAAATTTCTAATTTTGAAGTATTATCTGTTAAGTCCAAATTACCATTAAGAACTAAATAATCAAATATTTCTTTCTTATAGTGTTGTATTTCACTTAAATCTTTATCAGAAAATTTTTCGCATATAATTTCTTCCATTTCTGATTTTAATTTTTTGCGTCTTTCTTCTTCTTTTTGTTTTTCATATTCTATTTGATCATCTGGCATTAACATGTCCATATTTAAACTTTGAATTATCATTAAAATTCCCCCTTAAAAATTGGTTTTATTATATCACATTTGATACGCTGTGTCAAGCTTAACCTTATTGGCTTTCTTAAATAGCCTAAAATATATAGCGCATTTAGAGTCTATAAAGTCATAATTTTATTTACTTATTAAATAATATATCATGGTATCCAAGATATATAACCCCCTAGATATCTTGTACGCTTCGCATACAAGATTTCGGTGACTAAGGAGTATCCTTAGAATTCTTTTATTCGGGTATGCATTCAAATAGATCTGGAATATCTACTTTTATATCATTTGGTGAGTTCTTTGTAACAAACATTCCCATACCCAATACATCTTTTGAATCATCATCTTTCTCGGTAGGAAATATTCTTACAATTACATCTTTTTTATGAAGCGGTAACATTTTTAATTCTTCTGTTTTCTTATATAATGTCCCTTTATAAAAATCTACTTCATAACACTCATTTAATCTTTTAAAATGTTTTAATACTTCTTTTGCGGGTAAGAACTCACTATATCTAACTTTACTATCTATTGAATAACCATTTAATTTATATGTTAGTTTTGTTCTTCTATCTATAAATCCTTCACTGTATAGTTTTTCAAAATCTTTATAAAATGTGGATCTAAAATTAACACTATCAACCACATATTGATTTAGATTATTTTTAATTAATTTTATATCATCAATATAATTCATTATTATTCTTGCTTTTTCTTCTCGGGTTAAATCACTCCAACATTCAACTATTGCTTTATATAACATTGGCATTTTAACTTTATTAATAAAATCCATATCTCTTTTAATTAAGATATCTTCTGGTGTAAATTTTAATTCTTTTACTTGTTCTTGTTCCAATATTTGTCTTTCAAGTTCAGCAATAGTGTCATCTACATATTTAACTTCTTTATCATGTTCTTCTAAAGTAAATGAGCCATTAATATACGCTTGTTTGATTCTTTCTCTCTTTACTTGCTGATTTTTTATTTCTTTTTCTATTTCTTCTTTAGGATTAGATACTTTTGATTTAATCATTGGAAGAAAGAATTCATTAACAACTGAATCATATTCAAATATATCTCCTAAAAATTCTAATATAGATTCTTCAATATAATCTTCTTTAATATTATTTTTACATTCATTACAACCATAGTAATAATAAGCTTTTTCCGATTTCTTTTTATAAGTTGCTTTGCCACCCATAATTCTTCCACATACTGGACATTTAAGTTTTTGTAAAAATATATAAGTGTGATATCTCATATAACTTCTAGAATTCTTTTGTTGTTGCACTTGGCAATTTTCCCACATTTCTTTACTTACTATTGGCTCAACTACATTTTCATAATAAGTAGGATTTTTACTTCTTTTACTATGTAAATAATCACCTTTATAAACTGGATTTTCTATCATTTCAAGAATAGTATTATCTCGCCATTTTTTATTACCTACATTTTCATTATTAAATATATTAGCAATAGTTTGATAAGAATTACCTTCAAAATATAATTGATACATTCTTTCAACAATATGTTTTGTTGTTATATCTGGAACCATTAATTTTCCTTCTCGTTTATAACCAAAAGGAGTATGTCCCGGAATATGACCAGACTTAATAGCACCAGCAAGACCTATTTTAGTTCTTTCGCTTGTTCTTTCTATTTCTTGTTGTGAAACTGATGTAAGTATTCTAGAAATCATTTTTCCATTAGCATTGGTAGTGTTTATATCATCATTAGCACAATCTAAATAAGCGTCATTTTCTTCCAAAAACTTTAATATGTTTTCCCAATCATAAACACTTCTTGTTAATCTATCCAGTTTTAATACAACAATAGTATTACATTTTTTATTTTTAATATCTTGTAATAGTTCCTCAAATGCAGGTCTATAATTACCAGTTTTAGCGCTTATACCAGCATCTTTATAAATCTTGTATATTTGATAACCTTTGTATTCACACATTGCTCGAAGTCTTTTTTCTTGCTCTGGAAGGCTAAATCCTTCTCTTGCTTGATCTTCGGTTGATACTCTTATATAAATTCCTGCGCTTTTCTTTTCTTCATTCATATATTCAATTCCTTTCTAATAAAAAAAGGTGCCAAAAGTATTAAATAAGCGCTTAATACTCCTGACACCTTATTAATTTTAAATAATAAAATATAATTAAATTATCTTTCCATCTCATCTATTTAACCCCCTTAAATAGATAGTTTCCCTTGATTGGCTTATATTCTATCACTTTTTAATAAAATGTCAAATATTTGGATTAAAATCGTTATTTAAAATGGAATTGATAAGTTATTTAAATACTTTTAATGTATTCTTCTAAATCTTTAATTAATATCTTATTACTTAAATTTTCTATATAAATATTTGTTTCATAATTAAATGCCAGAAATGTAATACCTTTAATTATTATTCTATG
>CAMVPB010000004.1 GCA_947169285.1 uncultured bacterium | reverse complement strand
ATCAAATCACTTTTTTCTATGTTTGAGGTGTCACATCAATTGTAACACTACAATATTAATACGAAGTAGTTTAAAGATATTAATAATAATATCTTTTTTTATGTTATAATATTTTTAGAGGTTTAAATATGAAAGATAGAATTATAGAAATATTAACTAATTCAAATAAAAGTATAAGTGCTTCTGAAATAATGAATATAATAAATAGTAATTATAAAACTGAAGATTTAAAAAAATTATTAAGTGATTTAAATGAATTATGTAAAGATGGAATTATTTATCAAAATAAAAATAATAATTATTTATTATTTGAAAATAGTCATTTATTGAAAGGTTTTATTGAAATAAATGCATCTGGTTCTGGCTTTCTTTTACAAGATAGTGAAGATGTCTATATTCCATATAAATATTTAAATAATTCTAATGATGGAGATTTTGTTATAGTTGAACTTTTAAAATCAAAAGGAATTAAAAGAGAAGGTAAAGTAATAAGAATACTAAAAAGAAGTTTAGGTTCTTCTTTAGCAGAAGTATATCTTTTTAATGGAAAAACATATTTAAAACTTTTAGATGATAAGTGCAATGATTATAAATTAGAAATTGAAGATAATAATTTAAATTTAGTTGAAGGAATGATCGTTAAAGTTGAAACTGTTAAAGAAGTATCTAAAAAAGATTTTTTAGTTAAAATAGTAAATGTTATAGGACATAAAAATAGTCCTGATATAGATACTTTAAAAATATGTAGTGAATTTAATATTGAAACTGAATTTAATGATAAAGTATTAGGAGAAGTTAAAAGTATTCCAAATAATATCGATGAAAATGATATTAAGAATAGAGTGGATTTAAGAGATAAAGTAATATTTACTATAGATGGTGCTGATACAAAGGATATAGATGATGCAGTAAGTATCGAAAAACTTAATAATGGCAATTATAAGCTTGGCGTTCATATTGCTGATGTATCTTTTTATGTAAAAGAAGGTTCTGAATTAAAAAATACTGCCTTTAATAGAGGAAATTCAGTATACCTTGCTGATAGGGTAATACCAATGTTACCTGTTGAGTTATCAAATGGAATATGTTCATTAAATGAAAATGATGATAGATTTGCATTTTCTTGTGTAATGGAAATAGACAATAAAGGACAAACTGTATCATACGATATATTTAAATCTATTATTAGAAGTAAAAAGAAAATGACATATGATAATGTTAATAAATTATTTGATGGTAATATTCCTGAAGGTTATGAGGAATTTAAAAATGATTTATTATTGATGAAAGAATTATATGAGATATTAGAATCTTCTAGTGAAAAGAAGGGTAAACTTGATTTTATATCAGATGAAGTTAAACTTAAAGTTGATGACGATGGTAAAGTATTGAAAGTTTGTAAATATGAAACAGGTATTGGCCAAAAACTAATAGAAAACTTTATGATAGCCGCTAACACTACAGTTGGTACACATATATACAATATGGCTCTTCCTTTTGTATATCGTGTTCATGGAACTCCTGAAGCAGAAAAATTAAGAGGATTTGTATCTTATGTTTCTTTGCTTGGATATAAATTAATAGGTAAAAGTAATTTTGAAAATATCAAACCTTTAGAATTACAAAATATTATGAAGCAATTAGAAGATAAAAAAGAATATAAATATTTAAATAATAAATTACTTAGATGTATGCAAAAAGCAGAGTATTCTCCATATAATATAGGGCACTTTGGACTTGCTCTTGATAATTATAGTCATTTCACTTCTCCTATAAGAAGATTTAGTGATTTAATGGTTCATTATTTCTTAAATGAATACTTAGTTAAAAATAATTATAATAAAGATTTTATAGATAATTGGAATAATAGACTTCCATTTATTTGCGAACATATATCTAAAACAGAAAGAACTGCTGAAGATTGTGAAAGAGAAGTAAACGATATGAAAATTGCAGAATATATGGAGAATCATATTGGTGAAGTTTATAAAGCAACAATAGATGGATGTTTATCTAAAGGTTTTTTTGTGGTAACTGATAATTTAATAAGTGGTTTAGTATCACTTGATACATTACCTAAATTTTATACATATAATGAAGAGTTAAATGCATATTTAAATAAAAAAGGTAAAATATGCTATAGAGCAGGTGATGAAGTAATAGTTAAATGTATAGGAGCTTCTAAAGAAAAAAGACAAGTAGATTTCACAATTTATGAAGGTGATGAATATGCAAATAGATAATAGAAAAGCAAGATTTAATTATTTTATAGAAGAAGAAATAGAGTGTGGTATTTCTTTAGTTGGAACCGAAGTTAAAAGCATAAGAGAGGGTTGTGCTAATATAAATGATTCTTTTGCAAGAGTTAAAAATAGTGAAATATTTCTAATAAACATGTTTATATCTAAATATAAAGATGGAAATATATTTAATCATGAAGAAACAAGAGAAAGAAAACTTTTACTTCATAAAAGTGAAATTAAAAAAATATCTAAACAAGTTGAATTAAATGGTTATACTTTAATACCTTTAAAAATTTATTTTGTAAAAGGTAAAGTAAAAGTTTTGTTGGGTGTTTGTAAAGGTAAAAAACTTTATGATAAGAGAGAAACAATAAAAAAGAGGGATTTGGAAAGGAAAGAAAACTAAATGAGAAGATTTTATGGTGAAGAAAGAAGAACTGGATATTTAAATTGGGATGAATATTTTATGGCTTCAGCAATGCTGGCTTCATTAAGAAGTAAAGATCCTAATACTCAAGTCGGGTGTACAATAGTTAGTGAAGATAATATTATATTATCGCAGGGGTATAATGGAGCACCTATAGGATGGAAAGATGAGAATTTCCCATGGGCTAGAAGTGGAGAATATCATGATACAAAATATCCTTACGTGGTTCATAGTGAAGCAAACGCTATAACTCATTGTATAGGGCAAGGTATATCTTTAAAAGATTCAAGAATTTATGTAACATTATTTCCTTGCAATGAATGCGCAAAATTAATAGTCCAAGCAGGCATTAAAGAAGTAATTTATTTTTCAGATAAATATAAAGGAACTGAATCAAATATAGCTGCTAAAAGAATATTTGATAATTGTGGAGTATATTATAGAGAATTTAAAAATGAAAATACAATAGCAGTTACATTAACACTAAAAAAAGAAAAGAGTAAAAATTAAAATTATTTTGATATAATATAATAGAAGTGAGTAGTATGAAGAAAATATTAATAACATATGCAACATATGGAAATGGACATAAGGCAATAGCTGAATATATAGCTAATTATTTAGATAAAAACAAATATGAAATAAAATTATTAAACATAATGGATTATGTTGGTTTTTTATGTAATTTCTCTTTAAAAATTCATAATTTTGTTACTGGCCATAGATTTGAACATTTATTTTCATTTATGTATACTACCGCTGATAATAAGTTAACAGTTAAATTATATAATTTCCTGTTTAGAAAAATTATATATAATAAAAGAGTACAAAAAGTTTTTTTAGATTTTAATCCTGATTTAGTTATAAGTTCCCACTTTTATGGAAGCAATGCAGCATATTATTTAAAAAGAAAAGGATTACTAGATGCTAAAATAATGACAATTATAACAGACTATTCATTTCATAATTTTTGGACTGCTAATGATGATAAGGATGAAATATTTATAGTAGCTAATGACATTGTAAAAAGAGAAATGATAGAAAAGGATGTTGTTTCTAAGAATATTTATTCTTATGGACTTCCATTTGATATATTAAAGTTTAGTGATGTGATGACCAAAGAAAAAATACTTAAAAAATATCATATTAAAGAAAACAAAAAAGTAGTATTACTATTCATGGGTGGAGGAAATGGTTCTAATGCTTACATGAAATATTATAAAACTTTAGTAAAAATGAATATACCAAATACTGAAATTATAGTTGTTTGTGGTAAAAATGAAAGCGTTAAAGAAGAAACGGAATTATTCAAAAAGTATCATAATAAAAAAAATATTCACATATTAGGGTTTGTAAATAATGTTTATGAACTTTTAAAAATATCAGACATTGTTATTTCTAAGCCAGGTGGTGCTACAGTTACAGAATGTCTAGAAACTAAAAATATAATGATAGTTTTGCCTGGTATTGGAGGTCAAGAAAAATATAATGCAAGATTCATTTGTAAAAACAATCATGGAGTAAAAGTTAGATTTACTTTTACATTTAAAAAAGCATTGTTAACATTGCTTAAAAATGAAAAAGAGTTTAAAAAATTAAAAAATAGTTATAATAAAGTTAGCAAGAATGAGTCTCTAGAAAAAATAAGTAAACTAATAAAAAAAGTATTAAAATAAAAAAAGCATTTACGCTTTTTTTTATTTTTTAATATAATATTTTTTGATCATATATCTTTCTTCTTCTTCGATTTTCAAATCGCTTTCTTCTTTTGTGAAATCAATTTTTGATGATCTTAATATTTTATTAAAAGCTCTCATTTTTGCTACTTCATTAGTAATGAAACAAAATCTTGTAGTGTCAAATGCGAATTCAACATCTTCATCTTTTACAAAAACTATATAATCACTACTGTAATAATATTGCATATCACCATATGAAGTTCCAAGGTATTCAATCATATTATAAAGTTTATCATATGCAAAAATTTCAACATAATCATTACCTTCATGACAAAAAGTTCTTTCAACTAAAGATGTACGTTGGTTTAAGTTTGTAATATAAGTGTTTTTTTTCATAAAATCCCTCTTTTCTAAATTTAACGTTTATTTTACCACTTAAAATTAAAATGTCAAATAAAAACTTACAATTTTTTGTAAGTGTTGTTTTCCTTTGGTGGAGCTGACGAGTAACGAACTCGTGTCCAAAGTATTAACTAATAGAAAATCTACAAGTTTAGATAGTTTTAGTGGTTCAATAATTGATATGGATTACTATCTTTCCTTCAATTATCTAATCCTATAAGTTTCGTTATTTATTCTAGGAAAAATAAATAATATAGTTTGCTAATATGAGTCCCTTAAATTACTTGGCAAACACAAGTAAAGTGGAACCACCTCTTAAATACCTAGTTTAGGCAAAAGCAGGTGCAAAATTATTATTTTTTCCGATTATTTTCGGTTTTACATTTATAGTATGTCTACTACTTGCATTCTATTATTTAATAAATTGTCGAATCAATTCAGCCCCAATTTATGGATATATTATATCAAAAAAACTTTTTATTTTCAATTAAAACATAACTGATTTTATTAATTGAGACTTTATTAGACAAATACATACAAATAAAATTAAATTTTTAATAAAATATATTGTATTAGAAATAATACAATAAATATTGAAAACTGTGTTTAATATATAAATTCCTTTAATATCTTTTATTCATAATATTCTTTCATTTACCTATATTATACATTTAAAAAGAATCTTTAAAGATTCTTTTTTATTATATTTGTTATATTATTTGGATTTTAATCATATATAATACTACACCACTTGAATAATTTTATCATATTTGCTAAAATAGATTTATAATAAGGAGGAAATTAGAATGAATAGTTTTTTAACTTTTTTATCAAATAATTATTTGTATTTTTTAATTGCTGCTGGAGTTTTATTTTTTGCATTATTAGGATTTTTAGTTGATTTATTTAAGAATAAAAAAGAAGGTTCTAGTTTAGATAATGCTATTGAAGAAACCCCAATACCTGATATTGCTTCAATTGAAGAAAATCAAAATTTAAATTTAGACAATAATATCAATTTGAATGAATCTAAAGAAAATAGTGATGTTCAAAATCAAGAAGCAACTGTTACTATTCCTACTCAAGAATCAATTAATGGTTTTTCATCTGAAGCTAACAGTGAACCTGTAGGTGATGCAACAACTTTAAATTCTACTGAAGTATCAAATTCACCAGAGGTAATAGATGTTAACAATGTTTCTGCAACTAATACATTACAAACTGGCCAAGATCAAACAATAGAAGAATTTAAATAATTTACGTTAATAAAATAAAAGATATAGAAAATATATCTTTTTTATTGTATAATTTTATTGATAGGGAAGGTGATTATATGACATATAGTGTAATATGGGGTATTATTACTAAAATAATAGATGTTACATTTGTATGGATGATGTTCTATTTTATATTAAAGTATTTAAGAAATAATGTAAAACTTATTCTAATTTTTAAGGGTGTATTATTTTTAGTCGCAATCAAAATAATTAGTGAAATTTTAAATTTAAATACAATAGGATTAATATTAGAATATATTATAGAATGGGCTCCAATTGCTTTTATTGTTATATTTCAACCAGAAATTAGAACAGTGCTAGAGAGTATTGGAAGACATAAATTGCTTGGAAGGCATAAAGTTTTAACTGTTGATCAAAGAGAAAAGATAGTTTATGAAATTACTCAAGCATTAGATTATTTAAGGAAAAATAAAATAGGGGCTTTAATAGTTTTAGAAAGAGATTATAGTTTAAGAGAATATATAGAACCAGCTAATAAATTATATGCTGATATTTCAAGCGAATTATTAATTTCAATATTTTTCCCAAATAATCCTCTTCATGATGGAGGTGTTATTATACAAGGTGAAAAAATAACTTGTGCTGGTTCAATTTTCCCAACAAGTACAAATCCTAATTTATCAAAAAGATTAGGTACAAGACATCGTGCAGCACTTGGAATATCTGAAATATCTGATGCAATTGCAATTATAGTATCAGAAGAGACTGGTAGAATAAGTATTGCAGTAAAAAGTGAATTAAATTATAACTTATCAATCGATGAAGCAAAAATGATGTTAATGGAAGAATTGCAACCTGAAAAAGAAACCTTCTATGAAGCAGATAATGGAAAAAATGAAGAGGAGGTTACTGATGAAAAAAACATTTAAAAAAATAGCACTATTTTTGGGCAAAATATTTAGTGGTATATATAATGTAATAGACAAATTGTTGATAACTCCGATAAGCAAACTTATTTACAAAGCTTTTGGTAGAAATGTAAATGGTCCAGGGCTAATTGATAGAATGTTAAATAAACCAAATATGATAATATATTTGTCATTAGCGTTAGCTTTTATAACTTTTGTTTTAATCGATAGAAAAGTAATAGTTTTGGTTGAAACAGAAGCTGTAGTAATACCAAATCAAATAGTAACCGCAGAGTATAATGAAGAATCTTATGTAGTTGAAGGGATACCTAAAACTGCTGATATAGTTTTAATGGGAAGAAAAAGTGACTTATATTTAGCGCAACAACTTGGTGATCACAATATTTCTCTTGACTTAAGTGGTTTTACTCCCGGAACACATAAAGTTAATTTAAAATATACAAATTCAATAAGTTCACTGCAATATAAGCTTGATCCATCAAGTGTAACAGTTGTTATTTATCCAATTGTTAGAGAATTTAGAACAGTTACAACCGATGTAATTAACACTGATAAACTAGGAGAAAAACTTCTAGTAAGTAGTGTTACTCTTGATAGAGATGAAGTAATTATTAAGAGCTATGCTCAAAAACTTGAAACGGTTGCATCTGTAAAAGCAATTGTTGATGTTAATGCTTTAAGTGCAACATCTGCTGGTACTTACACATTAGAAAATGTTAAATTAGTAGCTTATGATGATAAAGGAACAGAAATAAAAGATGTTGAAGTGTTACCAGAAACTTTAACTGCAACAGTAGTTGTATCTTCTCCAAGCAAAACTGTACCTATAAAAATAGTCCCAGTTGGTGAAGTGGCAAGTGGTTCAGCTATAGCATCTATAACTTCAAGCGTAACAAAAGTAACTTTATATGCAGAGGAGTCTGTGTTATCTAAGATAGATAATGTTGAAGTTAGTATTGATGTAAATGGCTTAAATGCTGACAAAACATATCAAACATCAATAGAGAAACCACTTGGTGTTAGAAGTTTAAGTGATAAAAATGTTACTATAAAAGTTACAATGGAAAAAGAAACGTCAAGAGAATTTAATGACATTTCAATTGAATTTCAAAATTTAGGAAAAGATTTAAAAGTTTTTGGAAAAACAGAAAATGATACAAAAGTTAATGTGGTTGTTAAAGGAACTTCAACAATATTAAATTCTTTAACTTCTGAAGATATAAAAGCGTATGTTGATTTAACTGATATGACAGAAGGAGATTGGGAAGTTCCGGTAAAAGTAACGGGAAATGATTTAAAACTATCATATACTTCTAAAACTCAAAAAGTAAAAATAATTATAACAAAATAAAAAGTCTATTAAAAAGACTTTTTTTTTAAATTAGAAAATGATATTATAAATATAGTGAGAAAGGTAAGAGATAATGAAAAATAAAGGTTTCACATTAATAGAAATATTAGTTACAATAGCAATAATAGGAATAATAATATTGATAGCAGTACCATCAATAATGGCAGTTTCAAAGTCAATTAAAAAAAGAGAACTAGAAACTAAAAAGGAAGCGTTAATTTCTTCTGCTGAAGAGTATGCAAAAAATAATTTATCTGAATTTGGTGATGCAACAATATTAAAAGTACCAGTAAGAACTTTAATTTATTATGGATATGTACCAAAAGAAAAAGATTGTAGTGAACCAATAGGATGTGTAATAAATCCTATAGATAACACTTCGATGAACGACGAAATAATAACTATAAAAAGAAATCTTTCTATAACACAAGCCACTTGGGGATCTATTGATGCTGGATTAGAGGCAACATTTTATTGGAATGGGGCAGATAATCAAAATGGAGCTGGGTTTATAACAAAAGGATGCAATAGTGACAATAGTTGTACTATCACAACGCCAAATATAACTAGATTGTCAGATCCAAACTATACTATTGTTGGTTGGGGATCAAATCCAAATTCAAAAACGAGTGTATTTTCTGGTAATGAAACAATTACTTTAACTCAAAATAGTAAATATTATGCAGTTACAAAAAAAGAAGTTACTTTGAGTTTTCATTCTAATGATGGAACATTTAGTGATAACACACAAGGTACAAAAACTGCTTCATGTATGCTTTATAATACTAAAACGTCATGTGTACTTACTGAAAATATCGGTGTAGTAAAAACTGGAAATACATTTGTAGAATGGAATACGCAATTAGACGGAAGTGGAAACGGATATTCTAACGGCCAAGAGATAAGTTTACAAGAATCAACTGATTTGTATCCAAAATGGAGAAAAAATATATTATATTTAAAATATAATGGAAATGGCCATACAGCCTTCTCATCTAATAATACAGCTTATAGTGTAAATAATAGTGGGTATCTTTTAAAAAATAATGTAGTTTTTACAAAATCAACCGAATATGGTGAATATTTTAGCACAAGTGCTGGACTAGCTAATTATAATAATCAAAATGCTATTAAATTCACTAAAACAGGATATCATGGTGCATCAGAAGCTGAGTGGAAAATCGGTACAACAACTTTTGATCAGTATGATACAAGCGTAACATCTAATCAATTGGCGGCAGCAGGCGGTTGTGATTTTGATAATGGAGATTGTATAGTAACCGCATATGTAAATTGGACTAAAAATATATTATATTTAAAATATAATGGAAATGATGGAACATGGAATTCTAATAATACAGCTTATAGTGTGGATAGCAAAGGAAATGTTAAGAAGGATGGTTCAGTTTATATTCAACAAAGTGAATATAATTCAGTTTTTGATTCAAAATCAGGATTAGCTAATTATAATAATCAAAGCGTGATTAGTTTTACTAAACCATCAGGATATAATAATCCTCCTAGTGGTGCTGAATGGAAGATAGGGTCGACAACTTTTAGTCAAAGTGATACAAGCATAACAGCCAATCAGTTGGCATCAGCAGCTGGATGCAAATTATCGAAGGGAAATTGCACAGTTAAGGTAAAAGTAAACTGGGTTAAATCTAGTGGCGATTCTGGAAGTGGCGATTCTGGAAGTGGTAATTCTGAATGTAGCTGTGATGGATTTAAAACTGAACAAGCTAATATTGGTTTGTGGTATGTAGATGGTGAGTGTGGCAATGGTTGGTATATAGATGGTGGGGTTTATTGTTATAATGCATCCAATAATACAGAACTTTGGGTTTGTTGTAAATAGGAGCAACAAAATTGCTTCTTTTTCTTTTATATTTAAATAAATAATGATATAATTTATTTATATTTGAGGTGTTATTATGAAAAAATTAACAAGAAGAGATTTAATCGATAAATATTTAAAATTTTTTGAAAGCACGGGACATAAAATTATACCAAGTGCTAGTATTATTCCTGAAAATGATCCCACTGTATTATTTACAACTGCTGGAATGCATCCTTTAGTTCCATATTTATTGGGAAATCCACATCCTGAAGGTAAAAGATTATGTGATGTTCAAAAGTGTCTTAGAACTAGTGATATAGAATCAGTAGGAGATAATTCTCATTTAACATTTTTTGAAATGTTAGGTAATTGGTCTTTAGGAGATTACTTTAAAAAAGAAATGATTCCCTGGTCTTATGAATTTTTAACTAAAGTCTTAGGTATTCCTAAAGATAAATTATATTTTACTGTATTTGAAGGAAATGAAAATGCTCCTAAAGATAATGAGAGCTATAATTTATGGTTATCTTGTGGAGTTGAAAAATCTCATATATTTTTCTTGAATAAAGAACATAATTGGTGGGAACTTGGAAGTGGATCTGGGCCATGTGGACCGGACACAGAAATGTTTTATGACACTGGTAAAGAAAAATGCAATGAATCTTGTGATCCATCTTGTGATTGTGGTAAGTATTTAGAAATATGGAATGACGTGTTCATGGAATTTAATTCTAATAATGGAACATACACACCACTTGATCATAAAAATGTTGATACTGGTATGGGAGTTGAACGAACTCTTACTGTTTTAAATGGTGAAAAAAGTGTATATGACACAGAAATATTTGAAGAGGTAAGAAAAGAACTAGAAAGATTAAGTAATCTTAAGTATGAAGATAACATGAAATCATTTAGAATAATTATGGATCATATAAGAACTAGTGTATTTATTCTTGGGGATGATCACAAACTTACTCCATCTAATACAGGAGCTGGTTACGTACTTAGAAGACTTATTAGAAGAATGATTAGATATATAAAAGGATTAAATATAGAAGCATCTATATTAGAAAATCTTGCTAATACTATAATAAATGAATATTCTTATGATTATGAAGAACTTAATAGAAATAGAGGATATATAATTAGTGAATTATTAAAAGAAGAAGAAAGGTTTAATAAAACTCTTAATTCTGGTTTAAGAATGTTTAATAAAATAACATCACATTTAGAAAATAATTTAATAGATGGAACAAATGCATTTAAATTATTTGATACATTTGGATTTCCTCTTGAATTTACAATAGAACTTGCTAATGAAAAAAATATTAAAGTCGATGTTGATGGATTTAATGAAAAATTTAAAGAGCATCAAGAAAAATCTAGAACTGCATCCAAAGGTGAATTTAAAGGAGGCCTTGCAGATAATTCTTATGAATCAACTAAATATCATACTTTAGCTCACATAACTTTAGCTTGTTTAAAAGAAATGTTTGGTCCTTCTATTTATCAAAAAGGAAGTAATATAACTCCCGAAAGACTTAGAATGGATTTTCCTTTAGACCATAAAATGACAGATGAAGAAAAAGAAATTTTGGAAAACAAAATTAATGAAGTTATTAAGATGGGAATAGATGTAGTTAGGGAAGAAATGAGTTACGATGAGGCTAAAAATAGTGGAGCTGAAGGAATATTTACAGATAAATATGGTTCTTTAGTATCTGTTTACACTATTGGAAATGTTTCTAAAGAAATATGTGGAGGACCTCATGTTAAAAATACATCTGAATTAGGTCATGCTCGTATAGTTAAAGAAGAATCATCTTCTGCTGGTGTTAGACGTTTAAAAATAGTATTGGAGTAATATATGGAAAGTATATTTAATTATACTGAAGAAGAACTTCTAAATTTATTAATAAATAACGGATTTAAAAAATATAATAAAGACCAAATAATAGAATGGATATATAAGAAGAAAGTCTATGATTTTGATATGATGAGTAATTTAAGCAAAAACTTAATAAATTTTTTAAAAGAAAACTTTGAAATAAATCTACTTGATATAGAAGCGTTTGAAGAAAGCATTGATACTAAAAAATATTTATTAAGACTTAATGATGGTAATAAAATTGAATGTGTATTAATGTATCATGATTATGGTAAAAGTTTATGTGTTTCTACTGAAGTGGGATGTAATATGGGATGTGCTTTTTGTGAATCTGGTAGACTTAAAAAGGTAAGAAATTTAACTACATCAGAAATGATTCTTGAACTTCTAACTATTGAGAAAGATATAAATTCTAGAATAGATAATATAGTTATAATGGGTATAGGTGAACCATTTGATAACTATGAAAATTTTGAAAAGTTTATTAATATATTAACTAACCCAAAAATGATAGAACTTGGTTCTAGAAAAATAACGGTATCGACTTGTGGATTAGTTCCTAAAATATATGAATTTGCAAATTTAAAAACTCAAGTTAATCTTGCCATTTCGATGCATGCTCCAAATGATGAGTTAAGAGATAAGTTAATGCCTATAAATAAAAGGTATAAAATAAAAGACTTAATGGAATCAATTAAGTATTATATAGATAAGACAAATCGAAGAGTCACAATTGAGTATATAATGATTAAAAATGTAAATGATAGTGTAAAATGTGCAAAAGAGTTAGTGGGTTTATTAAAGGGAATGCTTGTTTATGTTAATATAATACCTTATAATGAAACTGAGAATAATGATTTTAAAAGAAGTGATAACGTGCAAATAAAGAAGTTTTATGATATACTTATTAATAGTGGAATAAATGCTACAATAAGAAGAGAAATGGGAAGTACTGTTTCTGCTGCATGTGGTCAATTAAGGGCTAAATCTTATAAGGAGGAATTATGTTAACATATTATCAAACAGATACTGGTAGAGTAAGAAGCCATAATGAAGATAGTGTAACTATTGTTAAAAATTTAACTTCTGAATATCTAATGATAGTTGCAGATGGAATGGGTGGACATAAAGCCGGAGAAGTTGCATCTTCTCTAGTTGTTACTGAAATGGGTAAAAGATTTTCAGAATTAAGTAGTATTGGTACAAAAGAAGAAGCTGTAAATTGGCTTAAAGAAATGACAGATGAAATGAATATGAAAATACTTAAATATGCTGAAACATATCCTGAAACTACTGGACTTGGTACTACTTGTGTGTGTGCAATTCTTACTAATGATTATTTGATTTTTGGTAACATAGGAGATTCTAGTGGTTATGTCATGAAAAATGGTAAAATATATAAAGTTACCAAAGATCATACTTTAGTTAACATATTAGTTGAAACTGGTGAACTTACAGAAGAAGAAGCAAAAAATCATCCTCAAAAAAATGTTTTAATGAAAGCATTAGGTGCTTCAGAAAAAGTTTCTATGGATATATTTGATGTAGAAAACAATATAGATGAAATATTCTTATGTTCTGATGGACTTACAAATTTAGTAACAATGGAACAAATTGAAAGAGTATTAAATGAAAAAGAATTAAGTATAGGGGAAAGGGTAGATAAATTAATTTTAAAAGCTAATTCTAGAGGTGGAAATGACAACATAACTATTGCTTATTTAATTAAAGAAAGTGGTGAGACTAGTGATAGTAAAGGGGTCTAAAATTAATGATAGATATGAAATAATAAAAACATTAGGTGAAGGTGGAATGGCTAATGTTTATTTGGCGTATGACACTATTTTAGATAGAGAAGTCGCTGTTAAGATATTAAGAGGAGATCTTGCAAGTGATCCAAAATTTGTAAGGCGTTTTCAAAGAGAAGCACTTTCTGCTTCTTCATTATCACACCCTAATATAGTAGAAGTTTATGATGTTGGTGAAGATGATGGTCAATATTACATAGTTATGGAATATTGCCCTGGTAAAACATTAAAACAACTACTTAAGAGAAGAGGAAATTTAACAACTACAGAAGTTATAGATATAATGCTTCAAATAACTGATGGTATGGCTCATGCACATGATGCTTATATTATACATAGAGATATAAAACCTCAAAATATAATAATACTTGAAAATGGAATAATAAAGATAACAGATTTTGGTATTGCAATGGCACTTAATTCAACACAACTTACACAAACAAATTCTGTAATGGGATCAGTTCATTATTTGCCACCAGAACAGGCAAGTGGAAAGGGTTCTACTATAAGAAGTGACATATATTCTATGGGAATACTTATGTATGAACTTTTAACTGGTGATGTTCCTTATAGAGGTGAAAATGCAGTTGAAATAGCTTTAAAACATTTAAAAGAACCACTTCCAAGCATAAGAAAGTATTTACCAAGCATTCCACAATCTATTGAAAATATAATACTTAAATCTACTGCTAAAAATCCTAAAAACAGATATAAAGATGCTAGAGAAATGTATGAAGATATAAAGACTGCTTTATCTCCGGAAAGAATAGATGAACCAAGACATGTATATAAGTATTCTGAAAGAGATTTAGAAGAAACAAAAGTTTTAGATGACATGGTTGAAGAAGTAAAAGAAAAAGATAAAAAAGAGGCTAAAAAAATACAAGAAGAAATAAAAGAAGAAAGTAAAAAGCAAAATAAAGTATTAGTTATACTTGCATCTATTTTTACTGGGCTTGTGATAGTAACAACAGTTATATTATTTATATATTTTGATAAGTCTAAAGTAAAAGTATTGGAAGTACCGGATGTGTCAACCAAAAGAGCAACTGAAGCAGCTAATTATTTAACTGATTATGGTTTTGATGTATCAGAAGAATTTAAATATATACCTTCTGACAATATAGAAGAAGGTTATGTTGTAAAGACTTCACCAGAAGTAGGTAGAAAATTAAAATCAGGATCTAAAATTGTAATATATTTGTCAAGTGGTCCAGAATCATTTGAAATGGAAGACTACACAGGTAAAAATTATATTGAAGTTCAAACAATACTAAAAGAAAAATATAATTGTAATACAATAGTTGAAAAAGAAAAAGTAGAGAAGTCTGATAAAAAGAAAGAGAATATAGTTTTAAAAACAGATCCAGCCGCAGGCGTTAAAGTAAGACAGGGAAGTTCAGAACATACTTGTTCTATAACTTTATATATTCCAGAAGTAGAAGTTACTTATCCAAATTTCTTATCAGGATATACTGTTGATGATGTTAAAAAGTTTTGCAATGATAATGATTTAAAATTCCAGGTTAAATATGAAGAAAGAGCTGACTTAGATGAGGGAACAATTATTGGACAAAGTAGACCCGAAGGAACAGTTGTTCTTCCAGGAATTACATTCACATTAACTGTTTCAACTAAACCAGAAGTAGAAGAATCTTCTCAGAGTGAACAAAATGAGTAAAGGGATAATAACAAGAATTAACAAAGACTTATATACTGTATCTTCGGATACAGAAGTTTTTGATTGTAGAGAGTCAGGTAAAATTTTATATAAAAAAGTAAAACCAACTGTTGGAGATTATGTTTTATTTGATAAAGAAACTTTAAGAATAAATGAAATATTACCTAGAAAGAATTCTTTAATAAGACCATTAATATCAAATATAGATAAACTATTTATAATTACTAGTGTTAAAAAACCAGACTTTTCATCTTTTTTATTAGATAAATTGTTATTAATTGCTTTATCAAATAATATAAAACCAATAATAATATTTACTAAAGAAGACTTACTGAATTTAAAAGAAAAAATATGTATTAAAAAATATAAAAAGTATTATAAATCATTAGGATATATTGTATATAGTAATACACAAATAAAAAAGATAAAAAAAGAATTTAAAAAATCTATTATAGCTTTAACTGGCCAAACTGGAGCTGGTAAAAGTAGTTTATTAAATAGACTTAGTAAAGATTTAAAATTAGAAACAAATGAAATATCTGAAGTTCTTGGAAGAGGTAAACATACTACAAGAATGGTAACTCTTTACAATTTGTTTGGTGGATTAATCGCAGATACTCCAGGATTTTCTTCACTAGAGCTAAGTATAAATAAAGATGATATAAAAAAATATTCAAAAGAGTTTAATGTTGAATGTAAATATAAAGGTTGTAAGCACATTAATGAAGATGGATGTAAAATAATTAATAAATTAAGTAAAAATAAAATTTATGATGAAAGATATAAGAATTATGTAAAACTTATAAAAGAGGTAGAAAAATGATATTAAGCGCATCAATATTATCAAGTGAAGAAAAAGGAATAAATATATTAAAAAAGTTTAATAACACTAATGTAGATTATATACATTTAGATGTTATGGATGGTAAATTTGTTAATAATAAAGCTTTTCAAATGAGTGAAATAAAAAAAATAAATGATATTTCTTTAAAATCATTAGATGTTCATTTAATGGTTAAAAATCCAGAAAAATATATACAAGATTTGGCAATGTTAAATGTATCATGCATAACCTTTCATTATGAACCAGTAAAAGATATTAATAATTTAATTGAATATATTAAATCATTTGGAATAAAAGTTGGTATAGCAATTAACCCGGAAACTAATATTAATAATTTAGTTCCATATTTAGATAAAATTAGTCAAGTGTTAATTATGGGTGTACATCCTGGTGAAAGTGGACAAGCATTTATTGATGATACTTTTGAAAAAGTTAAAAATCTTAAACAAAAAATAATTAATAATAATTATAAAACTATTATTGAAGTTGATGGTGGTGTGAATGATACAAATGCTTTAAAATTAAAAGAATTTGGAGCAGATGCTATTGTAAGCGCAAGTTTTATTCAAAAAGATTTAAATAATATTAAATATTTAAAAGAATTATAGTTAACAATATAAATAAGGAGGATTATATGAAATGGTTTAATAATTTAAATTATATAGTTAAATTTATTATATGCGTAATCCTACTTTTTTTGTGTATTTATTTAGCTAAATTATCTTTTTATAAAGAAACAGAAACAAAGGATACAACATTAGATATATATGTTACTAAAACAAACATTTATGATGAAGGGGACAATTATATTATTGATGTATACTATCCTAAATATAAAGATACTGAATTAAATAAAATAGTTACAGATTGGTTATATAATTATATAAAAGACTTTAAAGAGAAAGTAGCAGAAGAAAAATCTAGGTTAGAAATAAATTATACATTATATAATGTAAATGGATATTCAAATATATTTTTTGATATAAGTAACTCCCTTAATAGAAATGATCAAAGAAAAAGTATTTTAATAAATTTAAAAGAAAAAAGGCTTTCTTTAATAACTGAATTATATAATGAAGAAGAGTTGAGAGAAAAAATAGATAGAGTTAGTAAAAAATATTCAAGTAATATAAGTACCGCTATCCTTTCTTCTAATATTAATACATTTAACTATTTAATTACAGATGATGAATTTATAGTATATTTTGACAATATAGAATATGAGAGTATTTCATATATTCCATTTTTAAATTTAAAAGAATCTAAACAAATATCTTATGAAGATATTAAAGATAAAAAAATGGTTGCTTTAACTTTTGATGATGGTCCTTCTGAATATAGTTTAGAAATATTGGATTGTTTGCTTGAGAATAACTCAAAAGCTACTTTTTTTGAACTTGGGAATAGAATGAAAAATAACAAAGAGATTACTAAAAAATTATATGATAATGGTATGGAAATAGGTAGTCATACATATTCTCATAAATACTTAACTAGAATAAGTGAAAGCGAAGTGTTAAATGAAATTAATTCAGTTTCTATCTTGTTTAATGAAATAACAAATGATAATATTAAATTATTAAGGGCTCCTTATGGAAGCGTAAATTCAAAAGTAAGAGAATTATCTCCATTTCCGATAATTTTATGGAATATAGACACAAAGGACTGGTTATATAAAGATCCTAGTAAATCTAGCCCTATAGTTTTAGAGCATGTATCTGATGGAGACATAATATTAATGCATGATGTTCATAAAACAACAATTGAACTTGTAAAAATAATAGTTCCTGAATTAAAAGCAAGAGGATATGAACTTGTAACAGTAAGTGAGTTATCAGAGTTTAAAAATATTAAATTAGAAAATGGAGTAATATATAGAAAAATAAAGTGAGGTATATATGGAAGATTTAAATGATTATATAAATGTTGGCATAGGAAAAACAAAGAATAAATTGTTAAAAACTATTATATTATCAATAATGGCTGGCTTTTTAATAGCACTTGCAGGATATGCATCAACAGTTGTAAGTTTTGAAATAAATAATATTTCATTATCTAAATTATTAGCGGCTTCTATATTTCCAATGGGATTAATACTTGTCATACTTCTTAAAACAGAATTGTTTACAGGAAATTCTCTTTTAATAATACCACTTGTTAATAAAAAGATTTCTTTAAAATCATTACTTTTAAATTGGATATTAGTTTATATTGGAAATTTTGTTGGTAGTATTTTATTAAGTTTACTTATATATAAAAGTGGAAGTTTAACTAATGAAACTCTTATAAATACATTTGTTGGGATTGCTAATAAGAAAGTATCTTATAATTTTATAAATTTATTGTTATTAGGAATTCTATGTAATATGTTAGTGTGCACATCTGTATTTTTAGGAGTAACATCTAAAAATATTGTAGATAAAATATTTGTAATATTTATACCAATATTTTTATTCGTGTTATTAGGTTTTGAGCATAGCGTTGCGAATATGTTTTATTTGTCAATTGCGTCTTTATTTGGAAAACTGGATTTCATAAATTTAATAATTCATAATTTATTACCGGTTACACTGGGTAATATTATAGGCGGAACTATAATTGGTTTAATTTTTAACTATACAAAATCAAAATAAAGTGTTATAATAACATTACTTTGATTTGGTTCCTTAGCTCAGCTGGTAGAGCAACAGACTCTTAATCTGTGGGTCCAGGGTTCGAACCCCTGAGGAATCACCAATTTGAATATTAATGGACTTATTGTCCATTTTTATTTTATAAATTTGCCTTTTTAGGTTTTATCGTATATAATACTAACAAGGAAGTGAAAAAATGGAAGTAACTAAAGTATGTGAACCTATAATTGCTGTTAGAGTAACACAATATCCTGAAGATAAGAAAAATGAATTTTTATTAGTTGGAAGAAGCAATGTTGGTAAAAGCAGTTTTATAAATGCAATAGTTAATAGAAAAAATTTTGCTAGAACCAGTTCAAAACCTGGTAAAACACAAACATTAAATTTTTATTTATGTAATAATTCTTTTTATATAATAGATGCTCCTGGTTATGGGTATGCATCTGTATCCAAAGAAATGCAGCAAAAATTTGGAATGATGATTGAAGAATATTTAAAAGGTAGGCCAAACCTTAAACATGTATTCTTATTAGTAGATTATAGACATAAACCAACTGAAGATGATATTTTGATGTATAATTTCTTAAAATATTATAATGTTCCAGTTACTATTGTTTGTACTAAATATGATAAAGTTAATAAATCATTAAGAGATAAACAAGATAAATTAATAAGGGATAGTTTTAATATTTCTTTAGGTGATGAAGTAATTAATTTTTCTAGTTTATCAAAAGTAGGTAGACCAAGAATATACGAAATAATAGATAGTTATGAAAATGTAGAAAAATTTGAAGAATAAATTTCTTCAGTTTTTTTTAAAGAATTAATAAGATTACTGGTAAATAAATAAAAATAAATCTTTTAGAAATATTATTTTTTTGGTATAATTATCGCAAAGAGGTGAGACTATGAAACAAACGGTTGCAATAGTTGGAAGACCTAATGTAGGTAAGAGTAGTTTATTTAATAGAATAGTTGGTAAAAAAATATCTATTATTGAAGACACACCTGGTGTTACAAGAGATAGGATTTGTTCCAATGCAAGTTATAATAATAAAGACTTTTATTTAATAGATACTGGTGGTATTGATTATGATAATGGGGGATTTAATTCTGAAATTAAAGTTCAAGTCGAAATTGCTATTGAAGAATCTAATGTTATTATATTTGTTGTTGATGGTAAAGAAGGCCTTACTTCAAATGATTTATTAATTAGGGATATGTTAAAAAGAAGTGGTAAAAAAGTTATAGTTGCAATTAATAAAACTGATTCTAAAAAAGCAAATGATAACATATATGAATTTTACTCACTTGGATTTGATGATTATGTAAGCATAAGTGCAGAACATGGATATGGAACTAGTGAACTTTTAGATATTGTCACTTCTAATCTAAAAGAAGAAGGAATGATTGAAGAAAATGATAATCTTAAATTCTGTTTAGTAGGAAGGCCAAATGTAGGGAAAAGTAGTTTAGTAAATGCTCTTCTAAATGAAGAAAGAGTAATAGTATCAGATGTATCAGGAACTACTAGAGATGCTATTGATACAGAATTTACTTATGAAAAGCAAAAATATACTTTAATAGATACAGCAGGTCTTAGAAAAAAAGGTAAAATATTTGAATCTGTTGAAAAATACAGTTTACTTAGAACTTTAAAAGCAATAGATAGATCTGATGTTTGTATGTTAGTGCTTGATGCATCAACTGGAATACTTGAACATGATAAACATATTGCATCTTATATTCTTGATGCTGGAAAAGCTATAGTTATAGTAGTTAATAAATGGGATACAATTGAAAATAAAGATTCTGAAATGAAAGAATGGAAGAAAACCTTAGAACATGAATTTCAATTTATTCCATATGCTAAAATTGTTTTCTTAAGTGCTCTTACTAAAAAAAGAATTCATACATTGATGCCGGAAGTTTTAAGTGCTTATTCAAATACTACTAAGATGGTAGAAGCCGATATTATTAATGAAATAATAAGAGATGCTTATATTGAAAATCCACCTGCTGTTGTAAAAGGTAAGAAATTAAAAATATATTATGCTTCAGAAGTATCAAATAAGCCACCTAGAATAGACATTGAAGTTAATACTAAGTCATCAGTTCATTTTTCATATAAAAGATATTTGGAGAATAGAATTAGAGAGAATATAGATTTTAGCGGAACACCAATACAAATAGTATTTAAAAACAAAGGCGAATAACCTTTGTCTTTTTTATGCATATAATAAGTTAGGTGATAATATGAAAGATGAATTATTTGATAAAATTGAATCAAAAACTAATGTTAGTAAAGAAACTATACTTTCTTTGGCAAGTAAATTGCAAGCTGGAAATTTTAAAGATGAGAACACTTTAAAAGAAATTATTCATGAAATAAGCAATATTACTGGTAAAGAAGTAAGTGAAGAAAAAGAGCAAAAAATTATTAGTATGATTCAAAATGATAAAGTCCCAGCTAATATGGAAAAATATATTGATTAATGTATGAATTCTCTTCTTAGCTTTCCACTATCCCATAAAATATTATAATAAGTTTCATTTACGATTAAATCAAATTCCCCAATATATTCATATACATCAGGGTTAAAACTTAATTTAAAATTATTAAGTCCTTTATAAGGATTTTTTTCTGTAAAATTACCTGATATACCATTTAAATCAAAAAATGAATATCCAAGGCGTTTATAATAGTTTAAAGATTTATAATACGTAAAATACTTATAATTTAATGTAGAAAAATCTTTATTTATTCCACTAATAATTAAACTAACTTTATTATTTTGTTTAATTGTTAGAATACCACCAATAATTTCTTTTTTAATTTCTTGTTTTAGCTTTTTATTTATTATGCTAATAGATTTTTCTAAACTTATAATTTTTTTATCATAGTCAGCTTTTTTTAAATATATTTCATTATTAAAAGGATTCTTTAAAAAATCTTTATTAATTATATCTCTTTCATAATTCATTTTTTCTAATTTGTTTTTAAAAATCTCTAGGTATTTATAATAATCAATTTCAATTAATAATAAATCAATCATATCATTTTTATTAAATACTTTATAGAAATCCTCATAATAATTAAGAGTTTTGTTAGATTTTTCTTTAATAAATTCATAAAATAATTTAATATCTTTTAATGATCCTTTTTTAAGTTTTAATGATTTATTAATAATAGAATGTGATTTTATATAACATTTATTATTAACATTGTTTTTATTAAATTTCTTTAAATTAATGATTGCATTATACTTAGGAAGCATAGCCTCAAAATATAGATTGTTTCTTAATTTTTGATATCCAAGTTCTCTCATATGTGTTATAAGTTTCTTACTTTCAGGAATAACTTCCTTTTTTTTGTTTTTAGTATCTATTTTTGAATAAATTAATTCTGGATTAATTTTAACAAAAGCAAAATTCTTTTTAGCAAAAAATTCTTTTATTTTTTGAGTTGTTTCTTCTAGATATTCATTATTTAAATAATCTAGTATGAATCCTCTTGGTGCATAACCATATTTAATTAAAGGAGCAATAGATTTATATAAAATTAAAGAAGCACCAATTAAAAAGTTTTCTTTATATATGCCAATATACATAACATTATATTTATAATTATTCATTAAAATAGAATAATTTGATGTTTGAAAATAACTGCCTTGAATGTGTGTCAATGCAAATTTATCAAATATATCTTTATTTATTTCTTTAATTATCATAATATACTCCTTTCAAATCGGTTATATATTATATCACATTATTAGTAGAAAATAAAGAAAAATAGTAGTATAATCATATTAGAATAGGTGGTTATATGAGTAAAATAAAAGAAATAGTTGCTAGAGAGATATTAGATTCTAGAGGAAATCCAACAGTTGAGACAAAAGTTATTACTGAAAGTGGAGCAAAGGGGATATTTTCAGTACCTTCTGGAGCTTCAACTGGAACAAGAGAAGCATTAGAACTTAGGGATGGAGATGAATCAAGATTCCATGGTAAAGGTGTTTTAAAGGCTATTGATAATGTTAATACAATTATAAGGGAAGCATTAATAGGAGAAGAAGTATCATCACAAAAAAAGATAGATGAATTATTAATAGAATTAGATGGAACTGATAATAAATCTAATTTAGGAGCTAATGCCATTCTTTCTGTAAGTGTTGCTTGTTTAAAAGCTTCTGCTAACGAACATAATGAAACACTTTATAATTATTTAAATAAAAACGAAAAAAAATTACCTTATGGTATGTTTAATATTTTGAATGGTGGTATGCATGCTTCAAATAATTTAGATATTCAAGAATTTATGCTGGTTCCAAAGTTTCCAACATTTAAAAAATCACTTAGATGTGTAAGTGAAATATTTCATACGTTAAAAAATATATTAAAAGAAAAGGGATTAAGCACTAATATAGGAGATGAAGGAGGATTTGCTCCAGATCTTAAAAGTAATGCTGAGGCTCTTGATTTATTAATTGAAGCAATTGACAAATCCGGCTATAACCCTGGTAAGGATGTTTTCTTAGCATTAGATGTAGCTGCAACTTCATTTTATAATGAATCAAAAGATGTTTATAAGATAGATAATAAAAACTTAACTAGAGAAGAACTACTTGATTATTATATTGATATTTTAAAAAAGTATCCAATTATAAGTATTGAGGATCCTTTTGGTGAAAATGATTATGAAGGATTTAAAATGATAACTGAAACATTAGGTAAAAAAATAAGTATAGTTGGTGATGATTTATTTGTTACTAATAAAAAGTTATTAGAAAAAGGTATAGAAGAAGGATTATGTAATGCAATACTTATTAAACCAAATCAAATTGGTACATTTTATGAAATGCTAGAAACTATAGTGCTTGCTAAAAAACATAATTATATAACTATTTTATCTCATAGAAGTGGAGAAACTACTGATACATTTATTGCTGAATGTGTAGTTGCACTCAATATGCCATTTATTAAATCGGGTTCTATTACAAGGGGAGAAAGAATTTGCAAATATAATAAATTATTAGAAATAGAAGAAGATTTAGAAAAAGAAAAAGCTGCTAATTAAGCAGCTTTTGATTTTTTCATGTTTCTTATTTCTGATGTTGAAAGTCTAACTTTTTTTCCATCAACTTTTACTGTTTGTAAATTAACTTTTTGAACCATTTTAGTAGCTTTTAATGAAAAAGGTCTGTTATTTCCACTCATATTATTTTTCTTTGATACATTCTTTGCCATTTTTATTTCCTCCTTCAAAACTCTTTAATAATTTAACACATATTTACTAATAAGTCAAATAAATGTTATAATAAAATTTAAGAAAGAGTGAATTTTATGGATAATATTTTATTAAATATTAAAACAGATTATGAGCTTTTAACAAGTCTTATAAAAATAAAAGACTTAATTTCTTATGCTAAAAAAAATAATATAAGCACTCTTGGTGTTACTGATTCAAATTTATTCTCATTTATGGAATTTTATGAATCATGTATAAAAAATAACATAAAGCCAATAGTTGGTATAGATATTACTATAGATAATAAAAGAGTATTGCTATATGCTAAAAACTTTAATGGTTATCAAAATTTATGTAAAATAGTTAGTGAAAAAAATATTAATGAGTTAAATATTGATATATTAACTAAATATAAAAACAATTTAATATGTGTATGTTTTAAAGAAGATTATGAATATTTTAAAAATATTTATAATCTTGTGTATATTAGATATAGTAGTGAATCAGAATTAAATGAGATAAAAGTCATTACTAATAATGTTATATACATGAATGAAGTATTATGTTTTAATGAATCTGATTATAAATATTTAAATTATTTATATATGCTTAAAGATTCTAAAACTTTAAATGATAATATAAATTACAAATTTAATAATAATTGTATAAATTTAAATATAAATGATTTTGATAAAGATACTAATATTATATTTAGTAAATTAATAAATATAGAAATGCCTAGGTTTGAATTTAACTTACCAAAATATACAGATAATTCTTTGTTGTTTTTAAAAGAATTATGTTATAAAGGATTAAGTAAAAGATTAAATAATAAAATTAATTCTAAATATAAAGAAAGACTTGATTATGAACTTTCAGTAATAGAAAGTACTGGTTTTGTAGATTATTTTTTAATAGTTTATGATATAGTTTTATATGCTAAAAAGAATAATATATACGTGGGTCCTGGAAGAGGGAGTGCAGTTAGTAGTTTAGTAAGTTATAGTTTGGGTATTATAGATATAGATCCATTAAAATATAATTTGTTATTTGAAAGATTTTTAAATCCAGCAAGAGTATCTATGCCTGATATAGATATAGATATAAGTGATACTAAAAGAGAAAAAGTAATTGAATATGTTAAAGAAAAATATGGAATTGATAAGGTTGGCAATATTATAACTTTTTCAACTTTACTTCCTAAACAAGTTTTAAGAGACGTAGGCAAAGTCTTAGACATTAATACTAATAAATTAGATACATTAATAAATTTGCTTAACGATAATGAGTCTTTAGAATCTTTAGAAAGTAAAAATAAATATAAAGACTTAATTAAATTTAATAAAGAATATATTAAATTATTAGAAATATCAAAAGTCTTAGAAGGATTAAAGAAACATCCTAGTATACATGCTGCTGGTGTTGTAATAGATAGTGAAAAACTTACTAATAAAGTACCATTATTTAAAAGTGGAGATAATATTATAGTCGGGTATGATAAACATTATATTGAACATTTAGGTATTTTAAAAATAGATCTTCTTAGCATTAGAAATTTATCAATTATTGAAGAAGTGCTTGAAGAAATTAGTGTTGAAACCGGAAATAAATTAAACCTTAATAACATATCACTTGATGATAAAAAGACACTTGAATTATTTAGAAAAGGTGATACCACCGGAATATTTCAATATGAAAGTTCTGGTATGAGAAATTTAATTAAAAAGATGAATGTTAATTCATTTAGTGATTTAGTTGTATCTATTGCAATGTTTAGACCAGGTCCTATTAAAATGATACCTACATTTTTAAAAAGAAAAAATGGAGAAGAGGAAATTACTTATCCAGCAAAAGAATTAGAACCAATACTTAAAGAAACATTAGGTATTATGGTGTATCAGGAGCAGCTTTTAGAAATACTTAAAGTTATGGGAGGATACTCTTATGCTGAAGCAGATATTATAAGATCCGCGATTAAAAATAAAGATGAAAGTATTCTTATAAAAGAAAAAGAAAACTTTATAAATAGGAGTAAAAAATTAGGATATAATGAAACAACAATAAATAATGTTTATAACATGATAATGAAATTTGCTAATTACGGATTTAATAAATCACATTCAGTTGCTTATGCTTTTGTTGCTTATCAAATGGGTTATTTAAAAGCTAATTATCCCCACATATTCATGATGAATCTTTTAAATAAAGAAATAGGTAGAGAATTAAAAACAAAAGAATATATTGATGAATCCAGATTGTTAGGTTTAAGATTTAAAAATGTTGATATTAATTTAAGTTCTAATAAGTATTATAAATTTAAAAGTGAAATAATTCTTCCTTTAAATGTTATAAAAGGAATAAGTTTAAATGTAGTGAGTGAGATATTAAAAGAAAGAAAAAAGAAAGAATTTAAAGATTTTATAGATTTTGTATCAAGATGTTATTCTAAAATAGTAAATAGAAAAGTTATAGTATCATTAATATTAAATGGTGCTTTTGATAATTTTAAAATTAATAAAAAAACACTAATTGAAAATCTTGAAGCTATAATTAACTATGCTGAAGTTAAATATCAAGTTGGAGAAAGCTATTCAATACTCCCTGAGATAGTTAATTATGAAGAATATGATGATAACTATCTTTTAGAAAGTGAAAAAGAGTTAATTGGTTTTTACCTTACTAATCATCCAGTAACAAAATATAAAAGAGATAATAGTATTAACACTCAAAATATTAACAATTATTTTGATAAAAATATACATATAGTTTTATTGCTTGAAAATATTAAAGAAATCAAAACTAAAAACGGAGAACCCATGGCGTTCTTAAAATTGTCTGATGAATATGGTAATATTGAAGGTGTAATATTTCCTTCATATTACAAAAAAATATCTGATAAATTAAAAAAACTACAAGTTGTTGATTTATTCTGTAAAGTAGAAAAAAGGTTAAATGAATATCAGTTAGTTATAAATAATATTAATATTTTATAAAAAGTATTAAATATTAAAATATTGTGATATAATTTTATATGAGGGTAGTGATTAAATGAAACAAAGAGTAATAAGTGCAATAATTGCTAGTGCATTAATAATACCAATTGTTTTAATTGGTGGGAATCTTTACAAAGCAGGAGTAATAGCGTTAGGATTAATTGGATTATATGAATTATTAAAAGCATATGAAAATAATAAAAAGATACCATTGTTTATGAAATTTATATCTATTTATAGTTTCATATTTGCATTATTAGAAAACTTTAATAATAATTCATTTTCAATTACATTATCTTTAAAATATATAATGCTATATACTTTAACTTTGTTAATAGGTTTAATCTTATATAGTGATGATAAAAAATACAATATAATTGATGTTTCTTACTTATTATTTTGTAACTTGTTTTTAGTAATTGGTTTTGGACTTCTTATGTCTATTAGAGAATATAATATTTATTATTTAATTATGATTTTACTTATTACAATAGTATCAGATACATTTGCTTTAATAACTGGTTCTTTAATTGGAAAACATAAATTTTGTCCTGATATTTCTCCGAACAAAACAGTTGAAGGTTTTATAGGAGGATTAGTATTTTCTTTGGTAATATGTGTTCCAACATACATAACAATATTTAATTATAATGGAAATATATTATTAGTAATTTTATTAATAGCAGGCTTATCAATTGTTTCGACTTTAGGAGATTTAGTATTTAGCGCGATAAAAAGATATTTTAAAATAAAAGATTATGGTAAGATAATGCCAGGACATGGTGGAGTAATGGATAGGATAGATAGTTTTTTATTCGTTTTACTCGCTGCGTATATAATTGTTAACTTTTTGTAGGAGGATATATGAATTTTATAATAACATTATTAATATTAATATTTATTTTAGGACTTATAATATCAATACACGAGTTTGGACATTTTATTTCAGCTAAAAAAGCTGGAGTTTATGTGGAAGAATTTGCTCTTGGTATGGGACCTGCTATTTGGAAAAGTAAAAAAGATAAAGGCGGAACTACATATTCAATTAGATTATTCCCAATAGGTGGATATGTTGCAATGGCTAGTGAAGAAATAGAAGGGAAAAAATTAAGAAAAGATCAAATACTTGAAAATAAGAATTTTTTTGTTAGACTATTAGTTTTATTAATGGGAATAATAATGAATTTTGTCTTATGTATAGTAGCATTATTTATAAACGGACTTATTTATGGCGTTCCTAATAATACACCGGTAGTTGGTCAAATTGTTGAAGGAGGAGCAGCAGAAACTGCAGGCCTTAAAGAAGGAGATATAATTAGAGAAATCAATGGCATTAAAATGTCTTCTTGGGATGATGTGCTACTTGAAATATCTGTTAAGAAAGCATTAGATAGTTATGATTTCATAATAGAAAGAGATAACAATAATAAAAATATAACTATTATTCCAAATAAAGTAATAGATGAAGATGGCAAAGAAGTTAATTCATACGGTATCGGTATAGGGTCATCACCGAAAACTCGTGGATTTATAAAAGCGTTAAAATATGGATTTACGGGTTTTGCTGAAATGTGTAAATCAATTACAGTAGTCCTTATAAATTTATTTACAGGCAGTGTATCTGTTAAAAATTTAAGTGGACCAGTTGGAATATTTACAGTGATTGACCAAGTTAAATCAACAGGACTTGAAAGTATAATATATTTAATTGCATACTTAAGTGTCAATGTTGGAATAGTTAATTTACTTCCAATTCCAGTATTTGATGGTGGAAGAGTGTTACTTGTAATAATTGAAAAAATCGCAGGTAAAAAATTTCCTAAATTAGAATTAATACTAAATTATATAGGTTTTGGACTTCTAATACTATTAACAATATTTGTAACTTTTAATGATATACTAAGATTATTATAATGGGGGGGTTTATGGCAGTAGTAAAAAATTTAGAAATACTAAAGTACTGCCCTGATTATTATAAAATTATTGAACAAGAAATTATGGAAAATGATATGGTTTCGACTAAAATAATTCAAATATTTCAGGAATATACTTTTAGTATAGATATAAATAATAAAGAACAAATAGAATTATTAAAAAAATTGACTGAAGCAGTTAATAAATATTTTGAAGATAGTGAATTTAAAAAAGAGATAGCAAATTTAATGTCTACTTTAAGAATAAAAGTGGGTATTAGTAATGTTTTTGAATTTATATCAAAAAAAATAGTAGAAGCATATGATAAATATCTAGAATTTTATACACGTAATTTATATATACCAAGATGGATATAATTTTACTTTTTATAAAAAATATGATATAATTATCAGGCTTTTGTTTGGAGCAAGAAGTGAGAAAATATGGAATATAAAAAAATATATAAAGAATTTATAAAAAATAATAAATATAAAAAATTATCTAAAGAAAATCATCATGGCACATCAAGAATAGAACATATTAATAGAGTTGCTAAAATGAGCTATGACATTTCTAGATTTTTTAAGTTAGATTATATTTCAACAACTAGAGGGGCTTTAATGCATGATTTTTTCTTAAATGATGAACTAGATAATTTAAATGTTAAAAGATTTAAAATCCACCCAGAAAAAGCTTATGAAAATGCTTTAAAATATTTTGAGATAAATGATAAGGAAAAAGATATAATACTTTCACATATGTTTCCAATTACAAACAAAATGCCTAAATACAAGGAATCACATGTTGTAAATATTGCAGATAAAATAGTTAGTGTTTATGAATTTGGTAGATATCAAGTTAAATATACAGGGGCATTAGCTATAATAGTTACTTTAGAAATATTTAATAATTTATTTAAATTCATTTAGGACTACAATAAGTCCTTTTAATTTGCTATAATGTAGTTGTGTCCTCGTAGCTCAGTAGGATAGAGCGATAGCCTCCTAAGCTATAGGTCGCTGGTTCGATTCCAGTCGGGGACACCATTTATTAAGAAGGAGGATAAAATGAAAAAAGAATTATTAAATGAGGAAAAATATCAATTAACAAAAAAGAAAATATCCACTACAGCATTATTAATACTCATAATAGGTATATTACTAGGTGGAATACTAATATCATTAGGTGTTATTAAAAGTAATAAAATAAACTCTAAATATTCAGAGTCTTATAAAGATGATTTGATGAATCAATTAGAAATAGAAGAACAAAACTTGTATACAGAAAAAGAAAAGATAGAAGAAAAAATTAAACCGGTTGAAGATGAAATAAAAAAATTATCAAGAGTAAAATTTGAAGGATTTGATGACGCTTATTATGAAAGGCAGGATAAAATAGAAGAACTTAAAAAAAGTATATTATCTGAAAGCAAACAATTATCAGCTATTAATAGTGTTTTATACAGTGGAGAATCTGCTTGTCACTTTGAAGCAAAAAATGATAAAGTGACTTCAAAATATTGTTCCTTAATTACCGATTTAGTAAGATCAAGTAGCGATTTTGATAAATCATTTGATTTATCTAATACTTATGTGTATTATGGATTAGGTGGATTTGTAATATTTTCATCTCTTATGATATCTGCTGCAGTTTATTCAATTGCTAAAAGAAGAGAAATAATGGCATTTAGTGCACAACAGATGATGCCTGTAGCTCAAGAAGGATTAGAAAAAATGGCTCCTTCAGTAGGTAAAGCAGGGGCTAAAGTTATTGAAGAAATAGCTCCAACTTATAAGAAGGTTGTAGAAGATGTAGCACCTGTTTATGGGGAAATGGCAAAAGAAATAACTAAAGGAGTAAAAAAAGGATTAGAAGGCAACAAAAAAGTGAAAAAAACTGTATCGAAGAAATAGCAATAAAAAAAGCGCACCAAAAAAAGAAATCAGGAAATAAAAAATCTTCTTCAAGCAAGAAATAAATAAGAAGTGTTATTTTAATAACACTTTTTCTAATTGTAAAATTCAATTTTATTATGTAAAATAGTATATATTTTAACTTTTCAACTTGTTTACAATATATATTTTTGTTATACTTATATAAGACCAATTGAAAGTGGGAGATTTTATGAAAAGAATATTAACTTATGGAACTTTTGATTTATTACATTATGGACATATTAGATTACTACAAAGGGCTAAGGCGCTAGGAGATTATCTAATAGTTGCATTATCAACAGAAGAATTTAATAATTTAAAGGGTAAACAAACATATCACAATTATGAAACTAGAAAGAAAATGCTTGAAGCAGTTAGATATGTTGATTTAGTTATCCCTGAAGAAAATTGGGAACAAAAAATAGACGATGTAAAAAAATATGAAGTTGATGTAGTAGTAATGGGCGGAGATTGGGCTGGAAGTGATAAATTTGAGTATTTAAAGGATTATTGTGAAGTGGTATATTTAGATAGAACTGAAGGTATTTCTACAACAAAAATAAAAGAAGATTTAAAATTACAAAACCCTATATCTGGGGTAGATCAAATTCCAGAACCAAATCAAAAAGAAAGAAAATAATTTCTTTTTTTATGATTCTAAATCTTAAATATAAGTTAAATGTAAAATGCATATTTGTTTTATTGTTATTAAATTATATTATGTGATATAATTATTATGAAATTAATGAATTAGAAAAGGTGTATTAGTATGAATAATGATGTAAGTTTATCAGATACAATGGTAATAAGTAATATTTTATCAAAAATTAGAAAGTTTTTTTATTTTTTCACCAAAAGAGTTTTTGATATTATTTTATCAATTATCGGTATTGTTTTTTTGATACCGGTATCTACAATAATCAAATTATTTTATATTTTTAGTGGAGATTTTCATTCTATTTTTTATTCTCATAAAAGAATAGGAAAAAACGGAAAAATATTCAAAATATATAAATTTAGAAGTATGTGTTGGAATGCTGATGAAGAATTAAAAAAGATTTTAAAGCAAAAGAAATATAGAGATGAATGGAAAAAGTTTCAAAAATTGGATGATGATCCAAGAATAACGAAGATAGGTAAGATTATAAGAAAATGTTCAATAGATGAAATGCCTCAATTTATAAACGTTTTGTTGGGGGATCTTTCTTTAATAGGTCCAAGGCCTTTAGTACCTGGGGAACTTGCTGAACATAAAGGAAATCACAAAATTTATGAGAGCGTTAGACCTGGAATTACTGGATGGTGGGCAGTGAACGGAAGAAGTGCAACCACTTATAAAAAGAGACTTGAGTTAGAATATTACTATGTTAAAAATATGGGATTTAAATTAGATTTATTATGTATTTTTAGAACTATAAAAGTTGTGTTTAATAGAACAGGGGCAAAATAATATTATGAAGGAAAACATTAAAAAAAAGTATAAAACTGTATTTCATGTTCATACTAAGTTCTCGCATGATAGTTTTCTTGGAAAACATTTTCTTTTTTTAATGTGTAAATTAAAAGGTATTAATTGTATAGCAATTACTGATCACAATGAAATAAAAGGTGCTTTAAAATATAAAACTTTTTTAAAAAAACATAACATTGAAGTTATAGTTGGTGAAGAAATTTTTACAAATGATGGTGAAATAATAGGATTGTTTTTAAAAAATAAAATATCTTCAAATTTATCAGCAATTGAAACAATAAGAGAGATTAAAAAACAAAATGGAATAGTGTATATTCCACATCCATATGATGAGAAAAGATATAAAACTGTTATAAAGCCAGAAGTGTTAAAAAAAATATATAAAGATGTGGATTTAATTGAGTGTCATAATGGAAGGAACATAAAAAAAGAATATAGTGTAAAACAAAATCAAATAGCTGATAAATATGGTTTAATAAAAATTGTTGGAAGCGATGCACATACATTTTATGAACTTGGAAGAAATTATTGCATTACTTCCGAAATTGTAACTAGAGAGAATATAAAATGTTTAATAGATAAATCTATTTTTAAAACAAATAAGTGTATTAAATTTGCTCATTTCAATACAAAAATTGTAAGATTACTAAAATTAATTAAAGGTGGTAAGTGGAATGAATTATCAAGAATTATCAATAAAAGATTTAAGAAAAGTAGATAAAGAATTATATAATAAAATAAAAAGAACATATAAATATGATTTAGTCATTTTTATAGCTAAAGGTTCTTATTTAATAGGGAAAGATTTTTCTGATTTTAATAATTGTTCATTACTTGAAATAAGTGCAAGTAGAAAAGGTGGAAATTTGAAAAAAATATTGAGGCCACTTTTAAACTTAATTCCTAATAAATTAAAAGTATATTTGAGAAAAAAAGAAATGGATTCAAATGTACATTCTTCAAATTCTGATAGAAATGTTTGTTTTAATGAAAATATTTGGAAAAATCATAAACAATGTAAAAGAATATTATTAGTAGATGATTCTATTGATACGGGATATAGTGTTTTATTAGCTAAATCAGAAATAGAAAAGTTTTTTAAAGGTTCTGATATTAAGGTTGCTGTTTTGAATTATTTTGAAAAAGCAAAAGATATATTTATTCCAGATTATTATTTATATAAAAATACAATAATTAAAGGGCCATGGTCTAATGATTCAAAAGAAAATAAAAAATATTTAAAAATGTATTATAAATGGAAAGAGGCAGAATATAAATGAAATATTCTTTAGAAGAGATACATAAAATTGATTTAAGATTAGTAAAAGAATTTTTAAAAATATGTAAAAAACATAATCTAAAATATTATATAATTGGAGGAACACTTTTAGGGGCAATAAGGCATAAAGGTTTCATTCCTTGGGATGATGATGTTGATATTGCTATGATGAGAGATGATTATGAAGAATTTCTTAAAGTAGCAAGTAAAGAACTTCCAGAAGATATGAAATTGACAACATTCTATAACAATAAAAAATATAGATATTATTTGCCAAGAATAGAAGATTTAAATACTGAAATAATTGAAAAAAGATATGAGCATCTTGGAGAAAAATCTCATCTTTTTATAGATATATTTCCAATTGATGGTACGCCTAATAATAAAATTTTAAGAAAAATATATTATTTTAGAATCTTATTTAATAGAATGCTTGTTAGTTGGTACTATATTGATACAATAGATCCTGTAAGAAAAAGAAAGAAATATGAAAAAATATTAATATTTTTGGGAAAAGTATTACCTACCAAAAAAATAATTAATCCTCAAAGAAGGCTTAAACATATTGACAGTTTATTAAAAAGACAAAAGGTTGAAAAGAGTAATTTTATAGGAACAATAATGGGTGCTTATAGGACAAGAGAAATTGTTCCAAAAGAATACTTTGGAACACCAAAAAAATATAAGTTTGAAAATATTGAACTAACTGGTCCTGAGATGTATGATAAATATTTAACACATATGTATGGAAAATATATGACACCAGTAAAAGATAATCAACACTATTCAGAATAGGAGCAATAATGACTTATTATTTGAACAATACAATAAAAAAAAGAATATTGAAAAAGAATGTTATTTCTTTTGATATATTTGATACTTTAATTAATAGAAATTGCTTGAATCCAAGTGATATTTTTGATTTTGTAGAAATAAAATATAATAAGTTATCAAATAAGAAAATCTCCAATTTTAAATCAATTAGAAAAAAGGCAGCTTCAATAGCAAAAGAAAAAAATAGCGTTGAAGAAGCGACTTTTGATCAAATATATGAGTGTATAAACAAAAAGTATGATGTGGAATTATTAAAAGAATTAGAAATACAAGCCGAATTAGATTTTTGTGTAGCAAATAAAGAAATGAAAGAAATATATGACTTTGCTGTTAAATCAAAAAAAAGAATTATTTGTGTTTCTGATATGTATTTTAATTCTAATATGTTAAAAAGAATATTAAATAAATGTGGGTATGAAATTGATGAAATATATGTATCTTCTGAATTTAATATGAAAAAAAGAACAAACAAACTATTTAAAGAATTGTTAAGAGAAAATAAGTTTGAAAGAAATGAAATAATTCATTTTGGTGATTCAAAAAAAGGTGACTATTTATATCCAAAGTTACTGGGCATTTCTACAATTTTAATTAGGTCAAATATAAAGACTAATTATATTAATAATAAAGTATTAGATTTAAGTACTCTAAATAATAACATCATTTTTAGCTTGTCAAAGAATAATGTAGAAAGTAACATTTATTATAATTTTGGCTATGAAGTAATTGGACCGGTTTGTCTATACTTTTTAATTTGGCTTAAAAATAAGTGCTTTGATAAAAAATATAAATTGTTGTTTTGTGCTAGAGATATGAAAATGATTTATGAAATGTATAATGTATTATTTCCTAATGAATCAAAGAGAACAAACTATTTTTACGTTTCTAGAAGAAGTTTAAGATTACCATTTCTTTATAAATATAATTATTATGATTCTATTATTAATACTTTAGCTGATCATAAATTAAGAATAGTAGATATATTAGACAATTTTAATTTATTAACTAATGATATCATTTTGAAAATGAAAGAATTGAATATTTTTGGTAGTAAAACATTTGACAAAAAAAGCCTATCTAATTATGAAAATCAATTTTATTATTTATATGAAAAAATATTGAGAACAGAAATAGATAAGCTTGGAAAAACTGAATATAATTGTTTTGTTAACTATTTAAATAGTTTAACCACTAAAGATTTTTATTTAATTGATATGGGCTGGAAAGGTACAACCCAAAAAATGCTTATGGATTTATTTCCTGAGAGAAAAATAAAAGGGGCATATTTTGGCGTTGAAACACAATCGAAATATAGTGAGATTAACCATATGAGTTCTGATGGGTATATGTTTTTTAAAAATAATGAATATATTAATGACATTCAAACAAAGATATATTCAAGTGAAGTGTTATTTGAAAAAGTTTTTTCAGCTCAACATCAATCTACCATTAAATATAATGATATAAACCCATATTATGTTTTTGAAGATAAACAAGTTTTATTGGATGATAAAATATCTGTGCTTCAAGAAGGAGCATTTAAATTTATAACTGATATTAAAGTATATTTAGATTATCTTGAAGAAAAAAATAGTTTTGAATTTGTTGATATATTAATTGACAATTTAACGTCACCAAATTTGACTTTTGCAAAATTTTTTGGTGAAATAATAAATGACAACATGTATAAAAGAAAAATGGCCTCACCTAAAAGTATATGGTATTATATATTTCATATAAAGCACCTAAAAAGGGATATAAGTGAATCTGGATGGAAAATAGGATTTATGAAAAGACTATTTAAAATAAGATTACCATATTATTACATATATAAAATTGCTTATGAAAGAAAAAAAAGGAGTAAATAACATGTATACATATTTTATATTATTAATTATTATAGCAGTTATTATATATGCGAATATTAAACTATATGGTTTTAATTTACTATCACCATCATTTTTGTATTCATGCTCGATGTTAATTTCTGTTTTATGTTCTATGATAGGATTATTATCATGGAATAATGTCACAAAATTATCTTTTAACACTTGCTTAATTATTCTTTTATCAGTTATTACTTTTAATGTTGGTGAGTTTTTTGCTCAAAAATTTTTTGGTTATGATAAAAAAAATAAAAAAGTAATTGACAATACTAAAAATATAAGTATTTACAAAATAATAATACAATTATTATTTGTAGTATTTTGTTTTGTATTAGTATTTTTAGAAGTCAGAAGAATTTCTTATGCTGCTGGATATTATGGTAGTAATCTTTTTAAAATGATAAAAACTTATAGAAGCACTTCAATATTATTTTCAACAAAATATATTGAATCCGGCATTCATATTAATATAATTGTTGCACAATTACAAAAAGTGGCTGAAGTTATCTGCTATGTTAATATTTATTTTTTAGTAAAGTCAATATATGGTAAAAAATTATTTATTGAAAAAAAGAAAAATATATTATATATCTCTATAATAATAATTTGTATTTTAATGAGTTTGCTTATTGGAAGCAGGTTGCAATCTTTTGTTTATATTTTATTTTCAATTATTGTATATATATTCTTTTTAAATAAAAAATTGAGTTATAAGACAATAATATTTAGATACTGGAAATATTTATTAGTAGGTGTTATTACTGTGTCCGGATTATTTTATGTTATACTCCCTTTAACTGGTCGTAAAACTAATGCAGGTATTGTTGAATATACATCATTTTATTTTGGAGCGCCAATTCCATCTCTAAATAGATACATTTCATCTCCAATTGAAAAACCAAAAATTTTTGGAGAAGAAACGTTTAGAGGCATACAAAATGTGGCATATAAATTAAATATATCAGATTATATACAACCAATAACTACAAAATGGGAAGTTTTTTACACTAAAGACAATGTAAAACTTTCAAGTAACATATATACATCCGGGAAAAGATATTACCATGATTTTGGATATTTAGGTTTAATAGTATTACAGTTTATTAATGGATTTATGTTTTCCATACTCTATATTAGTATGAATAAAAAACAAATGACTGTATTAACAATATTTTTTGCAATGTACTTATACATGGCAATAGATCAAATTAGAGATGAGTATTTATTTAGCTCTTTTGTTCACATAAACACGGTGTTTAAGTTTGCCATTCTTTATTGCTTGTTATACTTTTTGGAACACAGCAACGAAGAAATAAAAGACTTATTTACAAAAATAAAAAATAAGTTAAGAGGTTTAAAAAATGAAATCAAGAACAGATAATTCAATAAGAAATTTAGTATTTGCTATGATAGGGCAGGCATTAGGGATACTAATTAGTTTAGTTTCTAGGCTTGTTTTTGTTAAAATATTATCTCCTGAATATTTGGGGTTAAGCGGTTTATTTACTAATATATTAACAATATTAAGTTTAACTGAACTTGGCTTTGTTACAGCAATGTCTTATCAATTATATAAACCAATCTCAGAAAATGATAATGAAAAAATAAAAAGCTTAATGTATTTTTATAAAAAAGTGTATATAACTATAGCATTAATAATAGCAATGTTAGGTTTAATAGCATTACCTTTTTATAAATTATTAATGAATGAGGTACCAAATATATCAAATTTAAACTTAATATATATATTATTTGTGTTAAATACTTCGGTGTCATACTTATTTTCTCATAAGAGGTTACTAATAATAGGTGATCAGCAAAGATATATTGCTACAATTTATAGATATTCATTCTTTTTTGTTCTTAATGTTGCTCAAATAGTGATATTATTATTAACAAAGAATTATATATTATTTTTAGTGGTTCAAATTATAATGACACTTACTGAAAACATATTATTAAATAGAAGAGCAGATAAAATGTACCCTTTTTTAAAGGACAAACATGTAGAAAAAATTAGTAGAAAAGATTATAAACAGATTATATGCAATGTAAAAGCGATGTTTTATCATAAATTTGGGGGAGTAGTATTAAATTCAACAGATAATATTGTTATTTCAAAAGTGTTAGGATTAGTTCAAGTGGGCCTTTATTCTAATTATATATTAATTATTACTGCATTAAAAAATATTGTTACGCAAATATTTAGCTCTATTATTGCCAGTATAGGAAATTTACAAGTTGATGGAAATAGGGAGAAGATGACAGAAGTTTTTAAGAAAACATTTTTCGCCGACTATATGATTCATATAATAAGCACTATCTGTTTAATATGCCTTTTTAATCCATTTATTAGTTTGTGGTTAGGTAAAAAGTATTTGCTAAATACATTATCTATTTATGCTATTGCAATTAATTACTATTTATTTGGTATGAGAAGAACTTGCATGTCTTTTAGAGAGGCGACAGGTAATTATAGCAAAGATAAGTATTCACCAGTGATAGAAGCGGTTATTAATATTTTCACTTCAATACTTCTAGCTAAACATTTAGGAATAGCAGGAGTGGTTTTAGGAACTATTATTTCATGCTTATTAACTAATTTTTGGTGGGAACCATATGTTATTACAAAAAAATCTTTAACTATAAATTTGAAGGATTATTTTGCAATGTATTTAAGGTATACAGTAGTTGGATTTTTAATTGCTTTAGTTACCATATACATTAATGAATTTATTCCTTATACCAATTTGCTATATTTAGTATTAAAATTTCTTTCTGTAATAATTATATCAATTGGTTTATTTGTTTTAATTTATAGAAAAAACGAGAATTATATATTTTACAAAGAATTATTAAGAAAAAAAATGTTAAAAAAATTTTTAAAATAGAATGGGATAAGAATTATGAATAAAAAGCGAGCAATAACAATAATAATATTAATTATATTAATAGTTTTTTGGATATTTGGCATTTATAAATTAAGTTCTATGAATGATAAAAATTCAAATGGTAAAAGTTCTAGTATTATAACCGTTTTTATAGAGGATACTTTGGATATAACAAATAGGTATGGTATTACTAATAGTCATCCTGATGAAACTAAATTAGAGAAAGCCAGTGCTTTATTAAATACACCTCTTAGAAAAGTTATGCATGCTTTTGTATACTTTGTATTATCTTTTCTAATTATTTTAGTAGTTAATGTGATATTTAAAAATAAGAAATTTGTTTTATCGCTTATAATAGCAGTATTATTAATAATAGTTTTATCAAGTTTAGATGAATATCATCAAACATTTGTGATTGGCAGAACTGGACAGTTAAAAGATGTTTTAATAGATAGTATAGGTGGTATGTGTGGTATAATATTTTATAGTACATATTATTTTGTTTATAAATTGGGTTATAAAAGAGGTGTTAAAGATGAAAAATAAGTTATTAAAATTATTATTCTTATTAATAATGGGGGTTATATTATTAACTGGTTGTGGTAAAAGTAAAGAAAAAGAATTACCTCCTAAAAAGGAAGAACCAAAAGAAATTGTTGATATAATCAATGTTAGTTCTAAGACAAGACCACTTGCAATTTCAGTTAATAATACACCAGTTGCAGTTAAAGTACAAGAAGGATTAAATAAGGCATATTTAATTTATGAGATTCCTACAGAAGGTTTTACATCAAGATTGCTTGCATTATATAAAGATGTAGAAGATATAAATGTTGGTACCATTAGAAGTGCAAGACATAATTTTATTGATTATTCATATGAAAGTGATGCAATATTTGTCTCTTTTGGATGGAGTCATTATGCAAAAGATGAATTGAAAAAAAATATTATTAATTATGTTCAAGGAATTGCTGGTGAGGGATCTATGTGGAGAGATAATAAAGAGCATTTAGCAACAGAACATACTGTGTATCTAAATACTGATAAAGTATATAATTATGCTAAAAATAAAAAAGGATATAGTCTTGAGAGTGATAATACAGTTCTTCTAAATTATAATGTTAAAGATACTGATTTAAGTAATATGGAAAATGTAAAAGTTGCTACAAAAATAACTTTACCATATGGAAATATTACAACTGTATTTGAATATGATGAAGAAAGTAAAATGTATACAAGAATTGTAAATGGAGTTAGAACAAAAGATCATGGAACTAAAGAGGAATTTACTACAAAAAATGTAATAGTACAAAAAGTTAATTATGGTGTAATGCCGGATGGCAAATATTGGGATATAAAAACAGTGGGTTCAGGCGATGGATATTATATTACAAATGGATATGCTGTTCCAATCAAATGGAATAAAGAGTCAAGAAAAGGTAAAACAAAATATACATATTTAGATGGTAGTGAAATAAGTGTTAGTGATGGAAGAACTTATATTGAGGTACATATTAATAAAAAGAGTGTAACTATTGAGTAATATGTGTTAGAATATTAAAGGTGAACAAAAATGAGTAAAGAAAAAAGTAAAAAGAAAGTTAGAATTTTTAGTAAAATACTATGTTTTATAGCATTAATGGTTTTATGTGCATTTTTATATGTTGTATATAAATTAAATGTACTTCCAAATAAATACTTTTATGCAGCAAGTATTTCCTTGGGGGTATTATGGCTTATATATTTATGTATTTGTATTAATAAAAAAATTAAAAAAGGAATACTATTAATAATAAATATACTTGCAATTATATTTATTGTGGGTGAAGTTTATGTAACTCATGAATTATATCAAACTTATGATTTTTTAAATAATGGGTTACATGTTAAATCAACAAAAGATATTTATTATGTTATTGTTAATAAAAATTCAACTTATAATAATAAGTCAGATATTAAAAATAAAACAGTATATTATTATGAAGATATAGATGAAATAGAAGAATTAAAAGAGATAGTTGTTAAAAGATTGAAAGTTACATTAAAAGAAGTGGATAACTATCATGATTTATTTGATGGCTTACTTGATGATAATGAAAAAATTATATTAATAAATGCCGGCAGTTATGATGCATTACTAGAAAATGATGAAAACTATAAAGATAATCTTAAAAAAATAGATGAAATAGAATTTGAAAAAATACTAGAAAATATTAATAATGAAGCAAATATTATGAAAGAACCATTTATAGTGTATTTAAGTGGAATAGATACTAGAAGTGGTGAAATGCCATCTAGAAGTCTTAGTGATGTAAATATGTTTATGGTTGTAAACCCCGAAACAAGGAAGATATTATTAGTAAATATTCCGAGAGATTATTATGTACATCTTCATGGCAAGAGTGGTTTAAGAGATAAGCTTACACATGCTGGAATACTTGGTGGAGTTAATCTTTCAAAAGCTACAATTGAGGATTTACTTGGATATAAAGCTGATTATTATATAAGAGTAAACTTTAATTCGGTGGTAAAATTAGTTGACGCAATTGGGGGCATAACAATTAATAGTGATGTCAATTATAGTTTTAGATGTTGGACTGATAAAACTTGTGTATTTAAGCCTGGTGATAATAAAGTTGGAGGAAAATGTGCTTTAGCTTTTGCAAGAGAAAGACATGCTTATAAAACAGGAGACAGACATAGAGGAGAAAATCAACAACAAGTAATTAAACTTGTAGTTGATAAATTAACTTCTTCTAAAAATTTAATACAAAATTATGATAAGATTTTAAAGGCATTAGAAGGAACATTTGAATCTGACTTATCAACAGATAATATTACATCAGTAGTACAATTTCAGTTGAATGATATGAAGGGATGGGAGTTTTTAAATTCTAATTTAAGTGGAACTGGTGGAATGGAACCAACTTATTCTTATCCAAATTCTTCTTTATCAGTTATGTATCCTGATCAAAAGACTATAGATGCTGCAAAAGCAAAGATAAAAGAAGTATTAGAAGAAAAAGATGTAGACTAGAAATAGTCTTTTTCTTTTGCTATAATATTATTTAGAAAGAAAGTGATTATAATGAAAAAAATAATTAGAGGCATTTGTTATTTCTTATATCATTTTATTGCTAAACATTTGCCTGAATCTCATAGTCCTTTTTCATTTTTTAGTGGGAAATTCAGAACTTTATTAACAAGAGGAATAATTAATAAATGTGGTAAAAGTGTTGATATTGAAAAGGGAGCTAAATTTTCTCCTAATATTATAATAGGTAATTATTCTGGATTAGGTATAAATTCATTAGTTCAGTCTGGAGTAATAATAGGCGATTATGTTATGATGGGGCCTAATGTATCAATATATACAAAAAATCATAAATGTGATTTAGATAAACCAATGATATTTCAAGGATTTGATGAAGAAAAAGAAGTAATCATTGGTAATGACGTTTGGATTGGAGCAAATGTTATAATTCTTCCTGGAGTAAAAATAGGTGATGGCACTATTATTGGTGCTGGAAGTGTAGTTACTAAAGATGTTGAAAAATATTCCGTAGTTGCTGGTAATCCTGCTAAAGTTATAAAGAGGAGAAAATAATATGAGATTTGATATTATAATGCCCACTTATAATGATTCAGATACAATTGAGAGAAGTTTATTATCAATAATAAATCAAAGTTATAAAAATTTTAAACTATATATAGTTGATGATGGATCTACAGATAACACTAAAAAAATAGTTGAAGATTTTAAAAAAGAATATGATAAAAACAATCAAATAAATTACTTTTACAAAGAAAATTCTGATCAATTAAATGCAATTAAATATGTTATTAAATATTTAGAAGGTGATTATATATACATATGTCATTCTGATGATATTTTAAATGATAATGTTTTAGAAAAAGCTAACGATTATTTGTTAAAACATAAAAAATATGATGCTATTATATCTAATTTAGATGTAATAGATGAAAAAGATAATCTAAATGGTGTAATTAAAATATATGATTATAAAAAACGAAAAAGTATAATACCTGAAGTTATATTAAATTTAGGTAGAAATTTATATTGTGATTTTAGTTTTTGTAAGAGAGAGATTTTTATAAACAAAGTTTATAAAAATTATTTAACTTGGAATGGTCCTTTTTGGTTGGATATTGATAATGACAAAATGTTAAATATAAAAAAAGTTAATTTTAATTTTTTTAAATATAGAGTTTTTTCTGGGAACTACATAAATAATGATTTAGGTAAACTATGTGTAATAAATGGCGAATTAAGAGTACTTTGTAATTTGCTTTCAAATTATTACATTCCATTATTTAAAGTACAATATTTTTTATTTAAAGTTTTTAATAAATTAAAAATAAGAAATTTATTTATACCTGTTTATTTTAGGAAAAAAACAAATAGTAATTATAAATCAAAAATAATTTATTTTACTTTAAGAAAAAGATTTACTGATGAAGAAATAAATAGTAATTTGTTTTTAAAATCTATTTATAATTTCTATAAAAACTATAAGTGTAGAAAAATAGAATTAAAAAATATAGATAAAGAGAAATATCTTGGATCTGATTTAAGAACATTTAATAAAAAAATATTAAATAAAACTATTTCTAAGTTTTATATTAATTTATTAAATGAAATGTACAATGGATTTGATGAAATAATTATTAGTAAAAATATAAATATAGAAGATGTAGAAAATTTATTAAGATTTTTATGTATAAATAAGGACGTTAAAATAACTAGAAAGGACTAAAGTATGATAAAGTTAAATCCAAATAAAATTACAATTCTTGCTTTACATTTAAGTACTGGTGGTGTAGAAAAATATTTATCCTCTTTGTGTAAAATGCTAGAAAAAGATTATGAAATAGAAATAATATCTACTTATAAAATAGGTGAAAAACCAGCTTTTGATTTTAGCAAGAAAGTAAAAATAACATATTTAATTAACGAAGGGCCTTGTAGAGAAGAATTGAAAAAATCTATAAAAGAGTTAAATGTCTTAAATATTTTTAAATATTTGTTTAAAAATATTAAAGTATTATTTTTAAAATATATTAGAAATATTAGAGCAATTAAAAAAATAGATAGTAAATATGTTATAACAACTAGAATATTTCATAACACAATTATAAATAATTATTTAATAAACAATAATTATGTAAAGATTGCTACTGAACATAATTATCCAACAGATAAATATAAACAAAATTTAATAAATTCAATTACTAATTTTGATTATTTAGTTGTTGTATCTAGACAATTAGAGGATATTTATATAAAAGAAAATTTAAGAAATTGTAAGTGTGTATATATACCTAATGTAATTGATTCTATGCCTATTACAAAAGAGAGAAAAGAGGCAAATTCAATTATAAGCATAGGAAGATTATCCAAAGAGAAAGGATATTCTGATTTAATAGATGTTATTAATATCATCAAAAGTGTTAACAAGAATATTAAACTATATTTAATCGGTGATGGAAGCGAAAGGGAGAATTTAGAAAATAAAATAAATGAATTAAAACTCGATAAAAATATTAAATTATTAGGATTTTTAGATTTTAAAAAGTGTTCCGAGTATTTATCAAAATCTAAAATATATGTAATGAGTTCATTTACTGAATCGTTTGGACTTGTTTTAATTGAAGCTATGAGTCATAAACTTCCATGTATTGCTTTTGATAGTGCTTCAGGTGCAAGAGAATTATTAAAGGATAATGGAGTATTAATTAACAATAGAAATAAAGAAGAAATGGCAAATGAAATAATTAATTTGTTAAAAGATTCAAAGAAATATAAGAACTATTCTGAAAAAGGGTATGAATTTAGTAAAAGATTTTTACTTGATAACGTAAAAGATGAGTGGATTAATCTTATAAAAAGTAGGTAATGAAATGAAAGAATTAATTGATAAAATATATAAAGGTACTAACAAAGAATTTTTGAAATTATTAGATAAAAGGATAACTAAAGATGAAAAAACTTTTATTATAACTGCTAATCCTGAAACTTTGACTTATGCACAAACTGATAAAGAAATAAATAAAATGTTAAATGATTCAAGTAATATAATTATTCCGGATGGTATTGCGATAGTTAAAGCAGCTAATATGTTAGGAATAAATATTAAAGAAAGAATTACTGGATTTGATGTGTGTGAGCATTTATTAAAATATGCATCTAACAATAAAAAGAAAGTATATTTATTTGGAAGTAAACAAGATGTTATAAATGGAATGAAAAATGTGATATCTAGTAAATATAAAGGTATTGATTTAGTTGGAACGGAAAATGGCTATGTAAAAGATAAAGATAAAGTATTTGAAAATATAATTAAATTAAAGCCAGATATTGTTATGGTTGCTCTTGGAATACCTAATCAAGAAAAACTAATATATAAATATTTAAATAAATTTAAAAAAGGAGTGTTTATTGGAGTGGGTGGCTCTTTTGATGTAATAAGTGGTTCTAAGAAAAGAGCACCTAAATTATTTATAAAATTAAATTTGGAGTGGCTATATAGAATAGTTACAGAACCAAAAAGGTTAAAAAGATTTTATAATAATAATATAAAATTCATGCTAAAAGTAAAAAAAGAAAAATAGTATAATTTACATACTATTTTAGTCATGATATACTTTATATGAGGATAAATTGTGAGAAAAGAAAAAAGTATTAAAAATTTTATTACTAGTATAATTCCATATGTAATATTATTATTACTAGGTTTTTTGCGTGTTAGTGTTTTTGTAAAATTTTTAGGTGATGAAAAGTATGCTTTAAATACACTTTTTTATCAGATATTTATATATCTTTCTTTAGCAGAAGCTGGAGCTGGTACTTATATTATTCAATTATATTATAAGTGTTTTGCTAATGATGATAAAAAAGAAATAGTAAATATTTATAATTCAGCAAAATCTTTGCTAAAAAAAATAGCTTTAATAATTTTAGGAATAGGCGTAATATTATCATTTTTCTTAAAGGTATTTACTAACAATAATTTATCACTATTTTATATGCAATTTGTATTTTTATTATTTTTATTAAAGAATGCAGTTGATTATTTAATGATGGCTCCTAAATCTGTAATTGAGGCAGATCAAAAAGCATATAAAGCAAATTTAAGATTTTATTCAATGAAAGCATTTGAATACATTGTAGATATAGTTTTAATATATCTAGGTTTTGATTATATAATAATTCTAGCTGTTGAAATACTTACAAGATTTTTAACATATTTTATTACTAATAAAAAAATATTTAGAGAATATCCTTGGCTTAAAGATAAACCAACTAAAAAAGTTAACTTAAAAGGGGTGTCTAACTTGTTTTGGCACAGAATTTCAGAAGCAATACATTATAATACAGATATAATTATAACATCATCTTTTTTATCACCATTACTTGTAACAATATATTCATCATATAATTATTTAACTAAGTATTTAACAGATATAATAGATATGATTGGCTCAGCTATATCGCCAAGTTTTGGTAATTCAATATATAAAGATGAAAAATCAAACATGATGAAATTATTTGAAGAAATGAATATATCATTCTTATTTATGGCTTCTTTCTTAAGTTCAATGGTATTTGTTCTTGGAAATCTTTTTGTTGGTAAAGTATGGCTTGGAGATAAATATTTAATAAATAATTTAGCATTTATATTTTTAGTAATTAACTTCTTTATTGTAATTGCTAGAAAGCCATTAAATATTTTTAGGAATAGTAAAGGCTTATTTAAAGAAACAAAAGTAATAGTTTTATTAGAAGCAATAGTTAACTTGGTTTTATCACTATTGTTAGTAGTTAAATATGGACTAGTGGGTATTTTAATTGCAACTACAATTTCTATGTTGATAACAACATTTTGGTATATGCCTTATTATATTTATAAAAAAGTATTAAATATTTCATGTATAAAATATTTTATAAAATATTTTATAGTAGCATTATTTACAATTATGATTTCATTAATATTAAGTAAATTAGCTACATTTATAAATATTAATAATATTTTGTCTTGGATTTTACTTGCTATTATATATGGAATAGTATTGCTTTTAATATTGTTTATAGCATTTTATATATTTTCAAAAGATTTTAGAGATGTTTCAAATAAGTTTAAAATACTAATAGTAAATAGAATAAAAAGATAGTGGAGGAATTATGATACCAAAGAAGATTCATTATGTTTGGGTTGGTGGAAAAGAAAAACCTAATAATATAAAAATGTGTATGAAAACCTGGAAGAAGCATTTAAAAGATTATGAAATTATTGAATGGAATGAATCAAATTTTGATATACATTCTCATCCATTTGTAGAAGCTGCTTATAAAGCAAAAAAGTGGGCTTATGTAAGTGATTATATAAGAATGTATGCGATATATAACTATGGTGGAATTTATTTAGATACAGATGTATTAGTTTTAGATGATTTAAAAGAATTATTAGATAATAAAGCTTTTGTTGGATATGAACATCCTAATTATCCATTTACTGCAGTTTTTGGAGCAGAACCACATCATCCATTTATAAAAAAACTATTAGATTATTATGATGAAATAGATGCATATAAATTTGATTTTGAAAATAATAATACAATTTCTGTGTCAAATATATTAATTAATGAATATGGTTGTAAAAAAGGTAATATAGAACAAATATTAAATGATGGAATAAAAGTTTATAAAGATGATGTTTTATGTAATCCATCAATTAATTCAAAAACAATTCATATATTTACAGGAACATGGTTAGAAGGCAAAAAAGGATTTAAAAAGAAAATAGCAACCTTTTTAAAATTGAGATTAACAACTAAAAAGAAAGCGGAATTTTATAGAAAGCATATTAGATAGATGTGATCTAATCAAAATTAAATATAAAAATGTAGAGGTAATATGAAAAAAATACTAATTAATTTGTTTAACTTATTTTTTAAAATATTTAAAGTTAAAAATAATAAAATAATATTTCAAAGTTCACCAGATAAAATAGATGGTAATCCTTATGCTTTATATAAATATATAAAGGACAATTGCCCAGATGAATTTGAAACAAGATGGTTAATAAGTAAAAAAACAGATATATCTTTAGTAGATAAAAAAGATTGTTCATATTCTAGGACGTTTAGATATTTCTATGACTTAGCAACTTCTAAATATTGGATAAGAAGTCATTTTAATGGTTCAATTTTAAAAAAGAAAAAAAATCAAATATATTTACAGTTGTGGCATGGAGCAGGAGAGTTTAAAAAATGTGGGTACGATATTGAGGATAAACTTCCAATAGATAAAAGAAAACCACTTGAATATATTGAAGAATGCAATTGCTTTCTTGCAGCAGAAAAGTATGTTGCTTCTACAATGAAAACATCTATTGGATTTAATAAACCAATTGAAGAATTTGGAATGTGTAGAACTGATTATTTAGTTAATTTAAATAAAAAAGAAATAGAAATACTAAAAAAGAAATATAATTTACTTAAAAATAAAAAGACTATACTTTACGCTCCAACATTTAGAGATAATAATTTAGATAATAATAATTATGAGTTACCAATATTAAGCTTAAAAGATAATAAAGATGTAAATGTTATTATTTGTTTACACCCACTGGTTGCTAAATCTTTGAAAATCACTAAATTACCAGATAACTTTTACAATTACAGTGGAGTTGATATAATAGAGTTATTAACTATATCAGATGTTTTAATAACAGATTATTCATCAACAATATTTGATTATTCTATATTAGAAAGACCAATAATATTTTATATGTATGATATAGATGAATATTTAAAATATAGGGCATTTTATTTAGATTATAAAAAAGATTTGCCTGGACCAATTATTAAAACAGAAAATGAATTATATGATTCTATAAAAAATATTGATGAAATAGAGAAAAAATATAGAAAGCAATTAAAAAATTTTAATAAAAAATACAATTACATGAACGATGGGCACGTTAATGAAAGAATAGTTAATAAGATAAAGGAAAACTATTTTGATAAGTATATAGGAGAGTAATATGATAAAAGTATTAAGTATATTTGGAACAAGACCAGAGGCTATTAAAATGGCACCTCTTGTAAAAGAATTAGAAAAAAGGAAAGAAATAAGGAGTATTGTTTGCGTAACTGCACAACACAGAGAAATGTTAGATCAAGTATTAGAGGTTTTTAATATAAAGCCGGATTATGATTTAAACATAATGAAACAAGGACAAACATTATCTGAAATAACATCAAGAGTATTAGAAGGCCTTGAATATGTAATAAAAGAAGTACAACCAGATATTGTTTTAGTCCATGGTGATACAACCACTTCGTTTGCCGGAGCATTAGCAGCCTTTTATAATCAAGTTGACATTGGCCATGTAGAAGCTGGCCTTAGAACAAATAATAAGTATTCACCATATCCAGAAGAAATGAATAGACAAATGGTAGATTGCATGACTGATATGTTTTTTGCCCCAACAAATGTTAGCAAAGAAAATTTGCTAAAAGAAAATATAGAGGAAGAAAAAATATATGTAACAGGTAATACTGCAATTGATGCAATGTCTACAACAGTATCAAAAAAATATGATCATCCAGAATTAAAATGGTTAGATGATAATGATAAATTAATTCTTTTAACAGCTCATAGAAGAGAGAATCTTGGAGATAATATGAGAAATATATTTAGAGCAGTTAGAAGAATAGTAGATGATACAACAAATGTAAAAGTTATTTATCCAATACATTTAAACCCAAAAGTGAGAGAAATTGCAAATGAGGTGTTTGAAGGTTCTAAGAAAGTAAAATTAATTGAACCATTAGATGTATTTGACTTTCATAATTTTATGGATAAATCTTATATAATATTAACAGATAGTGGAGGTATTCAAGAAGAAGCACCATCACTTGGTAAACCAGTATTAGTATTAAGAGATACAACAGAAAGACCAGAGGGAATAGAAGCTGGTACATTAAAATTAGTAGGAACTAATGAAAAAATAATATACGAAGAAACAATGAAATTATTAACTGATATTAATGAATATAATAAAATGGCACAATCAAAAAACCCATATGGTGATGGACATGCAAGTGAAAGAATAGCAGATGCCATAATAAAAAAATATAAAACTAAACTTTAATGTGGATAACCGAAATATCAAAGTTATGTGTTAACTTTGATATTTTTTGATAACAAACTTATAAATATAGAAATATAAATACTAACTGATGGAGCAGATAGAGTATGACCACATATAAATGAAATTGATAAAGACAAAAGAATTCCAAATATGCATATTAGTTTATCTATTGTAAACGATTTTTTAATTTTTGATAAATAATAAATTAATGGTATAAAGTATATAATAAAACCTATATAACCATAACTAAATAATATATCAAATATATCCATTTCTATGCTTTTGCATTCATTATTATTTATAAATCCCATCCCAAATGTTTTTATTAATAAATTTTTATTTTTAAAATCATTATATTTATTAATTAATGTATTGTCTCTATTACTTAATAAAATACTAATATAATTATCATCATAGTTTTTAAATGCAGTTTGATTTAGCGATACTCTTTTAAATATGTCATATGAAGTATTATTAAATAATATAAATACTAAAGAAATTAATCCAATTGCAAAAGATATAATTGATTCTTTTGATTTAACTTTATATTTTTTTGTAAAAAGTAAAAACATAGATATTGTTATAATTATTAAGGAAAACAATGATACTTTGGTACCTATTAAAGTTAAAGAAAATATATTTAATATAATTAATAGTATGTTTTTTTTGTTTTTAAAATTTAAATATAAAAGTAGTAAATTTATGGATAACATTGACCCAATTTCATTTGCAGAATAAAACCATCCCACAATACCTTTATAAATAGAAGAATATGAATTGAAATATGTATTAGTGATTAACGGAATGATAATGCATAATACATAGATTAATGTATTTATATTTAATGAATGAAATAATTTTTTTGCATTGTAATCATAATTTTTTAAAAATATTAAAGTTATAGGGAAATACCAAAATTTAAATAACATTTTTAGTTCATTTAAAAAATTATATAAACTAATATTTGATTTAATTTTTAATACAATAAATATAATAAAAAATATTATTGATATTGTATAATATATAATTACTTTCTTCTTTATATCTTTATTTATTTTTTTGCTACACAAAGTATAAATAATTATATAAAGAAAAAATAAACCACGAATTATTATTCCTGGAGAATATAATTTTAAATTATATCTTATATTAAAAGATGATATTAAATCTATTATTGGAAATAATACAATTATTATGTAAAGAAAATTATTTATTATTTTTTTCATACTAATATATTATGTAAATAAAAGTAAATATTTAGACATATTATTAATAAAAAGTTATTTTTAACTTGTGAAAATCTAAGTATAATGGTATACTTTTTAAAGTAGAGGTTTTTGATATGGGTAAAAAGTTATTTAAAATATTTAGTATATTATTTATATTAGCTTGTATAGGCTTTTATGGGTATAGATTAATTCATTATTATAAGATATACTCAACCAATTCTGATTGGGAAGAAATTGAACAAGTACCGCTTTATAAAAAGATTATTACTAATTCATATACTAATAATGATTTAAGTAAATTAGATGATGAATATGTTTATAATTATAAATATAATAATAATTATGTTAAATATTCTGGAATGTTATGGAGAATAGAAAAAATATCAGAAGATGGAAAAATAAGATTAGTGTCTACAGAAAATGCTTCTGTTTTAACAAATTCATCACCTTTTGAAGAATCTTTTATAAGTAAATATTTAAATGATGAAAAAAGTGTTGTTTACAGAAACTTAGAAAGTCCTGATTCTTATTTAACAAAAACAAAAGTGTGTTTAGACAATATAACTAATATGGAAAATATTACATGTGAAAATGTTAAAGAATATTTAATTGGTATACCTTCTATAAAAGATTATCAAATAACAGGAGGAATTGAAGGTTTTATTAAAAGTGATGTTGAATATTGGTTAAGTAATGTGTCAGATGAATCTCAATATTATATAAATAGCGATGGTGAAGTTAAAAAGACAAAAGTAACCCACCAGTACGAAATAAAACCGGTCATTACATTATCAAATGAAGTTAGTTATAGTGAGGGAAATGGTAGTGTTGAGTCCCCATATATTATTGGCGAAAGAAAACTTAATGTTTTAAATCAAAAATTCATAAATGAATATGTGTCTTTTAATAATAAAACATGGAAAATAATTGATCAAGATGATATAGGAACAAAAGTAGTTCTTGATGGTGTTTTAGAAAATAAAAGAATATTTGATAAAAAATATAATACTTTTAGTAGTTCTAAATTATTTAAATATTTAAATGGAGATTATTATAATAGTTTTTCTTCATCTGATAAAGAAAAGATGGTCAAAGGCAAATGGTATACAGGCTTATTTACTTCCGAAGAGGGTTATGATTATAATTCGATTTATAAAAATAGCGTTGAATCATACGTTGGTTTACTTAATATAAATGACATTGGATTATTAGAATATGAAAATGTATTTACATTAACACCATCTGATTCTAAAAAAGATGTTATATATACAGTTGGATCAGATAAAACAGTTTATTTAGATTCATCTAATAAAAATAAGAATATTAGACCTGTTATATATTTAAATCCAAATATAACAATATCTAGTGGTAATGGTTCAAAAGAGGAACCATATGTAATGGAGTAGTGTTATGGTAAAAAAGAAAAAAGATAAATTAATGATAACAGTTGTTATTTTAGATATTTTGGTGTTTTTAGGTTTTTTCATTACTTATGGACCAATATCATTCTTTAGAAACTTTTTAATAACTTCCGCGATGACTACAAGAACACATCAATATTTGGCATATATTTTCTATAACGATGCAATTATTGATCAAGTTATGAAAGAAAATGTTGTTAATAATTTTGATGAGGCAACTAATACAAGTGAAATCAAATTTAATAATAATAGTGAAGTAACTAGTTATGCTAATGAATTTGAAGAACAAGTTTTAAAAAGAGATGAAGGTAATGATTTATATAAAGTATTTACAACTAAATATAAAAAGAATACTATACATATGTTAGTTATATATGATCCTTCAAGAATATCTATGGTTTTATCATCTAGAAATGCTAGAGGTGGACAAATGATGACGAGTATAGCAAAAGAGAACAACGCTATAGCTGCTGTTAATGCTTCTGGATATTCTAGAAATAAAAAAACAGGTGCATTAATACCGGTTGGTGTTGTAATATCAGGTGGTAAAATAACAGCTGGCACAGGAGCAACGAATCAACTTATAGGATTTAATGAAGACAACATTTTAGTGCTTACTTATGATGATGCTGAAACTGCAATTAAAAATGGTATGAGAGATGCAATGAGTTTTGGACCTTTCTTAATAATGAATGGTGAAAAAGCTGAAATGAAAGGCGATGGTGGCTGGGGATATGCACCAAGAACTGCTATTGCACAAAGAAAAGATGGAGTAGTATTATTTGCTGTATCAGATGGAAGAGGTAAAGGTTCACCTGGACTTTCAATGGTACAACTTGCTGATTTCTTGTATCAATATGGAGCATATAATGCTGCTAATTTAGATGGTGGTGGTTCTTCAATGTTAGTTGTTGATAATAAACTTATAAATGATCCGGGTGGATATACTTATACTGGTCAAAGATATGTATGTAATGCTTGGATATTAAAATAATAAAGATAAGTCTTTATTATTTTCTTTTTAATTAGTTTATGTTAAAATATAATTGTAATTAATGAAGGGGTATATTATGAATGGTAATAGATATTTTTTAATGATGACTGATCATTCTGAAACAAGGATTTTTCGTTCTGAAGAAGAATGTAATAAATTTTTAATTGAGTATTCTAAAAATAATAAGAATTCTAAAAATCGATATGTTTATGGTAATTTTAATGTTTTAAATAATGATAAGAGATCTACTGTTATAAAATACACTGTATACAAAAAAATAACTGAATCTTATGATTTAGATAAAATTGATAAGTTTTTAACAGAACAGGTTGATGATCAAAATAATTTAAAAGAAAGATTTAAAAGTGAAGTGGATGGTGGAACTGGTAAGGTTTATATAGGTTACATGTATAAAGGACAAGCAAAAACTCTACCAATATTTTATAAGAAAGATAAATCTTATGTTAATTATGAAGAATTAAAGAAAATAATAGTTGATAAAATGTTAGAGCAAGCATTTTTATCAAAAATATGGACTAACAGAAAATTAAATCAATCTGAATATAGAAGCAAAGTATCTCTTTATTTAGAAAGAATTCAAATTGAATATGGTAAATATGTTATAAATAGAATGAGTGATACAAGTGGATTAAAAAGTGCTATAAATGCTTTTGTTAAAGCTTGGTGTACTAAAGATGGTGAAATAAATCAAAGATATGTTAGGGAACTTGGCTCAATTGTCAAAAATATAATTGAGAATAGAGATAAGAAAGAAATAATAATTGAAAAAGATGTTGAAATAAAAGGTAAACATGATGAGAAAGTTAAATCTAAAAAGCGTACTAAAAAAGATGACCATGAAAATATGACACCTTTATTCTAAAAAGCGACAAAAAATATTTGTTGCTTTTTTTATAATGTAATAAAGGTGATAATATGAAAGTTTATATTGATATACTTTTAATAATAAATTTTTCTTGTGATTTTTTAATATTATATTCAGTATCTATATTATTAAAGAGAAATATTAAAGTTAGAAGATTAATCTTATCTTCACTATTTGGAAGTATAAGTATAATAGTTTTGTTTGTCAAATTAAATAGTTTTATTTTGTTTTTATTAAAAAATTTATTAGGTTCTATCATGATTATAATTGCTTTTGGTTATAAAAACATTAAATATTTTCTTAATAATTTAGTATATTTTTTTTTAAATAGTTTAATAGTAGGAGGATTTATATATTTTATAAATTTAAAATTAAAAAGTAGTTTTATTAACTCTTTGTTTGGGAATCTAATTCTATTATTAATATTTAGTCCATTAATAGTTTATACTTATACAAAATACTTATTAAAATTAAAAAATTTTTATTCATTAAAATATAAAATAGACATATATATTAAAGGACAAGTTATTAATTTAACTGCCTATAATGATACTGGAATGAATATTGTAGATCCATATAAAGGTAGAGCGGTTATTTTAATTAATAAAGGTTTATTAAATGAAAAGTATTTAGATTACTTATTAATACCTTGTAACACAGTTAATAATTCATTTTTAATAAAATGTTTTAAGGCTGATAATGTTTTTGTTAAAGGGATTGGAAATATAAAAGATGTTTTAGTGGGAATAACTCCTCAAAAAATAAGTATAGAAGGCGTAAATTCATTAATAAATAAAAACATATTGGAGGGATATAATGAAAGTATTAAAAATTATAAGAAAATTATTAAAAAAAAGTAATAATATATACTTTATAGGGAGTACAGATATTTTACCCCCACCTTTACCAAAAGAAGAGGAAGAAAAATTGGTATTATTAAGAGAGCAAGGAAATAAAGACGCTAGAAATAAGCTTGTGGAACATAATTTAAGATTAGTTGTATTTTTAGCAAAAAAATATGATGGAAGTGGATATGATCTTGAAGATTTGGTTAGTATTGGAACAATAGGATTAATAAAGGGAGTTAATACTTATAAACTTGATAAAAACATTAAACTTGCAACTTATGCATCAAGGTGTATTGATAATGAGATACTAATGTTTTTAAGAAAAAATAAAAGAAGAAAAATAGAAGTTAGTTTTGAAGATTCTATTAATTTTGATAGCGAAGGAAATGAACTACATCTTGAAGATGTGCTTGGTACAGAGGATAATTTAATAGAGAAAGAATATGAAAACAAAGTTGATAAAAAGATATTATTGGATGAAATCGAAAATTTAAATGATAGAGATAAAGAAATAATAATTATGAGATATGGTCTTATGAATAGTGAAGAGTATACTCAAAAAGAAGTTGCTGATAAACTTGGAATAAGTCAATCTTATATATCAAGAATAGAAAAAAAAGTAATAAAAAAATTAACAAATTTATTAAAAGTATAAAAATATACTTTTTTTTTATAAATTTACGTGGTAAAATGTTATTAGATAAAAATAGGGAGTGATAGAATGGAAAATACAGAAGAATTATTAAAAGAAATTAAAGAAAAATTGTCTGGTCTTCAATCGTGTGTAAGCAAATTGGAAAAAGCATTAAAAGAAGATAATATTAAAAACGAAGAAAGTGTTGTATTAGAAACTCCTGTTGAAGAACCAGTGGTTGAAAATGCAGAAGTACCTGAACAAAGCGCTGATTTAAAATTGCCAGGGTTAGAAGAAGACTTCTCATTTGAATTACCAAAGATAGAGCCTTCCGAACCGGTTTTGGACAAAAAAGAAGAAGAAAAAGAAGATTCTGTAAAAGAAGAAACATCTATATCTTCTGAAGAAACTCCTAGTTTAAATGAAACTATTAAAGAAAATGATAAAACATTTATTGCTGGTTTTAAATCAAGTCCATCAAATTTAGCGGAGATTAAAGGACATTTTAGTTCTGATAAACTACAAACAATTATTTCTGATCTTGAAAATGATAAAATTGGAGAATACGATGAATCTAAGTTAAAAGAGGAAACTCAAACTCCACACATGCCTGAAACATCTTCAATACCTGAAGAAGAAGTACAACCAAATTTATCTATGCCAAGTGACTTAATTAATCCGGTTGAAGAAACTCCTGTTGAAAGTAAACCTGAAGTAGTTAGCGAAAATGTTCAAGGTGAAAAAGAACAACCAGCGATTGAAAGCAATCCTGAAGAAGTTGCTGAAAATCTTGCAAAGAATTTTGGAGAAGAAAAAAGAATGCGCACTGTAGAGGAAATGCTTAAAGAAATGGAGCTAAAATTTGAAGCAGAAGGAAAGGGTAGATAATATGGAGAATAGGACAAATCAAGTTATTGAACTTTCTAATGGAAAAGAATATTTGGTTATAAGGCAAGTTGTGTACAAAGGTGATACTTACTATGTAACTAGTGAAATATTTAATGATGGTGAAGATTTTGATAAGAATTTAACATTTTTAAAAGAAATAAAAGAAGATGATAAATCATATGTTGATATAGTTGAAGATAAAGAAATAATGATTACTATTTTAAAACATATATCTTAAGGCAAATATAAAAATATTTGCTTTTTTTGTTTAATAAAATTAAAAAAATATCATAACAATTTTGAAAGGATTGTTATGGCAAAGTATAAAGTTGAAATATGTGGCATTGATACAAGCAATTTAAGGACTTTGAAAAATGATGAAATGATTAAACTATTTAAAGCATATCAAAATGGAGATCAAAGTGTTAAAGAATTACTTGTTTATGGAAATTTAAAATTAGTATTATCTATATTAAAAAAGTATCAAAGTAAGGTTGATAATTTAGATGATTTATTTCAAATAGGATGTGTTGGTTTAATAAAAGCAATAGATAATTTTGATTTATCATATGATGTAAAATTTAGTACTTATTCTGTTCCAATGATAGACGGTGAAATAAAAAGATATATAAGAGACAATAATGCTGTTAGAATAAGTAGGAGTATAAAAGAAACAGCATATAAAATCATTAAATTTAAGGATGACTTTGTTGTTCAAAATGGTAGAGAACCATCAACAGATGAAATTGTTAAATATTTAGGAATCCCTGAATATGAAATATCTAGCGCTTATATGAGTTTAAAAGAACCAATGAGTATATTCGATCCAATATATAGTGATGGTGAAGATGAGATATATTTGCTTGATCAATTAGAGGATAAAAAAGAAAATCCTAATGTGGATGAGATATTGAATTTAAGAAAAGCATTAAATAAACTTAAACAAAGGGAAAAAGATATATTAATAAATAGATATGTAATAGGTAAAACGCAAATGGAAATAGCATCTGAGATAGGTATATCTCAGGCTCAAGTATCAAGGCTTGAAAAAAATGCAATTAATAATATTAGAAGGCTTTCTTCATAATAAATTTTAACATATAACATATACTTTATCAGGTGGTATCATGAGACTATCTGATATGCAAAAAAAAGATATAATACTTTTAAAGGATGGGAAGAAGTTAGGAAAAATAATAGATGCTGAAATAGAGATAAATAATGGGACTTTAAAAAATTTACTTGTAGAAAGAAAAAGTATAAAAAGTTTATTCACCAGTGAAGGCGATATACTAATTAGTTTTAATCAAATTAAAAAAATAGGAGAAGATGTTATTTTAGTTGATACACCTAGATAATATCTTTTTTTTATGTTATTATAAATTCATGAAAAAGAAAAATATATTTTTAATCTTAAGTATTATTTTGCTTGTGTTAATTGATCAGATTAGTAAGATATTAATATTTAATTATCTTAAAAAAATTAATAGTATTATAATAATTCCTAAATTTTTAAGTTTTACATATATAAAAAACTATGGTGCAGCTTTTGGTATATTAGAAGGTAAAAGAGCGTTCTTTATAATAATAACAATAATTGCTTTATTTTATTTAATATATGAACTTTTCAAATATAAAAATAATAAAAATTATTCAATATCATTAGTTTTGATAATAAGTGGTATAATTGGAAATTTCATAGATAGATTGTTTTTAGGATATGTAAGAGATTTTATAAGTTTTAAAATATTTGAACCTGTATTTAACATAGCAGATTCTTTTATAGTTATAGGTGTTATGATATTTACTATTTATTGTTTGGTAGGTGATAAAGATGAAAGTAAAAGAAAATTGGATAAATAATAGATTAGATCAAGTTTTAACTTCTTATTTAAATGAAAGTAGGAGTTTTGTTACTAATCATATTAAAGCTGGTAATATTTTAGTAAATGATTGTAAAGTTAAACCCGGATATTTATTAAAATCAAAAGATGATATTTTTATAGGAAATTTAAAAATAGATAATAATATAATACCTGAAAACATACCACTTGATATTTATTATGAAGATGAATATTTAATGGTTGTTAATAAACCGAGTGGAATGGTAGTTCATCCAGCACCAGGAAATTATCATGGCACATTAGTTAACGCTTTGATGTACCATACTAAAAATTTAAGTAATATAAACGGAGAAATGAGACCGGGTATAGTTCATAGGATTGATAAAGATACAAGTGGATTATTGTTAGTTTCTAAAACTAATGAAGTTCATAGAATACTTGCAGATGATTTTAAACATAAAAGAGTTAAAAGAAAATATTTAGCATTAGTTTATGGAATAATAGATGAGAGTAATGGTAAAATAGATGCTCCGATTGGAAGAAGTGCTATAGATAGAAAGAAAATGTCTGTGACAGATAAAAACAGTAAAAAAGCTGTTACTAATTTTACTGTTAAAGAAAGATTTAAGAATTATACATTAGTTGAATTAGTTCTTGAAACGGGGCGTACTCATCAAATAAGAGTACACATGGCTTATATTAATCATCCGGTTGTTAATGATCAAGTATATAGTAAAATTAAACCTATAAATAATTATGGGCAAATGCTACATGCATACTATATAGGCTTTACTCATCCAATAACAAAAGAGTTTATGGAGTTTGAATGTCCTTTAGAGCAAGAATTTGTTGATATATTGAATACTCTTAAAAATTCATGATATATACACTAAGAGAGACTATTAAAGCATAAGCAGAAAATGCTGTATAAGGTATCAAGAAATATGATGCCTTTTTATTTATGTTTCTAGTTTCAACGAATAAAAATATTGAACTTATAAATGTTATAGCTGTCATTACGAATGCTAAAAAAGGACTCATAAGATAGAAAAATGCAAAGGAAAATAATTGATTAGCTAAATAGTTGGTAATAAGTACATATAAGTAATCTTTGCTTTTTAAAATATTTGTTTTTCCTGAAATAATATAAATACTAATAGATATTAGTACATACAATATTAACCAAGTGATTCCTATTACTATACCCGGTAAAGCAAAAGAAGGAATTTTTAATGTTTCATAAAAATCTTTGTTATAAGGAAATATGATTCCACTTATTAACCAAGGAAGTAAAATTAGCAAAAACTTTAAAACTATTTTTAATTTATCTTTCAAAATATCCACCTCTTTACTAATTTTATGAAAAATACTATAATATTATTAATGATTTTTAGAAAGAGGAATACAAATGGAATTAATAATAAATAAAAAAGATGATATTGTTATGAAAATTCTTCATTTCTTTGTTACTGAAGAAAATTACAAACCAATTATATTAAAAGGTGTTCAAAATGAAATATGGCTTGAAAATTTTGATAAAGATCCTAAATTAATTAGAATAAATATAAACTATATACATAATAAAATACAGTATGATAATGATTTATATAAAGCAAATGTAATTAGAAAAAATATTGGAAGAAAAACATTGTCTTTTAAAACAAATATGTTGAATTTGTTGATTGATACCAATGAAGATGTAAAAGTTACAAATGATAAAAATATATTCACTTTAAAAGTTAATAAAATAAGTGACTTAAAGAAAAATAAATCTCTTAATCAAGTGTTTCCAAGTATTAAAGAAAAATTAGATACTAAAAAATCTGATATTAATGAATTCGTAAAGTTAACGAATGAATTAAATGAAAAAACATTTAAAGATGAGCAAAAAATGGATAGAATATTTCAACCAAAAAAACCACTTGGAACTTATGTACTAATTTTTGTAAATGTTTTAATATATTTAATTTGCTTTCTTTCATTAATGTTTAAACCAGAGTTAAATACTTTAATTACATATTATGGTTCTAACAATTACAAATTAATTCAATCACAAGGTTATGTTGGACTTTATAGACTTATTACAAGTATGTTCTTACATGCAGATATATTTCATATATTTTTTAATATGTATGCTTTATACGTTGTTGGGTCACAAGTTGAAAGATATTATGGAAGAAAAAAATTTTTAATAATTTACTTTTTAAGTGGAGTAATGGGAAGCTTATTTTCAAATGTATTTATGTCTTCAAATTCTATTAGTATCGGTGCTTCAGGAGCAATATTTGGATTGTTTGGAGCATTGTTATGTTTTGCGTATAATTATAGAGCAACATTAGGAAACTTTTTAAAAAGTTCATTAATTCCGGTGTTGATAATTAATTTGTGCTTAGGCCTTTTTATTTCTGGTATAGATATATCAGCGCATATTGGTGGATTAATTGCTGGAATACTTACTACAATAGTTTTAGGAGTTAGTGGTAAAGAAAAAAGACTGAATATAAATTCATTAATAGTTTTAATATTATTAATACTATTTATGTCTTATATGATTTTTATAAAATAAAACAAATCAATTAAAATTTGATTTGTTTTTTTTAATTTTTATAATTTTCTATAAAGTCCTATTGCTTTTCCGAGTATTGTTACTTCCTTTAAAATAATTGGTGGCATCGTATCGTTTTCCGGCTGTAATCTAAAATATCCATCTTCTTTATAAAAAGTTTTTAATGTTGCTTCATTGTTTTCATTAAGAGCAACAACTAAATCTCCATTCTTTGCGGTATTTGTTTTTTCTACTATTACATTATCACCATTATATATTCCTACATTTATCATACTTTCACCTTGAATTAGAAGAGAAAATACTTCTTTATTCTTTGGAATCATATAAGCTGGAAGTGGTAAATATTCATCAGGATGTTCAATAGCTTCAATAGGATTCCCAGCTGCAATTTTACCTAATAGTGGGATGTTTACAACATCATCATTTTTTTCTAAATATTCATTAGGTACCTTTACTTCAAGAGTTCTAAATTTAGAATTTGTTTGAGACAAATACCCCTTATTAATTAAATGCTTTAAATGAACAAATACTGTAGCTGGACTACTCAAATTTAATTCAGAGCATATTTCTCTTACAGTAGGGGCATATCCGTTTTTAGCAATATATTTTTTGATAACTGTTAGAACTTCTTCTTGCTTAATTGTCAATTTTTCCACATAATCACCAACCTTCTAAATATATGTTAACACTAAAATGTAAAATTGTCAAACATTTGTTTAATTCTTTATTGACACAAATAAATGTTTGTGTTAAATTTAATTTAGAAAAAGGAGTGATTATTATGTTAAAAACAATTAAAACCGATAAAGGAGTTATACTATTTTATATAATAATAATTTTAGTTACATTATTATGTGTATTTAGGATGAATAATTTAAATGTTGTTGGAAGTAATAACACTTATAATGCAACAATTCATTGTGCTTAGCAGACTTGAAGATATATATATAAATATAGTATAATATTATTAGGAGTGATTTATATGATTATAAATTTATTACCATTAATAAGCAATAAGGAAAATTTTGTTGAAATAAATGAAATAATTGAAATTCCTGATGAATATTATAAAAATACTGATATAAGAAAGTTAGATAAAGTTTTGGTCCAAGGAAGCATTAAGCGGATTGGTGACAATATTTTTAATTTAAATGCAATTGTTAAAGGAAAAATGATTTTACCTTGTGCTTTATCTCTTGAAGATGTAGATTATCCGTTTGAATTTAATATTGATCAAAATATCGGTTTTGATAATAATTTTGAAAAAAATTATAAAATTATAGCAAATACACTTGATATTTTACCAATTTTGTGGGAAAATATTGTACTGGAAATCCCAAGTAGAGTCGTAAAAGACAATGCTAAGATTAAAACAGAAGGGGATGGATGGTGCTTAACTAGTGAAGAAGATTTAAAAAATAACAAGTTAAGTGATCTAAAAGAACTATTAGAGATGGAGGAATAAAAATGAGATTAGATATTCAATTATTTGGTGCATTACCAGCTAGAAGAATTAGTAAGACTAGAAAAAGACTTAGAAGAACACATTTAAAGAAAGAAGCACCTACTATTACTACTTGTCCTAATTGTAATAGTCCTATTGCTCCTCATAGAGCTTGTACTAATTGCGGTTACTACAAAGGAAAAGATGTTTTAGGCAAAGAAGAAAAATCAGAAGAAAAGAAAGAAAATAAATAAAGTATAAAGTAAATGTAAATATTTAAAAAAATGTAAAAAAAATATTTACATTTTTTTTTGCTTGTTATAAAATATATGTAGACAGTGGTAGAAAGTGGTAGAAAGTGGGGGATTTGAAATGTTTATTGGTGAATATCATCATAATATTGATGATAAAGGGAGACTAATAATTCCTTCTAAATTTAGAAGTGAATTAGGAGAACAATTTATAATTACTCGTGGACTTGATAAATGTATATTTATTTATTCAGTGAACGAGTGGAATAATATCATTAATAAATTAAAATCTTTATCTTTTACCAAAAAGGACGCTAGAAATTTTATGAGATTTTTCTTAAGCGGCGCTACTGTTTGTGAATTCGATAAACAAGGTCGAATCAGTATTACCTCACCGTTAGTTCATTACGCCAATTTGAATCATGAATGTGTGATAATTGGCGTAAATGAACGACTTGAAATTTGGTCAAAAGAATCATTTGATAAGTTTATGGAAACAAATGAAGAAGAATTTTCAATTATATCAGAACACTTATTTGATGGAGAAAGCAATGCATAAAAGTGTTTTATATAATGAGGTAATAGAAGGGTTAAATATTAATCCGGAAGGTATATATGTTGATGCGACTTTAGGTTATGGAGGACACTCCAGTGGGGTATTAGGTTTATTGAATGAGAAGGGGTTCTTATTCGCCTTTGATCAAGATGAGGATGCAATTAAATTCAGTCTTGATCGTTTATCAAAAATTTCTAATAATTTTAAGATTATTAAATCAAACTTCAAAGATATGAAAAATTATATTGATGTAAGTGTTGATGGGATAATGTTTGATCTTGGAGTAAGTAGTCCACAACTTGATACACCTCAAAGGGGTTTTAGTTATCATTATGATGCACCACTTGATATGAGAATGGATAAAGATTCCAAATTTACAGCTTATGATGTTGTAAACACTTATCCAATTGAAAAACTTATTGATATTTTCTTTGTATATGGAGAAGAAAAATATTCTAAAAATATTGCCAAGAATATTATAAGTTCTAGACCAATTAAAACAACCTTAGAACTTGCTGAAATTATAAAAAATAGTGTTCCAGAAAGTTATAGGAATAAGTCACATCCAGCAAGAAAAATATTTCAAGCAATAAGAATTGAAGTTAATAATGAACTTAAAATATTAGAAGGATCTATTAATGATGCATTTAGCTTATTAAAACCTGGTGGTAGAATGTGTGTAATAACTTTCCACTCATTAGAGGATAAAATAGTTAAAAGAGTATTTAATAATTTATGTAAAGATTCGAATGACTTAAATCTTCCGTACATACCAGAAGAAATGAAAGCAAAAGCAAAGTTAATTACAAAAAAACCGATAACACCAAGTGAAATTGAATTAAAAGAAAATAATAGAAGTAGAAGTGCTAAACTTCGAATAATTGAAAAAATATAAAAGGAGGATGACTATGCAAAAGAAAAAAATATGTTTGCTTAAAGGTGAAAAATTTTTATATTTTGTGATAGGTTTATTAATTGTTGCCAATTTATTAGGGCCTGCTTTTTCTTCTGCATTGTTGTCTAAAACTAACATAGAAGTAGAAAGTGCAAAAAGTAAAATAAGTAAGCAAGAAAAGTTAAATGAAAGTTTATCTATGAAAATAAATGAGCTATCTAGTCTTGATAAAATTGAAAGTGTTGCAACATCATATGGTTTAGAGTATAATAATAATAACATTAAAATTATATCAGAATAGGAGATTATTATGAGAAAAACAAGAACAGTTAGAATAAATTTACCATTTGTGATAATTGTTTTGTTTTTATTTGCTTTAATAATTTTAAAGTTATTTTATGTTGCTTTAAGTCCTAAAGTAGATGGAATAAATTTAACTGCTTTTGCAGATAATAGAAACACAAAAAAAGAAACTATAACGGCTTCAAGGGGAACTATATATGATGCATCAGGGGAAGTGCTTGCTCAAGATGTAAACAGCTATACAGTAATTGCATATTTAAGTCCTTCTAGAACTGAAGATATGTCCCATCCTTACCACGTTGTTGATAAAGAATACACTGCTAAAATGTTATCACCTTTAATTAATATGAGTGAGGAAAGAATACTTACACTATTAAATTATGATGCTTACCAAGTTGAATTAGGCCCTGGTGGAAGAGGCATAACAGAACTTGTTAAAGAACAAATTGATGCTTTAAATTTACCTGGTATTGGTTTTTCTAAAAGTATTAAAAGGTATTATCCAAAATCAAATTTTTTATCATATACTCTTGGTTATGCTAAAACTGATGAAGCTACAAATCAAATAACTGGTGAAATGGGCATAGAACTTAAATACAATGATATTTTAACTGGTAAAAATGGGTATAGAGAATATCAGCAAGATATGTATGGATATAAAATAGCTAACACTCCAGAAATATTAGAAAAAGCTATTAAAGGTAGTGACGTTTATTTAACAATAGATACAAACGTTCAACTTTTTGCGGAGCAGGCTATGTCAGTAATAGAAGAAGCGGGCGCTGATTGGGCGACAATAAGTGTAATGGACGCTAAAACCGGGAAGATATTAGGTGTATCTTCAATTCCTAACTTTGATCCAAATACAAAAAATATAAAATCTTATTATGATCCTTTTGTTTCATACACATATGAACCAGGCTCTACAATGAAAATATTTAGTTTTTTAGCTTCTATGGAAAATGGTGTATATAATGGAAAAGAAACATACAAATCAGGCACAATACAAATAGATGATGCAAAAATAAAAGACTGGAATAATTATGGATGGGGTATTATTACATTTGATGAAGGATTTATGGGTTCATCTAACGTTGCAGCTACTAAACTTGCACAAAAATTAGGAAGACAAAAATTATTTGATTTTTATACTTCGTTAAATTATGGTAAACAAACAGGGATTGAGCTTCCAAATGAACAATATGGTGTCATCAATTTTAAATATAATACAGAAATAGCAGCAGCTTCTTTTGGACAAGGTATAAGTGTGACTCCTGTTCAAATGTTAAGGGCATTGACAGTTATTGCTAATGATGGAATAATGTTAAAGCCATATATTGTTTCAAAAATAGTTGATTCGAACGGACAAATCACTTACGAAGAAAAAAAGGAGGAATTAGGAAAAGTAGCCTCTAAAGAAAACGTTGATTACATAAGAGATTTGATGCGTGGAGTGGTTGACGGAAGAGCAAGAATGTCAACTGGTAAAAGTTATGAAGTTGAAGGATTTGATGTTATTGGTAAAACCGGAACTGCTCAAATAGCTTCTAAATACGGGGGTTATTTAACGGGCTCAACAAATTATGTAAGAAGCTTTGCAGGTATGTTTCCTAAGGATAATCCACAAGTAATAGTTTATGCTGCAGTAAGTAAACTTCAGAATTCATCAGCGCTTCCTAAAGCAATAAGGGGTCTTGTAACAGATACAGGAACATATTTGGGAATTAAAAAAACAATTGATAAAAATAGTGTTAGTCAAATAAAAATTTCTAATTTTATAAACAAAGATGTAAATAGTTCTAAAGAATTTTTAGAAAGTAAAAATATTAAAGTTATTATAGTAGGGAATGGAGATAAAATTATAAAACAATATCCTAGTAAAAATTCTATAATTAGTCAAAATGACAAGGTATTTTTACTTACTAATGGGAATAATTATATAATGCCAAATATGAAATCTTGGTCAAGGTTAGACGCTGAAATATATTTTTCACTTATAAATATGAAAACTAAATTTAACAATTATGGTTATGTAACTGAAACAAGTATAAAGCCTGGGGATAAGCTTGATGTTACTAAAACTATTGAAATATCTTTAGAACCAAATTATAAAAAAATAGAAGAAGAAATAAAATCAGAAGGAAATACATAAAACGACAAATATTTAGTATTTAATATTTTAAAATATAATAAAGGTGATAAAATGAGACTTTATTATATTTTTTCTATTAAAGATGAAATTTACAAAATAACAAAGAATAATCCGGAAAAACTTTATGAAGTTATTAAAAATATATATTTATTAGATAAAAAAGATAAAAAAATAGGATATAAATTGTTTGAACGCACTTGTAATTTTTTTGATAAGAAAAATATTAATTTGCATATTAAAAATTTAAATATTGATAACTATAGTTATACTTGCTTTAGGAATAATCACATTATAAATGACTTTTATAATAATGAGACAACTAGACTTACAATTAATTACTCACATCTATTATTAAAAACAAATATTCCATATCCTAAATTTTTAAGTGAAATAACAAATATAAAAAATTTATTTATATGTGATTTTGAAAATGAAGATTATTTTTATTTAAAAAATATAACTTTTAAAAAAGAAATATACTCCTAGACTTTTTATAACTAATCTATTATAATATTTTTGAAATGGAGGAATAATTATGTTGTGGGATATTTTATATGTAGTATTCGGACTTATTGGAGGTTTTATAATTGGCTTCTTTGTAGCTAGATTTGTATTTAAAAAAGAACTTAAAAAGAATCCACCAATAAATGAAGAAATGATAAAGACTCTTATGAGAGGAATGGGAAGAAATCCTTCTCAAAAACAAGTAAATCAATTAATGAAACAAATGAGTAGGTATAATTAATAGGTTGTAAATTTAATAAATTATGTTTTTCTTTGATTAAATATTATAATTAAAGTGGTATGAAATTTGTTTCTCATCTTTATATAGAGGTAATGAAACTGAAGAATTATTAGATTTATATTTATCCAAGCCGGTTTTTTGTTTTTTGAAAAATAAAGGCATAAATGATATTAGTAATTTAGATGACAAAGAATCATATATGAGGAAAAAGAGACAATAATAGATGCTATTAATCTATATAAAAATATTTTTAAAAAATTAATATTATATTTACTTAATATACTTGATATTTGAAAGTGTATTGAAAACCCAGAAAATATTAATGCAAACAAGCATAAGCAAAATTTATTATTAAAATTGGTGATTAATTCACTAATTTTTTTAATTCCATTAGAAAGCTCTAATAAACTTGTAAAAATTGTTTCTAAATATATGTTTAGATTTAAATATTTATTTAATAAACCAACTAATATTGAAAACATAATAATATTTCCGAGAATTATCATGAGTGATTCAAAAGAAGAATGTATTGACTCTTTTAAAGATGACATAAAATTTTTATTTTTTTTAATAGGCATACAATAATTTTGAGAATTATCTTTATTTTTAATTAATAAATATAAAATAAAATTAGTTAAATAAACTATCAGTAATAATGCAATTCCCACAAAAAAATTATTAAATTCGAGATACCCAATAACTGTTATAACAAATACTGGACTTGGAAAAAATGTAACTGTTAATAATTTTTCAGCTGTTTTTAATGAAATTATATTATTATCAAGATAGTCTTTTATATATTCTGCGTTTGATGGCATCCCACTTAACATTGATAAAATAATTATAGATAAACTAATATTATTCTTTTTTGATTTAGAAATATAATATGGTAAGTTACAATTAATTAGCATTTTGTTTAAAACAAAAAAAGGAAATAAAGTAATGAATAATTTATTTATAAATAATTTTAAAGCTTCTTTTGTATATGCAATTAAAGTATTAGGATTTAATAAAATAAATATCTCTAGTATTATAATTAATAATATAATAATTAAGTTTTTTCTTTTTTTAATCATATAAATACCCTAATATGTTATAATATTTTATAGAGGAAAATATGAAAGAAAAAATTAAAAAATTTTTAAAATATAATTATAAATTAATAATTATATATATAGTATTAGTATCATTAATTGTCATAAAATTAGATTATCAAATATATGCACCAGGTGGACTTCTTAATTTAGACAATAGAATTGATATAAATGATTCTTATAAAAGTAAAGGTAGTTTTAACTTAACTTATGTAAGAGGATATAAGGGCAATATTTTATTTGTTCTAGCATCTTTTTTGATGCCTTCTTGGGACTTGATACCTACAAAGGACATAAGAATAGAAGGAGAAAGTGAAAAAGAAAATGAAGAAAGAAATAAAATTTATTTAAATGATGTTAATAAAAATGCAGTTATAGTTGCATTTAATGCTTTAAATTTAGAAATAAATACTACAAAAAAAGGAGTAAAAGTTATTTATGTGTATGAGGAATCTGAAACTGATTTAAAGATTGGAGATGTTATAACAAGCATCAATAATATAAAGATTAATGATACTAGTGATTTAACAAATATAATTTCATCTCTCAAAGAAAACCAAAGAATAAATTTAAAAGTTAATAAAAATGATAAAGAATTAAATAGATATGCAGTTGTAAAAAATATAGATGATAAACTTTTGATTGGAATATTGATTGAAAATGAAATAGAAATAAATACTAATCCTAAAGTTAATTTTAAATTTAAGAAAAACGAACTCGGACCATCTGGTGGATTGATGACAACGCTTAAAATATATGATATGTTAACAAAAGAAGATATAACAAGAGGATATAATATTTCTGGAACTGGTACAATTAATGAAGATGGTTCAATTGGGGAAATTTCGGGTGTTAAATATAAACTTGCTGGTGCCAACAAAAATAGATCTCAAATATTTATATGTCCAACTAAAAACTTTGAAGAATGTAAATATGAAAAAGAAAAAAACAATTATAATATTAGATTAATTGAAGGCAATAATTTTGAAAGTGTATTGAATAAATTGAAAGAACTCCCACATTATGACAAATAATGTGGGTTTTAATTTATATAATGAGCATGGTGATAATATGAAAAAAGTATTTATTGTTTCAATTGTTTTAGGAATTGTTTTTTCTTTAATACTTTATTTAAATTATAAGAAAAATATTAATGAAAATGTTGAAATAAATAAACTATATTTTTTTCAAATATCAGCATATAAGAATTTGGAAAATGTAAAAAATAAAACAAAAAATTTAGAAAGTTATATAGTTATAAAAGAAAATGATAATCTATATCACATTTATGTTGGTTTAACAAAAAATTTAAAAAATTTGCAAAAAATAAAAGAGTTTTACAGCAAAAATGGCGATAATATATATGTAAGGGAAAAAAATGTTGGTTGTGAAAATTTTATGTCTGATTTAAATAACTATGAAGTTTTACTTTCTACAGCAGAAAGTAAAAAAGCTATTGAAAAAATTGAGAAAGAAGTATTAAAAAAATATAAAGAATATAATTGTGAAAATGTTAGAAATGGCTAAATATGAAAAGCCAAGAGAAAGATTAATAAGCTTAGGTGTAGAAAATTTATCAAACGAAGAATTAATATCTATCCTATTAAAATGTGGTACAAAAAATTACAGTTCAAAAGAACTAGCTAGTTTAATTTTAAAAAAGGCTGAATGTATAGAAAATTTAAAGGATTTAAAAATAAATGCGCTTAGCAAAATAAAAGGAATAGGGGCAGTCAAATCTTGTCAGTTGCTTGCCGCTATTGAACTTGGAAGAAGAGTTTATTATGTAAAAAATAAAAATAGTATTCAAATAAATTCTACATCTATAGTTTATGAAACTTTTAAAAGCGAATTTGATAACTCTATGCAAGAAAAGTTTTGCGCATTATATTTAGATACAAAGAAAAAAATAATTTCGTTTAAAACTATATTTAAAGGGACGCTAGATAATTCAATTGTTCATCCAAGAGAAGTATTTAGAGAAGCAATACTTTTAAGTGCAGCTGGGGTGATAGTAATGCATAATCATCCTTCGGGAGATGTAACTCCTAGCACAAATGACATAGATGTAACTAATAGACTGGCTTATTCTGGCAATATGGTTGGGATAAAGTTAGTTGATCATATAATATTTGGTAAAAATAAATACTATAGTTTTTTTGAAAATATGAATAAAAATAAAAAGTAATCATATTATTTTTTAGGTGATAAAAATGACATTAGAAGAATATATGAAAAATAAAGATGGACAAAGTAAAAGAAATTTTATTAAAAGATTTTCTCTGAAAATAGTTTTATCAATTTTTGTTTTATTTACCATATTATCAATTATTAAATTAAGCCCAAATACTAAAAATACAATAAAAAAAGAATTATTTGAAACAAATTTTAATTTTTCAGCAATTAACAGTTTTATATCAAAAATATTTCCAAAAAACGAAAGCATGCCTGTAGGGGATGAAAGCATTAAATATAAAAAGTATTCCACTTATTTAAATGGTGTTAAAGTTGAAATGAATTATGGAGATAGTATTAATTTAATTGATAGTGGTATAGTTGTATATATTGGAGAAAAAGAAGGGTATGGTAAAACTTTGATAGTTCAGCAAAGTAACGGAGTGGATGTTTGGTATGGAAATGTTGAAAATATAAGTGTAAATTTATATGATTATGTTAATAAAAATGCTATAATTGCAACTTCAAAAGATGAATTATATTTAGTATTTCAAAAAAACGGAGAATTTTTAGATTATAAAGACTATATTTAATAAAATACATGTAACTTATATAACATATATAATTATATTGCTTTCATTTTTGTCAGGATATTTTAGATATGTTTTTATATTGCTTTTTATAATAATTTTTCATGAACTTGGTCATTTGTTTTTTGCTTATTTAATAGGTTATAAAAAGGCAAGTATAGTAATTTATCCATTTGGAGGAATTACAAGATATGATGGATATTTAAATGCTTCTATGTTACATGAATTGTTAATTTTAATAGGGGGGCCATTATTTCAAGAGATTTTGTATTTAATATTATTATTTTTATATAATAAAAATTTAATATCAAATATAAATTTTAATATAATAAGTTTATTTCATAAGAATTTATTATATTTTAATTTTTTACCTATAATACCATTAGATGGTTCTAAATTAATACTTTTAATATTGGAGAAAATATTTTCATATAAAAAATCAAATTTACTATTAATTATAATTTCTTTTATTACAATATTTTTATTTGCTATATTTGAAAAGAGATTAATATTTATATTGTTTTCTTGCTTATTAATAAAATCGATTATAGAAGAAGCAAATGTAATAAATATTAAATATAATAAATTTTTATTAGAAAGATATTTATACAACTTTAAATTTAAGAAAGGAAGATTAATCAATAGTGTAGATAAAATCAAGAGAAGCAAAAAACATAATATTATTAATAATAATATTATTTATAGTGAAAAAGAATATTTAAATAAGTACTTTAATAATTGACTTAAATGATATTTTATGTTAAAATCTATTTTGTTTGTTGAGATTCTTTCTCTACAACCGCACTAAAAAGGTTTGCAAGCATTAGTCACCTTAAAGGCGAGTCTGATTGAAGGAGGTAAAAATGAAAGCAATATTTGTTACAGGTGGAAAACAATATTTAGTTGGTGAAAATGATGAAATTTTTGTTGAAAAATTAGATATACCAGCTAAAGAAAAAGTTTCTTTTAAAGAAGTTTTATATGTAGATGGTAAAGTTGGTAATCCTTATGTAAAAGGTGCAACTATTACTGCCGAAGTATTAAAACATGGTAAAAATAAAAAAATTAAAGTTTTTAAATATAAACCTAAAAAGAAATATAGAAAAACTCAAGGTCATAGACAACCATATACTAAACTTGTTATTAAGAAAATAGAAGTGAAGTAATTATGTTATTAGTAAATGTTATAAAAAAGAATAATATCATAGAGAATGTATCTTTTAAAGGACATGCTTTATATGATGATTACGGAAAAGATATTGTTTGTGCATCTGCTTCTTCTATTTATATCACAACAATAAATGCAATTCTTTCTTTTGATAAGAATGCAATTAGCTGTAATAGCAATAATGAAGTAAAAAATATTAGAAAAGATGAAATTACTAACAAATTATTAAATAATATGGTGAACATGTTAAAAGAACTTGAAAAAAATTATGAAAAAAATATAAAAATAGTGGAGGAATAATATGAATTTTTTAAATTTAAATATACAATTATTCGCATCTAAAAAAGGTGTTGGTTCTACTAAAAACGGAAGAGATTCTGCAGGTCGTAGATTAGGCGCTAAAGTGAGCGACGGAGAACGTGTTACTGCTGGTTCAATAATTTATAGACAAAGAGGAACTAAAATTTATCCTGGAGTAAATGCTGGAATGGGTAAAGACCATACATTATTTGCTAAAATAGATGGAATAGTTAAGTTTGAAAGAAAAGGGAAAGATAAAAAACAAGTAAGTGTTTATGAATAAGCACTTATTTTTTTTATGATAAAAACTCTTTAAAATCTTATGTTTATGTGTTAAAATATTTTATAGAGGATAAAAAAGTAATATGGGTAAGACAACATTAATATTTTTACTTGGTGGAATTGTTTTATTTGGTATAGCGATTATTGCTGGTACTTTGTTTTTCATACGCCATAAAATGAAAGAAAACAGAAAAAAAGCTATTGAAAAATTAGAGACAGAAAAGAATATGATTATTTCTTCAGAAATATTAAGTGAGTTGTCTCAAGTTGAAGCACTAATCAATAACAATTATTTGGCTAAAAAATTTAAATGTTGGAATAGAAGATTTAATGATATTAGGGATATTGAACTTCCTAAATTGACAGACAAAATATTAGAGCTAGAAGTTTTGCTAGAAAATAATAATTTTAAAGAATTAGATTTATTATATCCTAAATATGAATTAGAAGTTTATTATTTAAAAGCAAAGGTGGATTGCTTAATTGAAGAAATAAGAGAAATAACTTTATCTGAACAAAGAAATAGAGAAGTTATAACAAGGCTTAAGACTGTTTATAGAGAGACCATTAACAAGTATAATGCGTCAAAAAATGACTATAAAGAAATCGGAAGTTCGATTGAGTTGCAATTCGAAAATATTGATAAATTACTTGCTGCATTTGAATCTGCAATGGATAAGAAAGAATATGAAAATATAAGCAAAATAGTAAGGGGGGTATCAAATTTAATCCAAAATATTAAAGTGGTTATTGAGGAATCTCCAACAATAATATTCATGGGTAAAGTTGTAATTCCAAAAAAAATTAATGAAACTAAAAATGTTTATAAAAAAATGACTAAAGATGGTTACAATTTAGAATATTTAAATATTGATTATAATATTGAAGAAATAAATAAAAAATTAAATGATATTATTGATAGGTTAAAAGTTTTAAATTTAGAAGATTCAATATTTGAACTTAAAACAATGCTTGGGTACTTAGAATCATTGTACACAGATTTTTCTAAAGAAAAAACAAGCAAGAAACTATATGAACAAAATGTGTTTATAATAAATGAAAAAATATCAAGAATGTTTAGATTAATTAAGAACTTATATGCTGAACTTAATGATATAAAAAGTTCTTATGATTTATCAGATGATGAATTAAGACTTGTAGAAGGTATTAGAAAAGAATTAGTTGGACTAAGAGATGAATATAAAGTATTATCTGATAGAACTCAAACAAAAATAATTCCTTATTCAAAATTAAATGGGAGTTGTGAAAATTTACTTGTTAAATTAACAACAGTAGAAGACAATTTAGAAATGACTTTGCGTAATTTAGGAAGTTTAAAAGAAGACGAAATAAGAGCAAGAGAACAATTAATTGAACTTAGAGAGATTTTAAAATCTTCTAAACATAAAATTAGAGATTACAAGTTACCAGTAATACCTAAAAAATATTATATTGAACTTGAAGAAGCAGGTGAAGCTGTAAAAGAAATTATTAAAGAGCTAGATAAAAAACCGATATCAATAAAAACATTAAACACAAGAGTTGATACAGCTAGAGATTTAGCTTTAAAACTTTATAATACTTGTAACGAAATGTATAAAACAGCTTCAATGGCAGAACTTTCTATTGTTTACGGAAATAGATATAGGAGTTCACATAAGGAAGTCGATTTAGGACTTGTAAAAGCTGAAAAAGAATTTTATAAAGGAAATTATAAAGACTCTTTAGAAATAGCAATCAATACATTAAATATAGTTGAACCCGGAATACATAAAAAGTTAATTGGGGTTTATCAGGATTAGAGGGTGAGATATATGCCAAAGAAAAAAGTTAGAAAAGAAGAACCAAAAAAAGGATTTCAATATACAAAAGAATTAGAAGGTTTATTTTTAATTCTTTTTGGTATTGTTGGATTTGGTAATTTTGGTATAGTTGGTAATATTGTTAAGAAGTTTTCAATATTTATGTTTGGTAACTGGTATGTTATTTTGCTAGTTTTGTCATTTATATTAGGTGCTTATTTAATTATCAGAAGAAAAAGTCCTAATTATTTATCAGCTCGATTGATTGGAATTTATACAGTTTTAATAGCTATACTTTTATATTCTCATTTAGGATATATTGAAAATGCAAATTTAAATGGCGTAGATATTTTAAAAACAACTGTTGATAATGTGATGACTGCTTCAGTAGACATTGGAGAAATTAATTCTACTGGTGGAGGAATAATTGGTGCATTATTTTGTTTTGTGTTTGTAAAATTATTTGCTTTAGAGGGAACTAAGATAGTTGTAATTGTTTTGGCTTCTTTTGGTATTATTATGTTATTTGATTTAAATATTTCAGATATCTTAAAACTATTAATAAAGCCATTTAAGAATATAGGTAAAAAGAAAGAATTAGAAAATGATGAAGTAGAAGAAAAATCATTGAAAGAAGCGCCGGTAAAAGAAGAAACGGAAGAAGAAATAGATAAAAGAATAGTTATAACAAGCATGGACGATTTGAAAACCAAAGAGCCAATTACTTATGAACAACCAGAACATATTGAGGAAGTAAAATTACCAATAAGTGAAGAAGAAAAGCCTTATAAACTTCCATCAATCGATTTATTAGAAGATGGTCCAAGTACGGGTAAAATTAATTCTACTGAATTTATAACTTCTAATACAAAGATTATTGAAAGAGTATTAAGAGATTTTTCAATTATCGGTAAAGTAGTAGAGGTACATCAAGGACCTGCTGTAACCCAATTTGAGGTTGAATTAAAATCCGGAACAAAAGTAAGTAAAGTATTAAGTATTAATAGGGAAATTGCTTTAGCACTTGCTGCTAAAGAAGTTAGAATACAAGCCCCTATACCTGGTAAAAGTACTATTGGAATAGAAATACCAAATATGACATTACATCCAGTTGTTATGAAAAAAATATTGTTAGACAAGAAAATGAGTAAGTATGTTAATAATAAATTAGTTGCTCCTCTTGGAATGAATATTATGGGTGAAAGTGAGTATGTTGAAATTAATAAAACACCACATATGCTTATTGCAGGTGCTACAGGTAGTGGTAAATCAGTATGTATAAATAATATAATTACTACAATTTTATTAAGAGCAAAACCAGATGAAGTGAAACTTGTTTTGGTGGACCCTAAAAAAGTTGAATTAAATGTTTATGATAATATTCCACATTTATTAATCCCAGTTGTTACAGATCCTAAAAAAGCTTCTGTAGCTTTACAGAAAATAGTTATGGAGATGGATCACAGATATGATATATTTAATGAATCTTTAACTAAAAATTTAGAAACATACAATGAATATGTTGAAAAATATAATAAAAAGCATCCAGATCAACCTAAAAAGAAATTACCTTATATTTTAGTTATTATAGATGAACTTGCTGACTTAATGTTAGTTGCGGCAAAAGATGTTGAAGAATCAATTATGAGGATAACTCAACTTGCAAGAGCGGCGGGTATACATTTAATAGTTGCTACTCAAAGACCATCAACTGACGTAATCACTGGACTTATTAAATCTAATATACCAACACGTATATCTTTTGCTGTCTCTTCAAGTATAGACTCAAGAACTATTCTTGATGCAACTGGAGCAGAAAAATTGCTTGGAAAAGGTGATATGTTATTTTGGCCAATGGGTGCAATTGCCCCAACTCGTATACAAGGAAGTATGCTTAAAGATGATGAAATTAAAAGAGTTGTTGAAGCAGTAAAAAAACAGAATTCAACTCCAAATTATGATGAAAATATGATAGATTTATCAAAACCAACAACAACTAGTAATTCAATGACTTCTTATGATGGTGATTCAAATGAAGAAGATCCTTTATATAATGAAATAGTTGAGTTTGTAATAAGAACTGGTAAAGTGAGTGCCTCTTTATTACAAAGAAAGTATAGACTTGGTTATAATAGAGCAGCAAGGATTATAGATATTTTAGAAGAAAAAGGGATAATAGGGCCACAAAATGGAAGTAAGCCAAGAGAAGTTTTGGTTAAATTAGAAGGAGATAATAATCAAATAGGAGGTTAAAACATATGCCAACACCACATATTGAAGCAGTAGATGGTGATATTGCAAAAATAGTAATAATGCCAGGTGATCCAAAAAGATGTGAATATATTGCTAAAAAGTTTTTAAAAGGAGCCCGTCTTATAAACAAATTAAGAGGAGCTACTGCTTATACTGGATATTTTAAAAATGTTAGAGTAACGTTATTTCCTAGTGGAATGGGAATTCCTTCGATGGGAATATATTCTAATGAACTTTTTGATTTATATAATGTGGACATTATTATAAGAATCGGAACTGCTGGATCTTATAGTGAAGATTTAAAAGTTTATGATTTATTCTTAGTGGATAGTGCTTATAGTAATACCAATTATGATGAAGAAGTTCTTGGGGAAAATATTAATATAATAAATAGTAGTTTAGAATTAAATACTATAATTGATAAAACTTCAAAAGAGTTAGGATTAGTTTTAAAAAGAGGGAGAGCATTTACTACTGACGCTTTTTATAGTAACTCTAAAACAACAACAGCTTTTGCTTTAAAAAATGCTTGTTCTGTTGTAGAAATGGAATCTTTTGCATTATTTTTAAACGCTAAAAAATATCATAAAAGAGCAACCTCTATATTAACTATAACAGATGAAATATATTCTGGTAATCAAATATCAGCAAAAGAAAGAGAAATTAGACTTAATTCTATGATCAATTTGGTTTTAGAATCTATTATTAAAATAGAAAAATAGGGAATAATAATTTAAGGAGGTATAATATGGAATATAAAAAAATAGTTAAAGAAAATTATAATATTCATATTATAAATACAGATAGATTTAAAACCATTTCATTAAGTGTTACTTTTTCTAATAAATTTAACAAAGATGATATGCCATATCTAAACTTATTAACAAAAAATTTAATTAGTTCAACAAAAAAGTATAAAACATCATCTTCGTTAGCAATTTTAGGAGAAGAACTTTATGGTTCTTCAGTTTCGGCTTCCTTTGGAATTAATGGAAATATTGAACGTATGATGCTTTCTTTAGAATTTTTAAATCCAAAATATACTGAACGATCAATGATTAAAGAAAGCATTCTTTTTTTTAATGAATGTTTATTCAACCCCAATGTAAACAAAAATAGATTTGATGATAATTATTTTGAAATTAATAAAAATAATGTAATAAATGGTTTGAAATCAATAAAAGATAATCCATATTCGTATGCTTTTATTAAATATAAAAATGAAATGTATAAAGGAACTCCTATCTCTTATAATTTATATAATGACATAAATAAAATTGAAACAATTAAAAATGAAGATGTATATAATTTTTACTTAAAAGTAATTAAAAATTTTAAAATAGATTTATTTTTAGTTGGTAATATTATAAATGAAAATGAGTATATAAAGTATTTGGATAAAATTTTTTCTAAAAATGAAAATAATTTTAATAGTAAACTAAATTATGAAACAAATGATTTAAATATTGATAAAAAGACACTAAAAGAAACTAGAAAATTCAGTCAATCTCAATTATTCATAGGTTATACTTTTAAAGATTTAACTGATTATGAAAAGAAATATGTTTTAACTTTTTATAATGCAATACTAGGAGGTGTAAATAATTCGTTATTATTTACTGAAATAAGAGAAAACAATTCATTATGTTATTCAATAGATTCTTTTATAACTAGAGAACCATATTCATTAGTTATCGAAACCGAGATAGATAAATCAAATTGTGATAAAGCAATATCTTTAATTGACGAAGTAATTAAAAAAATGAATAATAAAAAAGATATTGAACAATTATTTTATACTGCTAGAGAAAATATAAATACATCAATTAATAATTTTTATGATAGTACTGTAACAATGGTAGAGCATTACTATAAAAAAGAGTTTTGTGACACAGATGATATAGAAATAAGAAGAGAAAAATTTATGAATGTTTCTTTAGAAGATATAATAAAAATAAGTAAAAAAATTCATAAAAAGGTAACTTATTTGTTAGAGGGGGATATGAATGAAAAAGATAGTATTTAATAATTTAGATGAATATATATACGAAGAAAAACTATCTAATGGAGTGAGAGTGTATTTATACCCAACTAACAAGACTAAAAATTTTTATATAACAGTGAGTGTTAAATATGGTGGTAAAGTTAAAGAATATTCTATAAATAATAAAAAGCCTCATAAAATAATACCAGGTACCGCTCATTTTTTAGAACACAAAGTGATGAATTTTACAGATAGAAAAGAAGCATCAGATAAAATAAATGAATTAGGGCTGTATGCTAATGCATATACTTCTTTTGATATAACAAATTATAATATGTATGGTTCAAAAGATCCAATTCAATCTTTAAAACTACTATTAGATTTATTTTACAATTTAAATATAACTGAAAAGAATGTTGAATCTGAAAAGGGAATAATTAGTGAAGAATTTAAAATGTATAATGATAACCCTAATTTTAGAATCAATAAACAAGTAGTAAACAATGTATTTGAGAATTCATATTTAAAAGATATTTTAGTAGGTAATTTGGCGCAAATTAATAAAATTAATGTTAAAGAATTAAAAAAAGTATATAATGATTTTTATACCCCAAATAATACATTTATTATTATTACTGGTAATTTTAATTTAAAAGAAATAATGATTTTTTTGGATGACTATATGAAAAACATAAAACCAAAAAAGAAAAGTATTAAAATTATTAATAAAAAAGAAAAAAAAGAAGTAATAAATAATTATATGGAAATAGAAGAAGATATTACTATACCAAGAGTAATATATTCTTTAAAAATTAAAAAAAGCGATATTAAAATAAGTAATAAAATATTAAAAAGATATTATTTAAATTTTATCTTCTCATCTTTATTTAGTAATACTTCAAATATATATGACCGTTATAAAAATAAATCATTAATACATTCAATGAATTATGATTTAACTGATGCTGGGAGTTATTATCTTTTAAATTTGAAATTGATAACTGAGAAGCCAAGTGAATTGATAAAAAATATAAAAAAAGATTTTGCAAAATTTGATGTATCAAATAGTACTTTTTTAAGAAAGAAAAAAATGTTTATAAGTAATTTAATTTTAAGCTTTGAAAATATAGAAGATGTTGAAGAAATGATATCTAATCATATAGTAAGAGTTAATCATGTGATTAACAATTCATACGAATTACTAAAAAAAATGAATTATGGTGATATGAAAAAAGTTTTAAATTCAATAGATTTTAATAATTATTCTATTTTAAAAGTAAATGTAAAAAAGTAAATAATTTTACATATTTGTTTATTTGTATAATTGTAAATGATGTGATACCAAATAATGTAAAAATTATTTAATAAG